>NZ_JACJPV010000069.1 GCF_014696225.1 Anabaena sp. FACHB-1237 | reverse complement strand
TTTATCCATCCAGTAAAACCTGTTCCCACTGTGGATATAAAAAAGAAAATCTTTCTTTATCTGAAAGAATTTATCACTGTGAGAACTGCGGTTTTGAGATGGATAGGGATCTAAATGCCGCAATTAAATTAATTTATCGCGTCTGGCTAAGGCGTGTAAGTCTACTGAGGGATAACCGCTCCCATGCTCCCATTGAAGTAGAAAGTAAAGTCTAGTTTTGTCTAGGTTTTATATAGCAGAATACAATTCTGATTTTGGAGACTATTAATCAGTGTTAAAAACCAAATTAGAAGATTTAGCAATATTTGGTGCAGACCCAACTTTTGCAGAAAAACTACACGTTGGTCGTCCTAATATTGGCGATCGCGAACTATTTCTCAAACACGTCAATACAATTTTAGATAATCGTTGGCTATCTAATAATGGTCCTTTTGTCCAACAATTAGAACAAGAACTAGCTCAACTGTTAGGAGTCAAACACTGTATCGCTGCTTGTAACGGCACTGTTGCCTTAGAAATTGCCATTAGAGCCTCTGGATTAACTGGAGAGGTAATTGTCCCTTCTTTCACATTTATAGCTACTCCCCATGCTTTACAGTGGCAGGAAATTACACCAGTTTTCTGTGATATTGACCCAGTAACTCATTTAATTGATCCAGATAGAATTGAAGCTCTAATTACACCCCGAACCACAGGTATTTTAGCAGTTCACCTTTGGGGACAACCCTGTAATGTGGAAGCACTGACAGATATTGCGAACCGTCATAACTTAAAGCTTTTATTTGATGGTTCTCATGCCTTTGGCTGTTCTTATCACGGTCAAATGATAGGTGGCTTTGGCAATGCAGAAGTTTTTAGTTTTCATGCGACAAAGTTTTTTAATACCCTAGAAGGGGGAGCAATTGTCACCAATGATGACGAATTAGCAGCCAAAATTAGATTGATGAAAAACTTTGGCTTTTCAGGCTATGAAAATGTTGTCTATATTGGTACCAATGGCAAAATGAATGAAGTCAGTGCAGCTATGGGGTTAACTTCCCTCAAAAACATGGCACAGACAATTGAAATCAATCGAAGAAATTACCATTTTTATCAACAGCAATTAGCGGAAATTCCCGCTGTTCGGCTTCTAGATTATGATGAATCTGAAAAGTTTAATTATCAATACATTGTCTGTGAGTTAAATACTGATATTACAGAATTTAGTCGGGATCAATTTATCGAAATATTGTGGGCAGAAAATATTTTGGCTAGACGTTATTTTCATCCCGGTTGTCACCGAATGGAACCTTATCGCTCTTATTTTCCTCATGCTGGTTTGCTATTACCACAGACCGAAAAAGTTGCCGAACGAGTTTTCTTATTACCTACTGGTCAAACAATAAACCCAGCAATGATAGAATCCATTTGTCAATTGATCAAGTTTATCTTAATAAACAGTCAAGATATTATCTCTAAACTAGAACAAAGTGGTCATGTCAACTCATTTTTCATCAACTCCCTTAGTCAGCTTCACCGTAACAGCATATAACACTGAAAAATATATTGCCGAATGCTTAGATAGTATTTTTGCACAAAAGGGAAATTATGATTTTGAGGTTGTCGTTGTTGATGATGCCTCCACGGATAGCACAGAACAAGTAGTCCGTTCTTATACTGATTCTCGACTCCGGTATATTCGACACCCTAAGAATAAGGGAGCTTTTGCAACTGTTAATCGGGGTTTTGAAGAAGCCATGGGTCAGTTTGTTACCAGAATAGACTCAGATGATCGCTACCGACCGGATTTTTTATTAACTGTTGTTCCTATCTTACAACAGTACCCGGAAGTCGGATTAGTCTATGGTGACATAGCCATGATTGATCCTCAAGGAAAAATCACCGCCCCAGCCGGAAATGTGCATCGTCAAAATCTGCCAGCAAAGGGAAATGAACTAATTCCCTTATTAGAAAAAAATTATTTACCAGCACCAACTACAATCGCTAGAAAAGAGGCATGGGCAGAAGGTTTACCTGTACCCCGTGGATTTGATTTTTGCGATTGGTATCTTTCAACTAGTATTGCTAAGAAGTGGGATTTTTATTATTGTGATCAAGTATTAGCTGATTATCGTGTTCATCCTCAAAACCATCACCGATCTATTATTCTGGATAAAACAGGGGAATCAATCATCTTTCAAGTGCTAAAACAAGTGTTTAATGAAACTGAACGTCAAGATGAAAAAAGCAAAGCTAAGTCAAGAATTTATGGGATTAATTATCTCACATTAGCCGATCAATACTTTGGTGCTGAAATGCTAGATGATGCACGTCGCTGTTATCTACAAGCAATTCAGTGTCAACCTTATTTGGGGTTGCAGCCAGATATTTTAGTTCATTTGTTGGGAACGTTTTTAGGGATAAGTAGATATGAAAAACTTAAAAAAATAGCAAAGCTATTATTAAAAATATAAAAGAGAAGCTATAGCTAAAGCAGGACAATCTCGCACTTTAAGAGGATGTTTGAAAAGTCGTATCCCGTAATTTTCATCACATTGTTACCCCCCTTAGTCCCTCTCCTTAGTAAGGGGAGGGTTAGGGTGGGGTAAAAAATATTTGACACATCAACCATAACTTTTCAAACACCCTCTAAGAGATTATACCTTTGAAAAACGCGCAATTCAACTAGATCAAATTATCCAAAAATATTTAAAATAAATCTCAGAATAACGCTACCATTAAAAAAATCTAAATTATTTAGTTGCAGAAGGTGAATAATGTCCTTTAATAACTATAAGAGTATTGCAGATGTTTTAAATGAGTTTCCTCTGATATACCAAGAAGAAAATTTTATCAAAGAAAATTTCTCTGAAATTAGTCCTTACTTCATTGATCGATTAGAATTAATACTCAAAGACGGAGTAGTATTTAATTCAGAATATGCTATCTGTGAAAATATTATTTCTCCAATTTTAGTGGAAATTTGGCTCAAATACAAGGATAAATTGTTACTTTGGAGTCATCAGGCTTTGAATTATGATGAAAAGTTATCAGGAGTACCTGATTATATTGTTGCTCAACGTTCTCCTAGAGGAAAAGTGATATTAGATCAACCTTACTTAATTTTAGTAGAAGCCAAAAAAGATAACTTTGATGAAGGTTGGGGACAATGTTTAGCTGAATTAATTGCAGCACAAAAACTAAACAATAATCAACAACATAAAATATTTGGTATTGTTTCTAATGGTAAACTTTGGGAATTTGGACAATTAAAGAACGATTTTTTTACTAAAAATATCAAATATTATGTTTTAGAGAACTTACTAGAATTAATGGGAGTAATTAATTTTATTTTTTCTGAAAGTGTTAATCAAGTATTGTGTAAAGATAATTAATTAACCCACCCTAACCCTCCCTTTAGTAAGGGGAGAGAACTGGATTTTTATTGTTTCCCACCTTTATGAGAGCAAATAGAGTGCCTATTTTCGGAGTATTTTGGGAGACATTGACCAGGATGAAATTAGCATAAAAATGAAAACCGACAAATTATTTTACCGAATATTTTTAAATCAACCGGGATTAATAGCAGAATTAATACCTGGTATTCCTAAAGAATGTGAATTTGAATATAGTGCCCCCGTCATCAAAGAAAAAGAAACCCGTTTAGATGGATTATTAACACCTATTGATGATAATCCTGAGATACCTCTAGTATTTCTTGAAGCACAAATGCAAAGAGATACAAAATTTTATATTCGCTATTTTCGGGGTATTTTTAGCTATCTTGACCAATATGAAATTAGTAGAAATTGGCATGGATTACTAATTTTAAGAAATAACCGTCTCGAATTAGGATCAGAAATTCCCTATCAAATTTTACTAAATAATCAAGTAGAAAGACTATATTTAGAAGATTTATTATATCAAGACAATTTAAGTGCTAATTTAGCTCTACTAAGATTAATAGTAACACCTAAAGCCCAAGCAGCAGGAGAAGCGAGACAAATTTTAGACAGTGCGACATCGGAAACGGAATTTAGGCTAAAATTAGACTTAGTAGAAGCGATATTAGTGAACAAGTTCAGTAAATTAACTATAGAGGAGATTCAAAAAATGCTTAATCTCAAAGAAGCTGATGTGACTCAAACCCGTTTTTATCAAGAAGTATTGCAAATTGGAGAGAAAAAAGGTTTACAACAAGGTTTACAACAAGGTTTGCAACAAGGTTTGCAACAAGGTTTACAAGAAGGTTTACAACAAGGTTTACAACAAGGAGAAGCAAATCTAACTATTCGCCAGTTAAAACGCTGTTGTGGTAATTTGACTCCAGTTCAAGAAGAAAAAGTGCGATCGCTTTCTATTCCTCAACTAGAATCTTTAGGAGAAGCTTTATTGGACTTTCAAAATATTGCCGATTTAGAAAGTTGGTTAGAAGAACATAAATGAAAACCGACAAATTATTTTACCGAATATTTTTAAATCAACCGGGATTAATAGCAGAATTAATACCTGGTATTCCTAAAGAATGTGAATTTGAATATAGTGCCCCCGTCATCAAAGAAAAAGAAACCCGTTTAGATGGATTATTAACACCTATTGATGATAATCCTGAGATACCTCTAGTATTTCTTGAAGCACAAATGCAAAGAGATACAAAATTTTATATTCGCTATTTTCGGGGTATTTTTAGCTATCTTGACCAATATGAAATTAGTAGAAATTGGCATGGATTACTAATTTTAAGAAATAACCGTCTCGAATTAGGATCAGAAATTCCCTATCAAATTTTACTAAATAATCAAGTAGAAAGACTATATTTAGAAGATTTATTATATCAAGACAATTTAAGTGTTAATTTAGCTCTACTAAGATTAATAGTAACACCTAAAGCCCAAGCAGCAGGAGAAGCCAGACAAATTTTAGACAGTGCGACATCGGAAACGGAATTTAAGCTAAAATTAGACTTAGTAGAAGCGATATTAGTGAACAAGTTCAGTAAATTAACTATAGAGGAGATTCAAAAAATGCTTAATCTCAAAGAAGCTGATGTGACTCAAACCCGTTTTTATCAAGAAGTATTGCAAATTGGAGAGAAAAAAGGTTTACAACAAGGTTTGCAACAAGGTTTACAACAAGGTTTGCAACAAGGAGAAGCAAATCTAACTATTCGCCAGTTAAAACGCTGTTGTGGTAATTTGACTCCAGTTCAAGAACAAAAAGTGCGATCGCTTTCTATTCCTGAATTAGAATCTTTAGGAGAAGCTTTATTGGACTTTCAAGGGATGAATGATTTAGAAAAATGGTTAAAAGACCATGAATAGCTAAATGAAAACAGACAAGTTATTCTACAGAATTTTCCTGAATCAACCACCATTAATAGCAGGTATTTGTAAGTTTGAATATAGCCTCAAATCCATAAATTATTCCTCTACGGATTTAATAGTCAAATACCTTACTCTTGACAAACTTAAAAAAGTGTTGTTAAACTCATCTGAGTTGAAAATAGTAACAAAACTTCCATGATAAAATAAATAAAATAAATTTATTTAATATGAAAATCATCCACCTGCCCTTCTGCTTTTATCCAGATCCTATGGGTGGAACAGAAATTTATGTAGAAGCATTAGCAAGAGAACTAACAAAACAAAATATCACCAATATCATAGCTGCCCCAGCCGCAAAAAACCAATCCTACACCTACAACCAAATCCAAATTAGACGCTTTGCTATCTCCTCGCAAGTCAAACATTTAAAAGAAATCTATGGAGAAGGAGATCAACTTGGCTCTATAGAATTTGGTAAAATTCTCGACGAAGAAAAACCCGATTTAATTCATCTCCATGCTTTCACTCGTGGTGTTTCCTTACGCATAGTCAGACTAGCTAAATCGAGGGGAATTCCCGTAATCTTTACCTATCACACCCCCACCGTTAGCTGTCAACGGGGAACATTATTACAATGGGGAAATCAAGTTTGTAATGGACAAATAGAATTAAATAAATGTACAGCTTGCACCCTACAAGCATTGGCAATTAATCAAAATATTGCTCAAATTGTTGCCAACTTACCCCCCATAATTGGACAAACACTATCTAAAGCGAATCTGAGTGGTGGGATTTGGACAGCATTACAAATGCGAGAATTAGTTAATTGTCGTTCTCAAGCTTTTCAATCCCTCATGGGAGAAGTTGACCATATCATAGCAGTATGTAATTGGGTCAAAGATATTCTGATTATTAATCAAATTCCTGATGAAAAAATTACAGTCATTCGTCAAGGCTTATGTCAAGACATTTCAGAGGATTTTGTTGAGTCTTCTAATCATACAAATAATCAACCTTTACGGTTAGTATATTTTGGTCGTCTTGACCCAACTAAAGGAGTTGAAATTCTCATTCAGTCCTTGCTATCCAAGCCCCAACTTCATGCTACCTTAGACATTTATGGAATTTCTCAATCTAGCTCAACTAACTCTTATGAAAAGCAAATTCAAAATTTAGTTCAAAGTGATCCGAGAATTAATTTTAAACCTCCCGTATCTGCTGCACAAGTAGTCCAAACCATGAAAGAATATGACCTACTAGCTGTTCCTTCCCAATGGTTAGAAACTGGACCAATGGTAGTTTTAGAGGCTTTTGCCGCAGCTATTCCTGTTATCGGGTCAAATCTAGGCGGAATTGCGGAATTAGTGCAGGATCATGTTAATGGTATACTGGTTGAAGCCAGTTCTATTAAGGCCTGGGCTGATGAATTAGAGCAGCTTTGTCGGCATAGGGATAAGTTAGATCAGCTAAAAAGGGGAATTAGTCCCCCGCAAATGATGAAATTAGTAGCTGAGAAAATGAATATTCTCTATAGCAATATCCTGTTTTAAAACAATCAATCTATAAATAAAGTACAACAAAAAAATGAACTACAGCACTAAATACTATCAGACTTTACTGTCCATTCGTCCTGCTCAACTAGGTAATCTGGTTAAACAGGTTTTACAAGTTAAACGAAAACATATTAAAACTGATTCTGGCTATACATTTTACGCAGATCCAGTTTCCGTATTTGGTTTCACATTATTGTCTGAAGGTATTTATGAATCTCAGATGACAAAATTGCTAGAATCACTTCTACGACCTTCTGATATCTTCGTTGATATTGGCGGAAATGAAGGCTATTTTTCAGTAATTGCTTCATCTTTAGTTCACGATGGCAAAGTTTACTGTATCGAACCTCAGATCCGATTACAGTCTATTATTGCCGAAAATGTCAAAATTAATAATTCTAATGCTATTGAACTATATCGTTTAGCAATCTCAAATCAAGCAGGGGAGGTTGAACTGTTTCTCAGACCTTCCACAAATACAGGAGCCAGTAGTCTATTTCGTCACTGGAAAATTGGTTCTATTAAAGAAACTGTACCTGCTATTACTTTAGATGAATTCTTTTGGCAAAATTCAATAAATCGTGTTCGTTTATTGAAGGTAGATTGTGAAGGTGCAGAATATTTAGTTTTTGGAGGTGGTAAAAATGTAGTTGAGCAAAAGTTAATTGAGTTTATTGCGTTAGAGTATCATCCAATGATATGTGGGATTGATAAATGTATTGAAATTCATAATCAACTGTGTAGCTCCGGTTATATTCTGACGAAAGTAAATGATCAATGTATATATCATCTCCCAGGAGGAGAAACGGAAGTAAAATCTTTAGGTGAGTTAAATGTTAACTGTAACTGGGACAGTTAAGAAACTTTCAAAAAAATATACTTTTCCACCTCATCCTCATATTACTGTCTATCAAGTACCTTCTTACCATCCTGGGTGGCGGTAATTGAGATATACTTTGTTTGTCTTGAAAGCGATCGCTAATTTATGAAATCTCAAATTAGTCATTGGGGAAATTCTTTAGCCTTCACTCTATAAATAAAATAAGAACATAAGATCCCCGACTTCTCTAAGAAGTCGGGGATCTGAAACTCTAGGATAGCGGCAATTGAGATATACTGTGTTTATCTTGCTTGAAAGCGATCGCTAATTATGAAATCTCAAATTGTCAAAAATTCTCGAAAGTAATCGGAGCCGATGGTTGGGGTAATCCATTTATGCCTATTCTTGGAGGTTTAGGACTTATTCATAAACCAGTTCCCAACGCACTTTGGCATCCCTTACATAAATTAGCCATGTATGATCGTAAATCTTATTCCTATGTGGTTTGGGTAATTGCACAAAAATAAAAATGATTAAATCAAAAAATCGCATCTTATATATCCAATATACAAACCCCGCAGGTTATCCTCCTTTAGAACATAGTTCCCGGATTTTAGCTCAAGCCGATTGGGAGGTACTATTTTTAGGGACAGGAGCATCAGGAGCAGACACTTTAAGGTTTCCACCTGATCCTCATATTACTGTCTATCAAATACCCTTTTGTCGTCCTGGTTGGCGGCAAAAGTTACATTACATGAGATATTGTCTTTGGGTATTAATATGGGTATTACGTTGGCAACCTCAATGGGTATATGCTTCGGATTTATTAGTTTGTCCGATAGCTTTAATATTAACTTTTTTCCCGGGTGTAAAAGTTATTTATCACGAACATGATTCACCAAACACAAAAGCTGAAAGTTCATTTATCAGTTGGTGTTTACAAGCAAGAGAAAAATTAGCAAATAGTGCCAAATTGTGTATTCTACCTAATCAACAAAGAGCCGATTTATTTGACAAAGAAGTTAAGAATACTCAAAATTCTATTTGTGTTTGGAATTGTCCGGCTCAAGAAGAAATAGTTTCTCAACGCTCACTTTATCAAGAAAATAATAATATTTGGGTACTTTATCATGGCTCAGTTGTACCCCAGAGGTTGCCACTAACAGTGATAAATGCACTTTCTACTCTCCCAAAAATAGTCAAGTTAAGAGTAATTGGCTATGAAACAATAGGACATAAAGGATATGTAAATAAACTCAGAGAAGTTGCTAGTGAATTGGGTATAAGTGATAGATTAGAAGTAATTGAGCCAATGCCCAGAAAACAGTTATTGAAATGGTGTCAACAAAGTGATATAGGTCTTGCTTTTATGCCAGTTACCAGCCAAGATGTTAATTTAATTTCAATGACAGGTGCTTCCAATAAACCCTTTGACTACCTAGCTTGTGGTTTACCCTTGGTAGTGTCAGATTTACCCGACTGGAAACAAATGTATGTTGAACCAGGTTATGGATTGGCCTGTAATCCTGAAGATCCTAATAGTATTGCTGATGTGTTACGCTGGTATTTGGAACATCCTTTGGAAATGAAAGCAATGGGGGAACGGGGTAGACAGAGGATTTTAAATGAGTGGAATTATGAAACTCAATTTGAAGTGGTTAAAAATCAACTTGAACTATTATGAATTATACAACAAAGGTTAAGCTAAGGATCATTGCCCCTATATTTCGCTTTTTACCTAAATTTCGGGGAAAATATAGATTAGCTAGATTTATTTTAGGCAAGTCATGGGTTCTCTTAGTCGACAATTTGATAATTACCCTATTGAGGTAAAAACCAAAACTATAGATAGTATCCTTGAGGATGAAAAAATAGATAAAGTTGATTTCATGAAAATTGATGTAGAAGGATATGAAGCATCTGTATTTCAAGGTGCTGAAAAGTTGTTAAATTCACCCAATGCTCCTATTATCTTATTTGAGTTTTGTGATTGGGCAGAAGCTAGAAAACCTGGAGGTAAAGTTGGTGACTCGCAAAGAGTCTTGATAGATTTTGGATATACAATTTGGAGATTAACTGATTTTATTAAAGGTGGTAAACCATTAGATATGATTTTAGAAATCGGTTCAGATATGTTAGTTGGAGTTAAACATGGAAATTAGAAATCAGTATAGACAAAACCCGTTTTTTTCTATTTGTATTCCTCAATATAATCGCACTTCATTTTTGATTGAAGCCTGTAAAGTTCTAGCACAGCAGACATTCAAGAATTTTGAAGTGTGTATTTCTGATGACCAATCTAATGATGGTCGTGAGCAGGAATTAATTGCATATTTACAAAACTCAGGATTATCTTTCGTTTATAAAAGACAGGAGAAAAATCTGAGATATGATGGCAACATACGCGGTAGCATTGCTTTAGCCCAAGGTACATACTGCTTTCTACATGGTAATGATGATTGTCTAGCTTCCTCTACTACTCTGGAAGAAATATTTCAAGAAGTTCAAAAATATGATTTACCGGGAGTCATTATTACTAACTATGAAGACTGGCAAACTGGACAAAAGAATCAACGTCTTCGTCAATCAAAGTTATTTGATTCTGGAGTAGAAACTGCTGCTACTCACTTTAGAAATGTTGCTTTTGTCACAGGTGTAATTATTGATAGAGTCAAAGCACAGGAATGTTATACAGATAAGTGGGATGGTTCAGAAATGTACCAAATGTATGTAGTTTCTAAAATTATAGCCAGTGGTTCTTCTCTCTTAGAACTGAAAATGTCAGCAGTGAAAAAGGATATTTATATCCCCGGTGAAAGTGTTGATAGTTATGCTAAAATACCCGTATTGAATCCTTGCCCAATAGTCGAGAGAAAATTACCAATGGTGTTAATTGGCCAAGTGGTAGCAGATGCAATTTCTCCCTATCTTGATAAATTTAACCGCGATAGAATCATAGAATCTATTTTTCTGCAATTATATCTATTTACCTACCCCTTTTGGATAATTGAATATCGTCGTGTTCAGTCCTGGAACTATTCCCTGGGTATCTGTCTTGGTATTCATCCTAAAAATACATTTCTTAAAATAGAACTGGGATGGTTAAGAATAATTAAACTTTACTGTCTATACATTATTGTTTGTGCAATAGGCTTGATTCTGCCAATCAAACTATTTGATCAATTACGAGGAATATTATTTTCCTTGTCTAAATCTATGTTTTCGAGCAAACAAGTTGCTCCATTAAGCAACTGATTACTAGATTAGTTTTTGCTGACAAGGAAAATTAAATAATCTTTTAAATCCAATAAATAATAGGGAGATTATATCAATGAAGACGATAGCTAATAATAAAAGAACCCTCTTAAATTTGGGTTGTGGTCAAACTAGGCCAGATAATTGGATCAACACTGATTGCTCTCTTAATAGCTTGTTGCAGAAAATGCAATTATAAAGTTTTATACTTACAAAACTTTATAATCGAACCTCTTACATTTCAAGCAATGCTATCTACATGGACTTAAATAAACGCTGGAGATTTACCTCTGCTAGTGTTGATGTTGTTTATGCCTCCCACGTTTTTGAACACTTAACTTTGGTAACGGCTAAACTTTTTATTCAAGAAGCATATCGTGTAATTAAACCTAATGGAGTCATTAGGATAGTTGTTCCAGATTTATATAAATTATCTAAAAATTATATTCATAGATATGAAACTGGAGAGCAAGATGCTTCCAATGAACTTTTATATTCCCTAAATTTGCATCAAGAAGGAACATATTCAGCAGACCGAAATTTTTTAGAAAAAATTTTGAATTTAATTCAAGGATATCCTCACCAACATAAATATATGTATGATTCGTTTTCTTTAAAGAAAATTATATCTGATGCTGGTTTTATTGATATTTGTGAGTCTTCTTATGCCGTGAGTTCAAATATTCCAGAAATTAAGCAAGTAGAGTTTACAAAAGAAGGTGTCCCTTCAGTATATATTGAAGCAATAAAACCGATTAACTAAATTTAAATTTTATTTGTTTATTTCTAACATGAGTTTAATTGTCGTTGGTGGTTCTGGAGGAACTAATATCGGTGATGCTTTTCTAAAAGCAGCCTTTAAATTAAATCTAGATCCAGTCTTATACCATAATCGTCTAGCCTATGAAGCGCCTAAATGGCTAAAAACCATTAATTGGCATCTACGAGGTAGATATCCATCAAGGCTAAATACATTTAGCCTTGATATAGTTAAAGAATGTGTCAACGTTCAACCACAATGGCTATTAACCACAGGAATAGCTGCTATTAACCATTTAGCCTTACAACAAATTGGTCAAATGGGAATTAAACGGTTCAACTTCCTCACCGATGATCCTTTTAACCGCGCTCACTATGCACCCTGGTTTTTAAAAGCCTTACCTGATTACGATGTTGTTTTTTCTCCCCGTCGTGCTAATATACAAGACCTGCTGAACGCAGGTTGTCCGAGAGTAAAATATCTACCCTTTGGTTATGATGATGAATTATTCTATCCCGAAGATCCATCTAACATCAACCTAGATGCAACCGTTCCCGATGTTGTTTTTGCAGGAGGGGCAGACCGCGATCGCGTTCCTTATATGAGTGCTTTAATAAAATCGGGCATCAATTTAGCCCTATATGGCAGTTATTGGGAAAAATACCCAGAAACTAAAGCCCATACTCAAGGTCAAGCAGATGTTGCTACTTTAAGATCAGTTATTGGTCGTGGTAAGATATCTTTATGTTTAGTCAGAAGAGCCAATCGTGATGGTAACTGCATGAGAACCTTTGAAGTTCCGGCCATTGGTTCATGTATGTTGACTGAAGATACTCAAGAACATCGAGAAATTTTTGGTCAAGAAGGTGAAGCGGTTGTTTATTTTAATACCATCTCAGAAATGTTAGAAAAAACCCATTGGCTCTTAAATCACGACCAAGAACGGCAAAGGTTAGCCCAAAATGCCCATTTGCTAATTACTCAAGGACATCATACTTATAAAGATAGACTAAAAACCATCCTGTCTATTTAGGGAACTTTCTCTCAACTTCTCAGTTTAGCATAACAAGTGCCTAAGAGGCATAATCTATTTATGATACCACTAAAAATAGCCGTTGTTGTCCATGGTCGATTTCATGCCTTTGATTTAGTACGAGAACTAATAAAGCAAGGGCATGAAGTAACTTTATTTACTAATTATCCTAAATATATTGTTGAAAAATTTGGTATTCCTTCGCAGTCAGTGAAATCTTTGCTTATACATGGTGTTGTAATCCGCATCTTAGCTCAAATTGAACTCATTTTTAGTAAATTAAACTTAACCTTTGATTTTGAGCCTTTTTTTCATGCTAGTTTTTCATATTGGGCAAGTCATAAATTAATACAAGATAATTTTGATGTAATATATGTATTTAGTGGTATTGCCGAGGAAATTTTTCAAAAACTTGCAGATAAACCAGTTTTAAAAATATTAGTGAGAGGTTCATCCCATATCAGAACTCAATTTCAAATTCTCAACGACGAAGAAATAAGAGCCGGATTAAAAATAGATAAACCCAGTGATTGGATTATAGCCAGAGAAGAAAGAGAATATCAATTAGCAGATATAGTCATTGTGCTTTCCACATTTGCCCGATCATCTTTTATTCAGAAAGGTATTGACCCAAAAAAATTAAGACTCCTTCCCCTTGGTGCTCAGTTGAGCTTGTTTCGTCCCCAGGAAAATATAATTTTAGCTCGGTGTCAAAGAATTTTATCTGGAGAACCGTTAAAAGTGTTACTGGTTGGTACTTTCTCCTTGCGAAAAGGCGCGATTGATTTGGTGGAAATTGCTAAAAATAGTGGTTCTGACTTCCAATTTACATTTGTTGGTGCAATAGGAGATGATGCAAATTTTTTATATAAAACCAATAGTCAATATATTGAATTTATTCCTAAACAACCGCAGTCAGAACTGCCTCAATACTATGGATCAGCGGATATATTCATATTTACTACCATAGAAGATGGTTACGCGGTAGTGCTATCCCAAGCACAAGTGGCAGGTTTACCAATTATCTCTACCACCAACTGTTCAGCCCCGGATATCATAGTAGAAAATGAAACTGGCTGGATATTGCCTATTCGCAGTCCAGATGCTTTTATTGAAAGATTGCAATGGTGTCACGAACATCGCCCAGAACTAGCACAAATGGTCAACAAAATATATGAAGACTTTCAACCTAGAGACTGGACTAATGTTGCTGAGGACTTTACTGTAATTGTGAGGGATTATTTAGAGATTTCAGCAAAATAGCCAAACTTTGCTCACATCTTGATAAACTTAAATCAAAACATGATCTAAGTATTGGACACAAATTCAAACGACTTAGATACAAGCTAAGACTAGCAATGGAAAGACTCAG
>NZ_JACJPV010000068.1 GCF_014696225.1 Anabaena sp. FACHB-1237 | reverse complement strand
TAATGGAGCTTTGGGGATTTTCCTCAAGGCAATGTGGGATACCACCTTTATCAACTCAGTTGGTAATGTTGTACTGGACCTTCACGATATCTCAGATGTCAGGGAATGTCTCGGTTAAAAGTATCAGACTGCTTTATATGATTATTGGCCTATGCCCTAGATACAACACTGTCCTGACTCCTGCTATATAAATTTTCAAAGAGAGGAAAAAACATGACCATGATGATTGAAGACTTAATGGAACAGCTGATTCAAATGGGGGGATCAGATTTACACTTATCCGCCGGTTTACCTCCCTATTTTCGTATTAGTGGACATCTAACTCCCATTGGTGATCATGTACTCACAGCAGATGAATGTCAAAAATTGATCTTTAGTATGCTCAATAATACCCAGCGTAAAACCTTAGAACAAACTTGGGAATTAGACTGTTCCTATGGTGTTAAAGGACTAGCGAGATTTCGGGTAAACGTCTACAAAGAACGTGGTACTTATGCTGCTTGTTTACGAGCCTTAAGTTCTAAAATTCCTAACTTCCAAAAATTAGGTTTACCAGATATTGTCCGAGAAATGTCAGAAAAACCGAGAGGACTAATTCTAGTAACAGGTCCAACAGGTTCAGGAAAAACCACCACTCTGGCCGCAATGATTGACTTAATTAATCATACCAGAGCAGAACATATTTTAACCATAGAAGATCCCATAGAGTTCATGTATGAACCTATTAAAAGTTTGGTTCACCAAAGACAATTAGGAGAAGATACCAAGAGTTTTGCTAATGCCTTAAAAGCAGCATTACGGGAAGATCCAGATATTATTCTAGTTGGCGAAATGCGGGACTTAGAAACAATTGCCTTGGCAATTTCCGCAGCAGAAACAGGTCACTTAGTATTTGGAACATTACACACCAGTTCTGCATCTCAAACCGTTGACCGGATTATTGACGTTTTCCCATCAGAAAAACAAACTCAAGTACGAGTACAATTATCCAACTCTTTAGTAGCCGTATTTAGTCAAACATTAGTACCTAAAAAAGACCCTAAACCTGGCGAATATGGACGGGTAATGGCGCAAGAAATTATGATAGTTACACCTGCTATTTCTAACCTAATTCGGGAAGGTAAAACAGCCCAAATTTACTCTGCAATTCAAACGGGTGGTAAATTAGGAATGCAAACTTTAGAAAAAGTTTTAGCTGACCTTTACAAAGTGGGATCTATTTCTTTTGAAGCAGCAATATCTAAAACTTCTAAACCAGATGAACTGGAACGTTTAATTGGTTCTACTGCTACCGTTGGCAATAAAGTTAAATAGTTATTCTGTTGATCACCAATTAATCACCAATTATCAATTAAAATTATGCCTACGTTTGTTGCTGAAATTCGTGACTCCCAAGGAAAAACGAGAAAAGAAAAAGTCACAGCTGATTCTATATCAGATGCTCGCGTCACTCTGAGAAAGAAGGGTTTTCTGGTTAAAGATATTAAAGAATTTAAAAGCCTTGCTTCTGTGCTAGATATTAGCAAATTGCAAGATGTGATAGTCAAGGTATCTGTAAAAGATAAAGCGATTTTTTCTCGTCAATTAGCTGTGTTAGTAAATGCTGGTGTGACAATAGTTAGGGGTTTAGGTGTTCTCGCGGATCAATGTACTAATCCTAAACTGAAAAAAGCATTACTACAAATTTCTGATGATGTACAATCAGGAATTAACCTATCTGATGCTATGCGAAAACATCCTGATTGTTTTGATAGTTTGTATGTATGTATGGTTCAAGCTGGAGAAATTGGTGGGGTGTTAGATGATGTATTAAATCGTCTAGCTAAATTATTAGAAGATACAGCACGATTACAAAACAAAATTAAATCAGCGATGTCCTATCCTGTCGTTGTGTGTTTTTTAGCAACAGCAATTTTCTTAGGGATGACAGTTTTTCTGATTCCTATTTTTGCCAAAATCTTTCAGGATCTTGGGGCAGAATTACCAGCACTTACCCTATTTTTGATGAAGTTTAGTGAAATATTGCGTAGTTTTTGGTCATTAGTAATTATTGGGATGTTGTTTGCTGCTAATGTGGCTTTTCAGGCCTATTATAAAACTCCTCTGGGGAAACTAAGTATTGATGCAATAGCTCTAAAACTTCCCTTATTTGGCGATTTAATTCAAAAGTCTTCTGTAGCTAGATTTACCAGAACCTTTGGTTCTTTAACCCATTCTGGTGTACCAATTTTAACTTGTTTAGAAATTGTGCGAGATACATCAGGAAATCAAATTATTGCTAATTCTATTAATAATGCTCGGAAAGAGGTACAAGAAGGGGGAATGATTAGTTTGGCTTTACAAAAAAGCAAGGTTTTCCCGACTATGGCTATTCAAATGATGAGTATTGGGGAAGAAACAGGAGAATTAGATACAATGTTAATGAAGGTGGCTGATTTCTATGAAAATGAAGTGGAAGAAACTGTAAAAGCATTAACTAGTATTTTGGAACCTTTAATGATTGTGGTATTAGGAGGTATGGTAGGGACAATTTTGTTAGCGATGTATTTACCAATGTTTAAAGTATTTGACAAGTTGGGTTGATGCTTTTTCAATACATCAAAATAAAATCACTACTTACTTATGCAAAAACCACGCAACAATAGTAGTAGAAGATTTGAATGTTTCAGTGCCGAAGTTAGGTTACAAGGTTTTTTTGGGTTTCACTTTGTTCAACTCAACCTTGTAGAGACGTTCTATAGAACATCTCTACATTAATTATCAACAGATATCTATTGTACAAACTTAGGCATAATTTCCGCAGCAGTAAATAACCCGGAAATGCCTCTTTGATGCAATTCTTCTCCTGCTTTAAGATAACCAAAGGCTGGACCACAAACATTAGCGGCCATGGAAGTTTCATCACCTAATGTGAAGGTATGGGTGGAGATTTTACCTTCAAAAGTACGTCCAGTAATTTTGACGTTGGTACTTAAAGGTTTTTTAGGGTTGCGAGTATCTACTACACCTCCCACCGTGACTCTATCCCGTGAACAAATACCGGCAATTTCTAACATCACATCATCAGCGTGTTCCATGTTTTCTAAAGTGAGTACACCATTAGTTTGATCTAATAATGCCTCTACTTCTGCATCACTCATAGCTCTGGCTGTTTCTACACTATAACCTGGTATATGTCCGATATCTTCCCGAACGGTGGCGCGGTATGCTTCCCAATTACCAATACCCACACCAAAAGTAATCACTACATTGTGAATTTCAGCATAACTTTGTGCTGCTAAAGCGGCGGCGGCGGTTAATAGTCCAGGAGTTGCGCCACAACCAGTCATGTAGGTAATACCGGCAGCTTGTAGTTCATCTTTCATGGCCAGAAGTTGTTCTACTGCACTGGTGCGTTTAATGGCATCCACAAGAACCCCTTGCCAACCTGCTTGGATGAATTGTTTAACGACATTGGGGATAAAATCGTTAGGAAGGTTAGGTAAGGCTAGGAAATAACCATCTACAGCATCGCCTGTAGCAGAAATTAACTGTTGAATGCTATTATTGTTTAAACTACCCCAGGGTTCTAAATAACCTACAGTACCCTGTTGTTGATAGGTGGTAATACAAGCGTCGCTGTTTAAACCTTCAGTGGAGTAGGCGTAACCTTTTTGATCTGCTGCTGCAACGAGAATCATTTCACGTTTGCTAGATAGCAGTTTAGCGGCTGCTTGGCCAAGTCCACCAAAACCAAGGACTCCGATGCGGATGGGTTGTTTGTTCATGGTGTTTTTTCTGTTGTATGGTTAATGGTTAATTATGCTTTATTTTTATTAAAGTTTCCCGCAAGGGAAGCAGCAAAGTTAATAACCCCATGATTTCTGAAAATGATGGACTTTTTTCTCTTAAACTTGCTGTAATGCGATCGCCTTCCTTAATATCAAATACCACTACGAATGTTATGGAATATACAGCAGTTTCCGTTATGATGAGGTACAGATGTTAATGATAAAACCCTTGTAACACGGGCATCGTGCCTGTTACATTTATAGTATTAATCAACAGACTTGTAATATCTGACACACCCTAGAAGACTAAGTAGATAATGTTAAGCTGTTGTGCCTTTAACTTGAATAATTAATACAAGCAAGATGCTTGTGCTACTGTAACTTCAGGTTTTTTAATTATACAGTGAGTGCTGCACATTAGCTTATCAAATGCTTTAGGGTGTGTAGCGCACTTTGTGAAGTCAAAATTCTTTATCCTGACTGCTGACTGCTTAATTAACGTACTTGCATATACACAGCATCAGAAATAGCAGGAATCTCCGCGTATTTACCCCTCACACACTGAAATACGCAATAACCAACAGCACCCACAATACCTAAGAAAACGGTTGTATACAAAGTTTCTATGGCAAAATCACTACCAGGAACTAATTTGACAATACTAATCAATATGTCGCATAAAAATATGGCAATATCTAAAATGATAGCCTGCATAGTATTGAAACGAATGAAGTGACTAAGTTGCTCATTTCTAACTACTAACATCCATAAAGCCAAGAAAATAATTAATCCTGCATAGCGGACACCGTAATATATTTTCCACAAAGGCAAAAGAGGCATAAATATTATGCCCAATAAAGGAAAATCATTGATCAAAAACTGACCAAAGTGAAATACCTCTATTAAAGGTAACAAATAGGGTAAACAAGCAAAAAAACGGTCTTTAGCAGTTGTAGATCCGCGCCAGGTCATTATGTTTCTCCTCTAGTTTTTTTAGATTGTAACAGTTATTTCAGATAACATTAGTTAATCTGTATCAAAAATTATCACCATCCCCAATTCAGCAACGCCAAAAATCTGTTGTTGGGTGCGTCAGATATGGTTAACAATTTGGTTATTTACATGATTTATACTGTCTGAGGTAGTTGGTGAACTAGTCAAACCACACCCTACCAATGTGCCAGTTGCGTAAGTCCTGTAATTATCAGACAGGTCTATTATGATAATAATTTCGTAGGTAATTGTTAGGAATTGTTAGCTTTTTAGTTACTGTTAATTAACCTTACTTTTGAATGTGGAGTGCTGATAGCTGACGGATGATAGCTATTATAGCTATTATATATTTGCTAACCTAAAACCCATCATACACTGGTATTGTTGTGGCTGATTTTCCTGACATTGTTGCACCAGTTGACCACAACGTAATTGACCACCTCCCCAACGCGGTTGTCCGTTACTATTAGCCATTAAACAAGACTGACACACTTTTTCTGGATTAAATACTTGATTATCGGTTAAAATGATTAACATGGCCATCCTCTCCTATTCTTCATGAAAATCAATGAAGCAATAGCCAAAAATAGCTAGTTGCAGATGATTGTATTTTACCATGATTGATACAAAATGTCACCGAAATAGGGGTAATTCATGAATTATAAGCAAAAATCAGAGTTTGATGGCTAATTAGATGGCTAATTAACAGTATCTTGCGTAAGTCATTCATTGTTTGCAAATTACATTATATCTATATATCTATTGCAAGCACATACATTATCAAACTTATATTTTGCTAGAGTAGTTTTATAACGTTAAACTTATATAAATTATATAAATTATATAAATTATATAAATCCTACATAACTCAAAATTTAAGATCCGGAAATTGAAACGGTTGCATAATATGAACTCTAAGCGGTCTTCTAGAAAAAGTCTAGGTAATGACTCTACCACTAAGCCATCGTCACAACAAACAGATTATCAAAAAAATCATCAAGAATTATTTCCCATTGTCGGTATTGGAGCTTCTGCGGGCGGTTTAGAGGCTTTTACTCAATTATTAAGCCATTTACCCACAGATACGGGTATGGGATTCGTACTGGTTCAACATATCAACCCCCAAGCAAAAAGTATGTTGGCAGAAATTCTATCTCGCACAACTCAAATGCCTGTAGTGGAAGCAGGACATGATATGTCCGTGGAACCAAACAATATCTATATAATTCCGCCTAATACCACTATGACCATTACTCAAGGGGTACTCAGACTTAAACCCCTGGAGAAAACCTATGGTATTCCTATGACGGTTGATAGTTTCTTTATTTCCTTAGCAGAGAATTTAGGCAATAAAGCCATTGGCGTGATATTGTCAGGTGGTGATGGTGATGGAACAAGAGGTTTAGAAAGTATTAAAGCTGCTGGAGGTATTACTTTTGCCCAATCAGAAGAATCAGCTAAAGTTAGTGGTATGCCTAATACTGCTGTAGCTTCTGGTTATGTGGACTTTATCCTCAGTCCCCAACAAATTGCGGAAAAACTCGCATATATTAGCACTCATCCCTATATTAATCATCCCATAACAGTCAAAACGACTGAAATTATGCCAGAAGAAACTGATGCTCTTTTAAAGATTTTTAGTCTATTACGGGCGGCTACGGGTGTTGACTTTAACCACTATAAACAAAATACCCTCAAACGTCGTATTCAACGCCGCATGATGTTATATAGACTGGATAATTTACAAGATTATGTGCGTTATCTTCAGGATAAACCCACAGAAATTACCGCTTTATATCAAGATGTGTTAATTACCGTTACCAGTTTTTTCCGGGATCCAGAAGCATTTGAAGCGTTAAAAACTAAAGTATTTCCTGTCATTACTAATAAGCGTAAATCTGATAATACTATTCGCATTTGGGTAGCAGGATGTTCCACAGGTGAAGAAGCTTATTCTATAGCAATCTGCTTGTTAGAATTTTTAACAAATAAGGGCTTGAATATACCAATCCAGATTTTTGCGACAGATATTAATGAAGTGGCCATAGAAAAGGCTAGAATTGGTATCTATAAACCTAATCAAGTGGCAGAAATTCCACCTGAAAGATTACAACGTTTTTTCGTGCAGGTAGAAAACGGTTATCAAATTAGTAAGTCAGTGCGAGAACTCTGTGTTTTTGCACGACAAAATCTGATTAGTGATCCGCCATTTTCGCGTTTAGACTTGATTAGTTGTCGTAATGTTTTGATTTATTTGGGAGCAGCAGTACAGAAAAAAGTCGTCCCCATTTTTCATTATGGATTGATATCTACAGGTTTTTTGATGTTAGGAACATCAGAAACAGTGGGGGAATTTTCTGACTTATTCACTTTAGTGGATAAAAAGTACAAGATATATGCTCGCAAAATGACATCTACACGATTGACTATTGATCTCATATCTAGCAATTATCCTGTAGAATCAGCAACGTCACAATTGCTAGAAAATCAGAGTTCTTGGAATGATGTGGAAATACAGAAAGAGGCTGATAGAATTGTGTTAAGTCAATTCTCGCCTGTAGGTGTCATTATTGATAATGATTTGGAAATATTACAGTTTCGCGGACAAACTAGCGGCTATTTACAACCTGCTCCAGGTAGACCTAGTTTTAATTTGTTGAAAATGGCTAAGGAAGAATTACGTATAGATTTACGTAGTGCTATTCATCAAGCCAAAAAGCAACGAACATCTGTAAAAAAAGAAGGAATACAAATTAAAGAGGATAACCAAATTAGGTTAGTAAATATTAGTATTACTCCTTTTCAACCTACTGGTACAGGAGAGGAGTTTTTATTAATTCTGTTTCAAGATACACAGCCTAAAGTTAGTTCGATCGCTGTTAGTAGTAATAAAGTTCCGTTGAATCAAGAAACAACCAGTAGTTATGAGCAAGAAATTGTTGTGTTACAACAGGAATTAGCTACTACTAAGGATTATCTACAATCAATTATTGAAGAACAACAAGCTAGTAATCAAGATTTAAGAGCAGCCAATGAAGAAATACTATCTAGTAATGAAGAATTACAAAGTACCAATGAGGAGTTAGAAACAGCCAAGGAAGAGATTCAAGCCACTAATGAAGAATTAAATACGATTAATGAAGAATTGCAGCGACGCAATATTGAAGCAACTCAGGTAAGTAATGACTTGCAAAATCTTTTGAGTAGTATTAATATTGCCATTCTTATGTTAGGTGGTGATTTACAAATACGCCGTTTTACTCCCGTAGCTGGATCAATTTTTCATCTTATTCCTAGCGATGTAGGACGACCTTTAGGTGATATTAAACATAAGTTAAATATTCCAGATTTAGAGACCCAAATTTTAGAAGTCATTAGTACCCTAAACCTCAAGACGCAGGAAGTACAAGATGAAGATGGTCATTGGTATGATTTGCGTATTAGACCTTATAGAACTATAGATAATAAAATTGATGGGGCTGTAGTAGTTTTAGTTGATATTGATGCCTTGAAACGTACTGCTGAAGAATTACGATTATCCCGTGATTATGCAGAAGCAATAGTTTCTACTGTACGAGAATCTTTAGTAGTTTTAGACGTAAATTTAAGAGTAGTTACGGCTAATAAATTTTTCTATGACACATTTCAAGTAGTGCGAGAAGATACAGAAAACCATTTAGTTTATGAAATTGGTAATGGACAATGGGATATTCCCGAATTGCGATCGCTCTTAGAAGACATTTTACCCATGCATACAGAATTTCAAGGGTTAGAGGTAGAGCATACATTTGAGCAAATTGGCCGAAAAATTATGCGTCTGAGTGCCAAAAAGATGGAACAAATAGGCGATAGTTCTCTAATTTTATTAGTCATTGAAGATATTACCCAACAAAAACAATTAGAAACAGAAAAAAAACAAATTTTAGCCCAGGAGCAATACGCTAGAACAGCAGCAGAAACAGCTAACCGTGCTAAAGACGAGTTTTTATCCATCCTTTCCCATGAATTACGTAATCCTCTTAATTCCCTGTTAGGTTGGACACAACTACTACGGACAAAAGAACAGGATCAAGTTACCACAAACCAAGCATTAGAAGCCATAGAGCGTAGTGCTAAAGCGCAAAATGTCCTCATTGGTGATTTATTAGATGTATCTCGCATTAGTGCTGGGCAAATGCGACTAGATGCTGCCACTGTTAAAATTATACCTGTTATTGAAGCAGCATTAGAAGTTGTGAAATTATCGGCAGATGCTAAAAACATTCACATCCAATTAAATTTAGATCCCGATGATAGAACCTTAATCGGAGATCCCATTCGCTTACAACAAGTCATCTGGAATTTACTGTCTAACTCCATTAAATTTACACCCGTAGGTGGGAGAATTGATATCAGATTACAATACAGTGATTTTGAGGCGGAGATAGAAGTTAAAGATACGGGAATAGGCATTGATGCTGACTTTCTCCCGTATATTTTCCAACGTTTTCGTCAAGCAGATGGTAGTAGAACGCGATCTAACCCTGGTTTGGGATTAGGACTATCTATAGTCCGTCATCTGGTAGAATTGCATGGAGGTACAATTACAGCCACTAGTGCAGGTCAAGGACAAGGATCAACTTTTACTATCAGATTACCTCTGTGTAATAGTTTAGCAGTGACAAATATAGCTAATAATCAAGTACCAGTAATTACGGAAAATGATATTATATCGCCTGAAACCTATTCATCCTTAGCAGGGTTGCGAGTGCTGATAGTAGATGATGAACCAGATATCCGTCAACTATTCCAAACGGTACTCACAAACTATGGAATACAGGTAACAGAAGCCACATCAGCCTCCGAGGCTTTATCATTAATTATTACCCATCCTGGAGGATATGATATACTGTTGTCTGATGTAGGATTACCTGGGGAAGACGGTTATTCATTAATACGACAAATCAGACAACTGAATAGAAAAGCAGGGGGACAAATTCCCGCAGCAGCTTTAACGGCCTATGCTGGAGAAGCAGAAGAAAAAGAAGCATTAGCAGCAGGGTTTCAAATTCATTTAGCCAAACCAGTAACAACAGATCAATTATTATCTGTTGTTGCTAGACTATCTGGCAGAATGAAATAATTGATAATGGACAATTGACTATGATTAATCACGAATCAATTTTTAAGGCTTACACCAAATATCTGTATTTGTGGTTTATTCTTTTATAACTAGGACTTACGCAAGTGTCACACTAAAAAATCTGTTGAGTGGGTGCGTCAGATATGAACAATTTGGTTATTTACATGATTTATACTGTCTGACGTACCCTACCAATGTGCCAGTTGCGTAAGTCCTGATAACTTGTGTGTAAGTCCTAAATTTTGTTAGGATTGATGACTGGTAAATACACCTGTCCGATAATTAATGTAGAGACGTTCTATAGAACGTCTCTACACGGGTTCTGGAAACAGTATATTTAATTTCTGGAAATGTCTAATGATCATGATTAGTAAAAAATTATTGGTTATAACCATAATGTAGCAGTGTCCAGATTATCAGAAGACAGTATTCTCAAAGTCAGACATCAAAAGACTTTCAAACCTATCACCTGACACCTGCTATAAATATATTAAGATATTCAGAAATTATGAGGAGAAGAGTCAAGCATGGGCAAAGTAGTCGGTATAGACTTGGGTACAACCAACTCCGTAGTCGCCGTAATGGAGGGTGGCAAGCCGGTGGTCATTGCCAATGCTGAAGGGATGCGAACTACTCCTTCTGTTGTGGGATTCAGCAAAGAAGGAGAGCGAGTAGTAGGGGCAATGGCTAGACGACAAACGGTGTTAAATCCTCAAAATACGTATTTTGCAGTTAAAAGATTTATTGGACGTAAGTATGCGGAACTAAGCCCAGAGTCTAAGCGTGTTCCCTATACCATACGCAAAGATGAACGAGGTAATATTAATATTGCTTGTCCCCGCTTAAATAAGGATTTTGCACCAGAGGAAATTTCCGCGATGGTGTTGAAAAAGCTGGCTGATGATGCTAGTCGTTATTTAGGTGAATCTGTCACTGGAGCGGTTTTAACAGTACCAGCTTATTTTAATGATTCTCAACGACAGGCTACCCGTGATGCAGGGAGAATAGCAGGCTTAGAAGTATTACGTATTCTTAATGAACCCACTGCGGCCTCTTTAGCTTATGGTTTAGATCGGGGTTATACGCAAACTATTTTAGTATTCGATTTAGGAGGCGGCACTTTTGATGTATCGCTGTTAGATGTTGGTGATGGGGTATTTGAGGTTAAGGCTACTAGTGGAGATACGCAATTAGGTGGTAATGATTTTGACAGAAAAATAGTTGATTGGTTAGCGGAACAGTTTTTAGAAGCGGAAGGTGTGGATTTAAGACGCGATCGCCAGGCTTTACAACGTTTAATGGAAGCAGCAGAAAAGGCCAAAATAGAACTTTCGGCTGTAAGTGTCACAGAGATTAATCTTCCTTTTATTACGGCCACAGAGGATGGACCAAAACATCTGGAAACAAGGTTAACTCGTTCCCAATTTGAAGGTTTATGTGTGGATTTATTGAGTAGAGTGAAAACACCAGTAAAACGCGCTCTCAAAGATGCAGGACTTTCACCAGTGGATATAGAAGAAGTGATATTAGTCGGCGGTTCCACAAGAATACCAATGGTGAAGCAGTTGGTACAGGATTTAATTGGTATTGAACCCACTGAAAACGTGAACCCGGATGAAGTGGTAGCAGTAGGGGCGGCTATACAAGCGAGTATTCTCGCTGGGGAAATGAAGGATATCTTATTATTAGACGTTACACCACTATCTGTGGGATTGGAAACCATTGGTGGCGTAATGAAAAAACTCATTCCACGCAATACTACTATACCTGTACGTCGTTCTGATATTTTTTCTACTTCGGAAAATAACCAGAATAGCGTAGAAGTTCATGTAGTGCAAGGTGAAAGGGAAATGGCCAGCGATAATAAATCTTTAGGGAGATTTAAACTGTATGGCATTCCACCTGCGCCTAGAGGTATTCCGCAAATTCAGGTATCTTTTGATATTGACGCTAATGGTATTTTACAAGTTACCGCTTTAGATCGAACCACTGGTAGAGAACAAAGTATTACAGTGCAAGGTGCATCTACTTTAAGTGAATCAGAAATTAATCGGATGATTCAGGATGCCCAAAAATACGCCGATGTGGATCGAGAAAGGAAAGAACGCATTGAAAAACGTACTCGTGCTGAGGCGTTAATATTACAAGCAGAAAGACAATTACGAGAAGTAGCACTAGAAATGGGAATGCAGTTCGCTCGTAACCGTCGTCAAAGAATTGATAATATTTGTCGTGATTTAAGAGAAAGTTTACAAGCTGATGCAGATAGGGGTATAGATCAAGCATACTCTGATTTACAAGATGCCTTGTATGAATTAAATCGAGAAGTGCGCGAATATTATACAGAGGATGAAGACGAAGACTTGTTTGGCGCTATTAGGGAAATATTTATGGGGGAAAAAGAACCAGAAAGAGACGTTTACAGGGATAATCGAGATCGAGATGCTTATAGCCGGAGTGCTAGTAGAGACTCTGGTAGAGATTATAGTAGGGAGAATAGGCGAGAAACTCGTGACAGTCGCGCAAGTCGTAATTCTGACTACGAAAGTCGTTCTCCTCGAAAAACTAATCGTCCTAGTTACCAGGATAACTGGGATGATGATGATGATTGGTTATAATTCAAAGGAGTCACCGAGTCAGGAGTCTTAAAGTAAAACCAGCCCCACTGGGAATTAATTCCTCTGTCTCATAGCAAAATTCATCTAAAGATTACTGAATAACTAGAAGATTTTGTGTAATTATTTAGTTTTATTTAGTTTACTTTAGTAAAATGCAAGCTATTAGCCTGGAAATATGCCTTATCCTAGGCTGCGCTATCATTTTCACAGCAGGTGTGTAAGCTAAAAAAAGCCCTCTATACCCTATCCTGCTATTTTCTTCACTCCCTAATCACCAATCACCAATCACCTATTTATTTAATAACAACCTATGCAAAATTTGCAAGATTTTCGTGATTATTATGAGATATTAGGAGTCTCTAAAGATGCTTCTAGCGAAGAAATTAAAAAGGTTTATCGTCGTCTAGCTAGACAATATCATCCTGATCTCAATCCTGGTAATAAAGAATCTGAGGAAAAGTTTAAAGTTATTGGTGAGGCTTATGAAATATTGTCTGATCCCAGTAGGCGATCGCAATATGACCAATTTAGTCGCTATTGGAAACAAAACGGTTTCACTGGTAATAGACAAACACCTAAACCTAAATCGTGGAATGATACCCGCACCAATGAACGTACAACTTCTGATGTAGATCCTAGTCAATTTTCTGATTTTGAAAGTTTTCTTAATCAAGTTATTGGTGTTAGTAACCGTCAAAAACCGAAATCTCCCCCTAATAACCCACCCAAGGATCCCTTTAACACTACCCGGACTAAAGTAGCTTATACTGTTAATACTCCTCCACGGATCACTCGCAAAGATATTGAGGCGCGGTTGACGTTACCTTTAGAAAAAGCCTATCAAGGTGGTAATGAAAGAATACGCTTAGAAGATGGTCGTTCCTTAGAAGTGACAATGCCACCAGGTATGGTAACGGGTCAAACTATTAGATTAAGAAATCAGGGTATAGGAGGAGGAGATTTATATTTAAAAATAACCGTTGAACCCCATCCTTTATTTAAAATTGAGGGAAATAATATACTTTGTCAAGTTCCAGTTACACCAACTGAAGCTACGTTAGGCGGACAAATAGAAGCGCCAACATTAGATGGGTTAGTGAAAATGACTATTCCTCCGGCCCTGCGTTCTGGTCAGAGATTTAGATTGGCAAATAAAGGTTATCCTAGTGAAAATGGCCAAAGAGGTGATCAATTAGTAGAAATTTTAATAGTTACTCCTAAAAATCTTACCTCTGAAGAAAAAGAACTTTATGAAAAATTACGCACTATAGAAACTTTTAAGCCTCGCGCTGACTTGTTGGCTTAAGATTAATGGGATGGGGGATAATGTTAAAAACAGGATACAGCAAATAACTGTATTTTATACTTGACGATTCACAGAGAAATTTAGCGCGTTGTGTTGTAAATCTTCGAGTTTGTTTGGAAACCATTTACTTCTTGTTGCTATCTGGGCGTTAATTAATGTGAATGAATATATTTTGTAATTTAGATATAGCGATATATTCAGCTTCTTTATCAGAAGTGAGGAGATCGCTTTTTTCTTTTGTAAGAGTTATTAAACCCACATTCCGCACCCTCAACTGTCACAGATCAAAAAAGCCATTGAAGTAGTACATAATAACTAAAGGTCACTCAAAAATTAAGAGGCTTAATGAGAATAAATAGCATTAAAAATGAGAGGAAAC
>NZ_JACJPV010000067.1 GCF_014696225.1 Anabaena sp. FACHB-1237 | reverse complement strand
GTTTCCTCTCATTTTTAATGCTATTTATTCTCATTAAGCCTCTTAATTTTTGAGTGACCTTTAGTTATTATGTACTACTTCAATGGCTTTTTTGATCTGTGACAGTTGAGGGTGCGGAATGTGGGTTTTATAACTGCTTTGTTTCCATCCCCTTATGGGTAAAAGGTGATCAAAAACCTCTTGGTTTTCAAATCAAGAGTAGTGAATTTATGGCGTTTCCATCCCCTTGCGGGAAAAGGTGATCAAAAACAAACGAACGGTTCGTTGAGGTCTAAATGATAACAGCAGTTTCCATCCCCTTGCGGGGAAAAGGTGATCAAAAACCAAGAATCAAATAGAGGCTACCCGGTATCAATTAAAGTTTCCATCCCCTTGCGGGGAAAAGGTGATCAAAAACGTACAGCCTTCATTTCAAATATTCCTTTAAAGCAGTTTCCATCCCCTTGCGGGGAAAAGGTGATCAAAAACTATTGACCCCGACTCAGACCGACTTATTGAGTGTGTGGTTTCCATCCCCTTGCGGGGAAAAGGTGATCAAAAACGGTGGAGGCTAACAAACTGGGGCGCAAGCCTCACAGAGTTTCCATCCCCTTGCGGGGAAAAGGTGATCAAAAACAATCGCTAAAGTACAAGCAGCGAAAGTTACTTGGTTTCCATCCCCTTGCGGGGAAAAGGTGATCAAAAACGAGAATACAACGTAATTAAACCAGTACGCCGCCCGGTCGAAGTTTCCATCCCCTTGCGGGGAAAAGGTGATCAAAAACTTTCTAAGCAAGTTAATGGTGTGGTGGTACGAGAGAGGTTTCCATCCCCTTGCGGGGAAAAGGTGATCAAAAACCTGTTGCTGCATCTACCTTTACCAAAAGCTTGAACTTGTTTCCATCCCCTTGCGGGGAAAAGGTGATCAAAAACCACAAGAGTAGCGGAAGGGTATGATGAGAAGCTAGAGTTTCCATCCCCTTGCGGGGAAAAGGTGATCAAAAACGCTGTTAAAATACGTCCTGCCTTACCTGTTGTTAAGTTTCCATCCCCTTGCGGGGAAAAGGTGATCAAAAACGTACAGCTAGAACAAGGTATAGCTATCCTTGACTTCCTAGTTTCCATCCCCTTGCGGGGAAAAGGTGATCAAAAACCCTATACCTACTGACCTGCTATCACAACTGGCTTTCAGAGTGCTTTTGCACCGAGCTACGGAAACATCAAAGTGACATTTTTAATAAGTATTCAATTTTCAAGGTTCTGTGAGCCGTTTTCAGCCAATAAACATAATATAAAACAAAAACTCCAAGAAGTCAACCCCAAAAACCAAAATTTTCTCAAAAATTTTCCAGATCACTAAAAATAAACCAGAATAGCTGACAGCGCGGAACTTAACAGATTAATTTACATTCCGTTACAACAACAAAAAGCCCACACAGAAAGAAATTGCACCTCTTTCATGTCTCATAAACTCCCATAACCAACTTTACAAAAGTCAACAATTTCCATCAATGAAAATCAAAAGATAGCGGGTAATTCTAACTCCTGACTACTATCAGAAATATCCGACTTAGGTTTTTTCACAACCTTTAAAGGAACACGAATTAAATGATAAGCCCCTTTAGTAGCTATATTCTTATAATCATCCGGTGATAAATTCATTTCCATAAACTTCTTTTGTTCCGCTAATAGCAACAACGAACTTGGTGGTTTTTCCGTTAACTTCTGTGGAGAAGATTGTTTTTTCACATATTCTAAAAACTCCTGACTAGAACTAATATAATTAACATTTGTTCTCGTGTAGAAAGTCACAGTCGGCTTTTTAAAACCCACCATAACTAACTCCTCCTGGGGTTGTTTTTCCTGCACAATAGTAGTGGCTAACTCTCGCAAAGGTAATTGACGTTGTGCGTCCATTAAGGACATTGCAGGCATTAATACCATACCTAAAAAAGCCATAAATCCAATTAAATTAATAATAAGGATATATCGCCAATGATAGGTTAAAATTAAAACCGCGATGATGATCGCAGTTAATAACCAAACTATGCCACCATAAGTTAATAAACCAGAATTTTGTAAAGATTGATATAACTCAGGTGCCGCAGGATCTTGTCCTGTAATTTTGGTTAAATTGAATAAAGCTACAGAGATAATTGTCACAAAACCGACATTTATCCAACTACTAATTTTTAAAGATTTTTGTGGGTTGATGGGCGAATTTTCCCCATAAAGATCACTGTAAAATAATCCTACCAAAATACCCGCCGCAGGCATTAAAGGTAAGACATAACTGGGAAGTTTGGTAACAGCAATGGTAAAAAAGATGAACACACCTAAAAACCAAAAAGCCGCAAATAAACCTAAATGTTGCGAACGTTCTTGAGTTAAAAATTGGGATCTTTGCCAAAATTTGATATTAGCTAAAGCCCCAGGTATATAAATAGAATAGGGGGCAAATAATAACAGAATTATTAATAAGTAAAAATACCAAGGTGCGGAATGTCCATTAACAACTTCTGTAAATCTTTCAATATTATGATATCCAAAAAAAGCATTAATAAAATTCCAACCATTTCTTAATGTAACTAAGATATACCAAGGCATTGATAAGATTAAAATAATACCTATTCCTAAAATTGGCTGCATTTCTCGCCATAATTCCCAGAATTTTCCTAAGTATATAGCAAAGGAAATCATAATCAATCCTGGTAACACAATTCCCACAGGTCCTTTAGTTAAAATTGCCCCAGCAATGAGAACATAACAGGCTAAATACCATTGATTTGGTAATCTTATTTTTCCAATATTAATACTAGGAAGATTTTGGGCATATCCCAAGAAAAAACATAAAAGTGCAGAGGCAATACAGCCTGTTAATAACATATCAGAAACGCCAGTTCTTCCCCAAATGATCATTTCTGGGTTGACTCCTATCAGTGCAGATGCAATACCAGCGATAATATAGGTTTGGGATGGGTTGCTAATTTGTTGTAGTTGATTTTTCTGGGTTAAATGCCATTTAACTGTATAAAATCCTAAAGCCATGACAGCCAATGCAGCTAAGGCAGATGGTAAACGGGCAGCCCATTCATTCACACCAATGATGGCGTAACTAATAGCTTGACACCAATAAATTAAAGCTGGTTTATCGAAGCGTGTAACACCATTGAAAAACGGTGTAATCCAATCACCAGTAACTAACATTTGTCTCGATGCTTCCGCAAATAGGGGCTCAGTTTCATCAACTAAACCTACTGTACCTAATTTCCATAGAAATGCGATGAACCATAGTATCAATATCCACAGACTTGAAACGGTTACAGCTAGGGCTGGACGCTTCTCTAAGCTATTAAACCATTCCTCAATAACGGGGGGAAAACTCAAATTTAACCTCATGAAATTATATAAAGCAGTAGGGGCGAATGGCCCCCGTACAGGAGTCGGGAGAATGAATATCATTAAGATAGATGACTATCATTAACACAATTAGGTTCTTGATGATCACAATCTTTAGCCCATAACCAATTTACCAAAAAGATCCGCAACTTCTCGCAGCAGTCAGGGATCTGAATTTTTCTGAATTTTATGGTTGTAATATTAATAACCATTCTTTCTTTTGATGATGCCATTGAGGAAAAGGTGTTTCTCCTACTATATAAGGTCCCCAATAACGTCTTGTACCATCTTCAGCAAAGGCGACTAATACATCTCCTTTATCTATGTTTAATTTTCCTTGGGGTAAGGATAAAATTAACCCTTTTTCACTGCCTTCTTGGGGTGCAAAATCCCAATGGGCAGGCAGGTTTGAAGTGATGGGATCATCCTTTTTAAGATTATTTTGATTGGCGGATTTTCTGGATAATAATGCTAATCTTACAGGTTTATCTGTTTGATTACTCATTCTTAATAATCCTGATGTTTGGGTTTTAGTTTCTGTGTTATTTTTATAGGCTAACAGATTGGTTTTTTGCACTGGTTTAGTTAATTCTACTGGTGTGTTAGAGTTATTATTAATATCCAATGCTTTGGCAGAAATCAGGTTTTTTTGATCTGGAGATGCGGTGTCTGAGTTGGCAGGTTCAAATGATATACTGATATCTAAGCATCCTGCTACAATGGCTATGATTGCTAATAAGGTAGCACCAATCAGATAGTTACGATATTGATTCATAGAATTTTTATTCATAGTGAATAATAGTGATTAGAAGTTAACAATATATTTTTCTGTGTGCCCTATCTCAGAAATGATCAGGAGGAATATACAGCAATTTCCGGTATGATGAATCAGGAGTCAGCAGTCAGCAGTCAGCAGTCAGGAGTAAGCACCTGTCACCTGTTACCCTTATATCTGTACCTCTTTTTCTTACACTCTCTAACTCATGCAAAATACTCGCCTAAATAACTTATTAGACACTGTTGCTGCTGCTTTAAGTCAATGGTTTGTTAACCCTTGGCGCAGGTTTTCCCTATTATTAATTAGTTGGTTGTTGGGTTTTTTCCTGGGTTCGGCGGTTTCTACCACTGCTGGCCAAAAAGCGGAATTAGATATTCTTGTGGCTGCTTTTTTGGTTATCCTTACAGAAGTTGCCAGTAGAATATTTTACAGTGGTGGTTTTTTCGCTAAACAGTCTCTCTGGGTAGAAAGTCTTAACTGTCTCAAGATAGGTTTTATCTACAGTCTGTTTCTTGAAGCGTTAAAGTTAGGTTCTTGATTTTATGTGTAGTAATTGGTTGCTTCAGATTTTAACAATGGATACATCTTGGCAGGTATTAGCACAAGCTGAGATGCTACAGGATGCTGTGACAGCAAGGGTATTTAATGTCACGGAAAATAATGTAGCTGAGGTTATTTCCCAAAGACGGGATCTACTTTCATTGATTTTCCCTGATTTTGAGAGGTTTTGTCAAATTCATCTGCAAACTAACCCAAAAACTATGTTAAAGGTTTTATGGGATTTGTGGTTGCCCTTAGGATGTAACATTGCAGTTCAACGCGAGAATTTAGGTAAACCTTTGATTAAAGGAATTTTAGGCGCACAAGGTACGGGTAAAACTACAATGTCAAGGGTTTTGAAGTTAATTCTTGAGAATTTAGGATACAGAACTGTATGTTTGTCTTTAGATGATTTGTACAAAACTTATAGCGATCGCTTAAAGTTAATACAGCAAGATTCCCGATTAATTTGGCGTGGTCCACCAGGGACTCACGATATCCACTTAGCTCTAAGTTTACTGGATCAGGTTCTTCAAGGCAAGAGTTCTGTAGAGATTCCTAGATTTGATAAATCTGCTTATAATGGTATGGGCGATCGCACAATTCCAGAAATCATTCCCGATCCTATTGATATTATACTTTTTGAAGGTTGGTTTGTGGGTGTGCCACCTATTAGCGAACATAGTTTTATTGATCCTCCCCACCCTATTATTACCCAGGGCGATCGCCAATTTGCCATAGATATGAATAATGAGTTAAAAAATTATTTACCCTTATGGGAAAAATTAGATAATTTAATAGTATTATATCCCCAAGATTATCGTTATTGTTTACAGTGGAGAAAACAAGCAGAACATCAAATGATTGCTACAGGAAAAACGGGAATGAGTGATGATCAAATTACAGAATTTGTTTATTATTTTTGGCGGGCTTTACATCCAGAATTATTTATTAATCCTTTAATTTCATCCTCTGATGTTGACTTAGTGATCAAAATTGATCAAGATCATAATATGAAATTATAAAACAAGATCCCCGACTTCTTTAAGAAGTAGAGGATCTCAAATACTTATAACTGAATTAACCCAGTAATTCAATATTAGAGAAAATGAAATCTTGAATGGTTTCATTACCATCTTGAACAGTGATAATTACCCGACGATTTAAAATGAAGTAATTACCCACTTTTTCGTATTCATCAGTAAATACACTTCTACCACCTTTTTGTACACCAGTTTGGGGATCGTGGTATACAGAATCATAAGTATGAGAAAGATAACCTTCGCCAGTTTCGTGAACGCTAAAAGTATTAATAGTCACAACAACTCCATGAATATGACGATGAACAAGGGTGACGATATCTTTACGAACTTTATATTTGTCTCCGGTTGCTTTTCCGCCCATAATGATTTCTACAGCGCCGGTGTTATCAGTTTCGCCATAGCTGAAAGTATTTTCACCGTGAGTCTGTTCAAAAGTGCGGCGGATACGATGTACTCCTATTTCCCAAAGTTGTCCATGAATGGCTTTTTTAGCAGCTTCATCTGTTACTTCTGAAACTTCAGCCTTAATATTAGCATCTAAGCGTACTTTTCCTTGTACTACTTGATCATCATACTTATAAGTAATATCAGCAGTATAACCGGGGAAATTATGATCCCAAGTGTAACGATTTTGATATGCAGACCGAAAAAGTTCTTGGGCTGAGACTTGAGTAACTGTCATAGTGTTTTTCCTGGGGTTGAAAAAGTTTACAAAATTAGGACTGACAAAAGTGATATTCCTAGGGTGCGTCAGATATCAATCATTTATTGACTTAGAGGATTTATGTAGTCTGACGCACCCTACAAGTGTGATAAGCTAATGTGCAGCACTGTATAATTAAAAGACCTGAAGTTACAGTAGCACAAGCATCTTGCTTGTATTAATTATTCAAGTTAAAAGCACAACAGCTTAATGTTTGTCCTAGGATTACAAAATAATGGATGATAATAGCTTTTTATCTGTGTTGATATTAGGATATAACTAATTCTTGAGGTTCGCATAGTCCCCAAACGGGTACTCTATTGATGTATCGTTATGTCTAAAACTCTCCATGCTATTTTTGAAGCGATCGCTAATGTCCAAACTGAGGCAGAATTAAAATCAGCCCTGATGAATACCATTGGTGAACATTTTGGCGTACAACATTGGGGGATTGATTTTTTAGACAATCAGTTAAATATAGATATTTCTACTCCTGAAATTCCGGCTGTCTGTTTAGAAGCTAACCCCATTGGTAATTATGTCATTGAACGTCATGCACCAACGCATGAAGAATTAATTCTATCTCCAGAAGATTGGAAAAATTTTTGTACTCGTCATGAACATATTATGACAGGCCCTATAGTTTGTGATGGTAAATTAGTGGGAACTTTAAATTTTGCCCGCGATCCTGGTAGTTCATCTTTTGATAGTAATGATTTAGCAGATTTGAGTGCAGTTTGTATTCATTTATCTGCTAAAATTGCTAGTTTACGGGCTAAATCTAAAACCATTACATCTATTACTAATAGTCCATTAACTGCTAGGGAATTAGAAATAGCTGAATTGGTATCTCAAGGTTTAACAAATAGTGAAATTGCCAGTAAATTATGGATTACACAAAATACTGTCAAACAGGCTTTAAAGAGAATGTTTAAAAAATTAGATGTTTCTAATCGTGCGGAAATGGTCGCTAAATTACAGGATCATTGGTAAACTAGTATGCTGATAATTCTTAAATATCGTTTTCTTAAATACTGACTGCTTACTTTCAAATTAACCAGAAGAAGTTAATTCTCTAGCTAATTTCTCTTTAATCTTTTCCATATTATCATCAACATTATGATTACTGAGATTTTGAATAAGTTCTAAACCTTCTGCCACAGTATCAACTTTTTTTATTAATGTATTCAATGTAATTTCATTATTTCTTTTCATCAAATTGTTTATCTGTATGATTAAATAGTTTATTGATAATGTCAACAAATGTTTTTTTAGGTTCATATATGGCTGTAATGTTCGCTAGTTGATTTATTCTATTCTCTCCAGTATCTTCTTTTGAAATTGCTTCAACTTTGTTTGATAAATCTCTTTAGATAAGTGACAAATTCTAGTTTGAGTTTATCCAATTGGTAATCAATTAATGTCAGACTGGGATCTACGCTTTTTTTCACTACATCAAAAGTATGAATAAATGATATATTTAATGTATAGTTGATATTTTCTTGATTACCTGTAATACTTTGACAGCACAACGTGGCGGTAGCCACTCATCTTGATTACCCAGGGAGAAAACTATGGTACGTTTGGAAAAATGGCAATGGCTAGTTTTAATATTACCAATTGTCATCATTATCGGCTTTTTATTAATATCCGCAGGACAGCAAATTCAGGCTTGGAGAATAAGTTGGATTTGGGGTATAATTACTCTAATGTTAGTAGGTTGGCGTTGGTTATTAGTCAAGTGGACAAAACCCACATTAAGCGAAATTGAAGCGGTTTTTGTGGAAGTACAGGAAGAATTAGCATCTAGTACAGAAAATAAGATTGCTGATAATACAGGGAATAATATATATCGAGTAGAAACAGCACTACAAAACATTTTAATAGAAGCACAAAATGATCCTCCAATTTGGGAAGATTGGCAAAAATTTTGGGGCAGATGTCAAGATTTAGTAGTAGCGATCGCTAACATTTATAATCCAGAAATTAAATATCCAGTTTTAAATATTTACATTCCCCAAATCTATGGATTAATTCGTGGTACAGTGGATGATCTTGATCAATGGATGGAGAAATTATCACCATTACTTAATCAAGTTACCCTGGGTGAAGCATTTCAGGCTTATGAAATTTATCGCAAAGTAGAACCATCAGCCAGAAAATTTTTACAAATATGGAATTGGGCGCAATGGGTATTAAATCCCGTGGTAGCCGTAGCTAAAAAAGCCAGTGAAAAAAGCAGTAATAAAGCATCAGAAGAACTGCTAATAAGTCTCAATCAAATGTTAAGAGAAGTAAGTTTACAGAACTTAGCAAAACGAGCGATCGCCTTATATTCAGGCACAAAAATAGAGGCAAAAAACAGCCAAATTCAACTAGCAAAACCCACCATAGTCACAGCCAAAACTCAAACCCTACGGGATATATTAACCCAAGCAGAACCGCCAGAAAAAATAGCACAAAAACCCGTAAATATTCTCATAGTTGGGCGGACAAGTAGCGGCAAAAGTAGCCTAATTAATACAATTTTCCAAAGTGAATTAGCACAGGTAGATATATTACCCAGTACCGATGAAATTAAAAGTTATCATTGGCAAACAGAAAATGGTGAAAATATCAATCTTTATGATACCCCAGGATATGAACAAATCAAACAAGATAAATTTAGAAAATTAGTAATTGACTATGTGCATAATGCCGACTTATTACTATTAATGACACCTGCATTAGATCCAGCATTACAAATAGACTATGATTTTCTCAAAGACATCAGAAAAAACATCACAGACTTACCAATAATTACCATAATTAGCAAAGTAGATCAACTGCGTCCTATTCGTGAATGGCAACCTCCCTATAATTGGGAAACAGGGACAAAACCCAAAGAAATTGCCATTAAAGAAGCCACAGAATATCGCCAACAAATGTTAGGAAAATTCTGTAATTTAGTACTACCAATAGTTACCAAGGATCAGAAAACTGGGCGAGAATCTTGGAATATAGAAACCTTATCATCAGGGATATTAACAACCTTAGATCCTGCCAAACAATTAAGAATAGCGAGATTTTTAAGAAACCTAGAAACACGAATTACAGCAGCAGCCAAAATCATAGATAATTACACATTTCAAATGACCACAACTCAAGGAATTACTGCATTATTAAAAAGTCCAGTATTACAATTTATTTCTACTATATCAACAGGTTCACCAACCCTAGCTTATTTATTAGCAGAACAAATTCCCATAGAACAATTACCTTTAGTCATTGGTAAATTACAAATGGCCTATGAACTATATCCACTATTAAACACAGATAAAACCAAATCACGTAATTTTGATTTAATATCTTTGTGGCCATTATTAATAGAAAATAGTACAACACCAGATCGAAATGCCTGGGCATTTGGTCATGGTTTAATAGAATATTGGACACAAAATTTAACCATTGAACAATTGCGAGAAAGATTTGATCATTACAGCAACATTCAGTCATCAGTTATCAGCAGTCAGCCATAACATTTTCTAGTTTAGCTCTTTGGGCAACTTCTTCTACAGTCCAAAAAATAGTTTGCATAATCATTACACCTCCTTTGTGCTGTTTAATTATTGTAGCTGAATTTTAACCAAAGAGCGATACAGTGATTAGAAATCGCGTCTACACAACAATACCTATATACGCAGGTTAGAATCCGATTCATTTTTTATTAGTCCATGCAGTCGTACTTTGCTTTTATAGTAGCATGACGTAATCCTTATGATATTCGCTTTTTCAACTAATTAATAACCTGTCCCAAAACATTTTGACCAGATTTAGACAACAATTCCTTAGCAGCAATAGCATTAATAGAATCCACAATACCAAGACGAACTACTAATAAAATACCATCAGCAATCTGACCTAAAATAGCAGCATCAGCAGTCATATTCATAGCAGGAGTGTCAATAATAATCAAATCATATTCCCGACTAAAATTAGTGATTAAATCCGTCATTTTTTGAGAATCTAACACAGCATTAGTAACGGGAAATATTCCCGCAGTCAAAACAGCTAAATTAGGCATTACCTGATGAACATGAATATTATCATTAATATCCATATTGCCCATAATAATATTACTTAAACCTTCTTGATTCATCACATCCCAAATTTCATGTTGTGTAGGATTTTGTAAATTAGCATCTATGAGTAGAACTTTACGGTTAACTTGTGCCATAACCATAGCTAAATTAGCTGCTACAGTTGATTTACCTTCCTGTGGTACAGCACTAGTAACAACAATAGTTTTAACCTGACGATCATTTTTGATAAAATTCAAATGCGATCGCAAAATTCTGTAAGATTCAATTAAAGAAGAACCAGAAAAATCTCTAATTAAAAAGCGATTGATATGAGAATTATTTTTGACAAATTTAGCAACTTGTGGTAATACTGCTAATACATTAAAACCTAATAATTCTTGGGCTTCCTCAACAGTTTTTATAGTCTTATCTTGAACTTCTAAAATATAGATAGTTGCTAAACCAGCTAAGATAGCTAATAAAGCTGAACTGAGATAAGAAATGAGAACAGAAGTAGCAGGTTTATCAGGAATTTGTGCTGTAGATATCACACTGGCATTACCTAAATTTTGATTTTCGGCAACGCGACTTTCTTGCAATTTTTGTAATAATAGAGAATAAGTAGATTGTGCAGCTTGTAATTTACGTTCTAATTGACGCTGTTTTTCTTCTAATTTAGGTAAATTATTCAATCGTTGTTTATAAGATAACTGTAACCTCAATAAAGTATCAGCTTGACTTGCTAAACCGATACGATTTGATTCCAATTCCACTAATCTACTAGAAAGTTGTTGTTGTAAAGTACCAATTTGGACTTCGTTTTTTCCAGGTACTTGATAATTGCCTAAAACTTGTACAGTTCTGCTTTTAATCAGCTTATTTAAAGATACAATTCTCTGTTTTAAAGATATAATTTCTGGATGATTATCCTGTAAAGAAGTTTGCTTAGATGCTAATTGAGATTCTAATTGTTGAATTTCCTTTAAAATATCTTGAACTCCAGCAACTTGACTCAAAGAAGTTATTAATAGTGCTTGTTGAGAATTCATTCCCAACTGTTGACTAATGACTTGAGATTGGGATTGAATATTTGCTAATTGAGATTGAGTTTCGTTAATTCTTAACTGTAAATTAGCAATCACATCTACAGCTTTATTTGCTTCTTCTTGTAGAGAAACAACTTTATTTTCCTCTTTAAAATCTGCCAATTGAGATTCAGCTTGACGCACTACTAATTCTGCTTTAGGTAATTGATTTTCTATGAATTTTCTTGCTAGTATGGTATCTGATCTTTTGGAAGATAGACTTTCTTCTAAATAGACTGTAACTAATTCATTGACAACTGCTGCGGCAATTTTTGGATCAGTATATTTGTAACTAATTTCCAGAATATCTGCACCTTTAACTAATTTAATATCAAGATTTTTCAGGAATAATTCAGTTGTGGAGAAAATTTGATGATTATATTGACGGTTAATTCTTTGGATAGTTGTTTCTATCACAGGAATAGATTTAATTACTTCAGTTTCAGTATTGAGAGGGTTTCCTTGTTGAACTAGAGGATCTAATTTACCTATTTCTGTTCCTAAACCTGTAATTGAAGATGTGGAACTATTTCTTTGAAAACGTAATTTTGCTTCTGCTATATAAATAGGTTGCTTTAAGAATGTAATTAATTGTGCTATGGTAAAAACTGACAGAAAAGCTAATAATGTGGGCTTCCAACGACGTTGGAGAATTTGCCAATATTTTTCTAAAGAAACTGAATTTTCTTCTAATTCCATAAACTTATAAGTAATTTAATTTTTTGATTTTTGAGGTTATTTTAGGGAGGAAATTATTGAAGATGCAGATTTTCGAGAATTGAGATAAATCATTTTGATACTATTAATAACTCTGGCTATGTCTTCATCTATGAGATTAGAACCAGATGGTAAACAAAGACCTTTGGTAAATAAATCTTCGGCTATTTCACCACCAATAACTTCACAATTTGCAAATACAGGTTGCAGATGTAAAGGTTTCCACACTGGACGAGTTTCTATTTTTTCTTGGGCAAGTTTGAGGCGAATATCTTCTCTATTTGCACCAAATTTATCAGGATCAATTGTTAAACAAGTTAACCAACGGGTAGAAATTCCAAAATTAGCTTCTGGCATAAATTGGATTCCTGGTATATCATTTAAAGCCTGTTGGTAGATTTGAAAATTACGTCTTCTGGCTGCTACTCTGCCTTTTAAAACTTGTAATTGACCTCGACCAATACCTGCTAAAACATTACTTAAACGATAGTTATATCCTATTTCTGAATGTTGATAATGGGGTGCAGGATCGCGAGCTTGAGTAGCTAAAAATTTGGCTTTACCAATTAATTTATCATCATCAGAAACTAACATTCCTCCACCTGATGTGGTAATGATTTTATTACCATTAAATGAGAAAATACCAACCTTGCCAAAAGTGCCAGGAGAACGTTGTTTGTAAGTAGATCCTAATGCTTCGGCGGCATCTTCAATTAATGGAATATTATATTGATTACAAACTTGAAGAATGGGGTCAATGTCGGCACTTTGACCATAGAGATGCACTACTATAACTGCTTTAGGTAATTTACCAAAATAGGCGCGTTTTTGTAAAGCCTCCTGCAACAAATTTGGGTTCATATTCCAGGAAATGCGATCGCTGTCAATAAATACAGGTTTTCCACCTAAATAAATAATAGGATTAGCGGTAGCCGTAAAGGTTAAGGTAGAACAAAATACTTCATCTCCTGGGGCTACTCCTACTAATTGTAAAGCTAGATGTAATGCGGCAGTTCCAGAACTTACAGCAGCAGCATAACTACCACCGATAATTTGGCAAAATTCTTGTTCAAAAGCATCTACATTTGGACCGATGGGGGCGATCCAATTAGTATCAAATGCTTGTTTGACAAATTGTAATTCCTCGTTGCCAATGTGGGGAGTGGAAAGGAGAATTGGTTTATTCATAACTTTTAATCACAGCTAATTAATTATTAATTAAGGAGGTTTTAAACTAATTCACCTCCTAAAATCTTATATTCTTTCATCATGATAACTCCAGATTGAAACTCTCCAATTTTTGGATTGATTGTCTCACCTTGAACCATCTTTAATATTAGTCCAGGAAAATCTGCACCAGCTAAATGTGATAAAGGATAAACCCCACCAAACCGAGGATTTAACTCAATTAGATAAGGTTGATTATCTTGGATAAAACAATCTATATCTAGTGGTCCAACATGACCTAGTTTTTCCCCTAAAGATAATCCTAAATCTATTAAAGTTGAATTATTGCAAGTTTGAGCTTGCATTGTTTCTCCAAATCTTCTGATAATATTTGTTCTGGGAATAACAGATAAAACATTTCCATCTAAATCATTACAGATATCCAATCCATATTCTTTACCTGTAATCATTTGCTGAATTATCATATCTGGTTGATAATGAAAAAACGCATCTAATTCATTGATATTTCGGGACTTAAATAAATTTGTGCTTGCAGAACCTCGGCGTGGTTTAACAATTAAAGGAAATATTAATTTGCCCCTATTAATATCCTTTACAGCTTCTTCAAAATCTATGTATGTTTCGGGAGTATTAAAATTATTTTCTTTAAAAAAGATATAAGTTAAGTACTTGTCAAAACAAATATTATTGACTATAGGTGTAGGAATAATAGGAATTACAGCATTTTTTCTGAAATCATCTAAATGCTGACATAAAATGTCAATATCCGGATCAAGAAATGAAAGTAAAATATTTATTTTTTGTTTTTGACAAATTTTCAGCAAACTAGGGATATAATCCTTACTATCAATATCAGGAACTATTAAAGATAAATCACAATATTTAAATCCTGGTGTCAATTCTGAGTTACCAGTGGCAATAATTTTGTCATTGGTGTTTAAATGTGAGCGAAAATATTCTGCTATGTATCCGCGTCTACCAATACAGGATAACAAGATATTCATTTAACTTTCTCCTAATGTTAAATAACTTTAAATGATGTAGCTGTTAAAAATGTCTTGAAAATCTTCTTTGCGTCTTGCAACCGTATATTTTTTAATATCTGAATCGTAAATATACCTTAGCGGGAGTTAAACACTTTTGAGGAAGAAATAAGCCTCAAATCGTTGCGGGGTAAGGGAAATACATTAAAATACCCAAAAACGCCTGTAACCCAGATATCACAACAAACCAATCAAAACGATGTAAAACCCCTTTGGGATATACGTTTGAGGATATTTTAGAAGTGTTTTTTGCCTAAGTCCCGTTAGAAGGTCATAACTTGCGTTTTTACATCCATATATTCCCTTTAAGCAAAAGTTCAAATTGTGAATTTTTTTCAAAACAAATCTTTGCGAATAGTTGTAACCCACATTCCGCACCCCAAACTGTCACAGAGGGAAATTACGTAGAGAAAAAATTAAAGGGAGCATCAAAACAAACATATAAAGTGAAAAAAGGCATTTGAGAAACAGTAAATCACCAAAAACGTCATCAAAACCTATTCTCAATAAGAACCAATAAGAATGCACACCACCTGG
>NZ_JACJPV010000066.1 GCF_014696225.1 Anabaena sp. FACHB-1237 | reverse complement strand
TAATTAAGTTTAGTAAATTTCATCGTTAATTAATTTCTTAATGCACCCTATCATCATTCTCTCATAAAATTAATACCCGTCATTTATTTAATCTATTACTATTAACAATTCTCAATCAGTCTGATTCAATAACATCTTCATTATTGCAGTACACATATACTAATAATTAGCGATCGCTGTGCCAGTTGCGTAAGTCCTGGTAAGAAAACTGGTGAACAAGATATTATTTTTCCCCGCTATCATCAATTAGATGTAGTGCGGCGTTTAGTTGATGATGCTCAAAATCATGGTACAGGTAAATATTACCTAATTCAACATAGTGCGGGAAGCGGTAAAAGTGAGACTATAGCCTGGTTAGCTTTACGGTTATCTTCCTTGAAAAATACCGAAAATGAGCGAGTTTTTAATTCAATTTTAGTTATCACTGATCGTAAAAACCTAGACCAACAATTACAGGAAACTATTCGCGGTTTTGTACAAATTCCTGGGGTAGTAACTGCTATTAAAAATAATAAATCCAGCAAACTCGCTCAAGCATTAGAAAGAGGCGATGATATCATTATTACTACTCTGCAAACCTTCCGCTTTACTGTAGAGAAAATGAATAGCTTACAGGGTAGTAAATTTGCAGTAATTATTGATGAAGCGTCGAACATTTTCACCAACAAGTATCAGCTTTGATAGATGGACAAGCCAAAGCGATGATCGTCACTCGTTCTCGTCTTCATGCTGTTAAGTATAAATTAGCTTTTGACAGTTATTTAGAAGAAAAAGGTTATCCATATAAGGCTTTAGTTGCTTTCACTGGTGGAGTTATTGATCCAGAAAACCTTTTACCAGAACCTTACACCGAATCACGTCTCAATGGTTTTCCTGAAAGTCGGACAGTGGAGGTATTTAAACAAAAAGAATATCGTTTTTTAATTGTTGCTCGGAAGTTTCAAACAGGATTTAATCAGCCTTTACTACAAACAATGTATGTTGATAAACGCATCAAAAAAGTAGAAGCAGTACAAACCCTTTCCCGTCTTAACCGTAATTACCCCGGTAAAAATGGCGTATTTGTCTTAGATTTTGCTAACAAAACCGATGATATCGAGTCAGCTTTTCAAGACTATTATCAAGCAACAATTTTATCTGAAGCTACAGATCCGAATAAACTTTATGACCTCAAACGCATTTTAGAAAACTTTGGTTTATTCACGACTCAAGAAGTCCAAACCTTTGCCCGTGCTTATTTCCCTACCAAACAAAACCCCAATCCTAACCAAGCAAATTTACACCCCATCCTCAGCCCCATTGTGGATAGATATGAACAACGCACCCCAGAAGATAAAGCAGAAATTCGCTTACGTTTAGGGGAATATGTAGGTATTTACGGTTTTTTAGTGCAAGTAATTACTTTTACAGATGCAGAGTTAGAGAAATTTTACCAGTTTGGGCGACTACTTTTGAAAAAATTGCCTTTTGCTGGCGATCGCTACCCCACTGATTTAACTAATTACATCAGCATGGACTCCTATCGCATTGAGGAAACCAGTACAGGGAGAATTCAGCTTTTAACAGAAGATGGGGAATTAGTGCCTTTATCTGATCTGAGTGTAGTTAAACCAAAAACGGATAATCCAGCCCCTTTATCAGCGATTTTGGCTTATGTTAATGAACACTTTGATCCTGGAGATTGGTCAGATGAGGATAAACTTAATCAGTTTACTGAAGATATGAACAGTAGATTAGCAACCCAGGAAGATTTAATTCTGGCCTTGGATGCTAATATAAATCCCTCTGAAGAAACTCGCAAGTTAGCATTTGAATCCTTTTTTCAGGATACTTTAGAAGACATGATTGATAACAATTTTGATATTTACCAAAAGCTGACAGATGATACAAAATTTGGGGAGTTGTTCCGTCAAGTCATGTTTAACAATTTTCAACAATACTTGGCAAAAAGAAACTCTCATTCTCAGGTATCTGGTGAGTAAATGGTACTACACTGTGATGTCAAAATAGCATCCACAAGTAAATTTCCTGTCTTGATACGTAATTGTTGGATTGCTTCATTCAAGACTCTCACAGCATCTTGTTGTGGTGTCTTCCTACCTAAACTAAATGCCTCAGAGATGACTTGATCACAGGCATCTGCTGAGGCAATTCTACGGCATACTTTTTCATAACCAGTAAAGTTAATCACATGAATTAATACTTGTTCTAAACAAATAGCTCTTTTATTCAATCTTTGCTTAACTTGATGAAAACTAGATGCAGCTAGGGCTTTTAAAAATCTTTTGTCTGATGTTAGTAAGTAAAAATCTTTTTCTGTTTGAGTTGCAGCAACCAACAAAGCTTCACCTACATCAATTCCATCACTAGAAGCCAACGACTGTAATTCTAACTGGTCAGTTATAGAAGTTTCATCAATTTTTTTACATTGATTAGCTATTTGTTTTGCTCTTTCGATACTTGTTGGTTTAAACTGCCGACTTATTTTCTGGGAAGAACTAAATACTTTTCCTGCGGTGGGTAGTATTCTGATGTTGTCCTCTTTTACATTTAAACTAGCAACCATTTCCCAGAAAAGTTGGTAGGCTGCTAGTTTTAAAATCAAATCATTATCTGTAAAATACACCAGCAACGACTTACTCCTCATTCACCATAATATATAAAGATATTATACTCCTGTTACAAACTTGAGGTATTCTTCGCTATCTGGATCTAAACTCTCCCAGTCTAGTCCTTTCTCAAGATATCGGTTAACGATCACAGGAGCATTTGGTCGAGGTTCAAGTATCTTTAATGCCCCTACTCCAATGTTCCACTCATTTCTTTGCCAAGCATAATTTAATGCTAATGCACCAGCTTGGACTCTATCTTTATTTGCCAGTTGTCGCGCCACACGCGCCAGTTGTATGGAGTCTGACTGTTTACCCCATTGATATTTGTCTGGTTCGCCAAAGAGAATAGTCTTAGCAAAGTCGTTGGCTTGATTCTCTTCAGTATCTTGAATTTCCTTAGTTATTTTTTCATCTATCAGAATGCAGTCTTGAACATGACCACTGGCAATATGTCCAATTTCATGAAGAATAATGAACAGTAATTGAGCAGAATACTTATGATTAGAACTAAGTACAATTACTGGACGACCATTAAGAAATGCTGCCATACCATCCATCTTGATAACCCCTTTAGGGAATTCAGAAAAATGAACTACTGGGATACCACAACGCCAGCAAAAATTTAGAACAGCATCAAGGTCTATGTGAGTATGTTTTTCTAAAATAGAATCACGAATTTCTACGGCATCTGTTGAAAGACTTAAAAAAGGTTGTTTGCAAGCATACGTTACCATCTCAGCTATCCGAGCAGCTAATCCCTGAGCAACAACTAATCGGTTTTCATCAGACTTTTGTGTTTTTTTAAATTTAGGACTACTTATTTTCTTAAAAGTAATAGGAGCATCAGGATTGAGAACCGATGCCATATCTAACCCTAAACGTTTGGCAATACGTCCTGCCACTTCTAAAACAGCAACAGGATCATTTTCTAGCTCCGTATCCCACCATTCAGGTAATGCTTTTTCTTGGATATACTTTTGTGGTAATCCAATATTAGATAAGCGTTTATATAGTGTTGGCATTTCAAGGGTATTATTCATCATTAGTTCCCTCCACTGCCTTTTTCAATTTTGACTCCTTACTTGTAATTACAAAACCGATACTATGTCATCTATATATAGTGACACTATTTTTGCAATATGTAAATTGCTGTACTATTGATTAAGCAAATATACAGCAATTATTATATTAAAATCGAGATGCAAAATCATAGTACATTTGTATGTATTATATCTCTATTATCGCTAAGTTGCCACCTTTTGATATGCTGCCATCTCAGCGAATGGTGTTGTACACCGTTGACAAACTTTAAACTCCCACAAAGCAGGAATTTTAAACCTAGCCTCACATTTAGGACACTTGGATAGTAACCGCAAATTATGGCGATCGCATCCCCCAGTTTCCTTAAACTGCCACTTAATTTGGTGACAAGGCGTTTCCGCATAACAAGCACCACATAAACGAATGGGTTCATGCTGTATTCCCACCCCAGCAGGTGGTAGCATTTCGGCTAACCTCTGAGCATCTACTTCTACCACAGATGCAACAGCCTCCAATTCTTCTTGACTAGGGCGAGGATTAAAATGAAACCTTTCCCACCGTGCTACTACAGCACCAATACCTGCCAAATTTCCCAACCCAGCAGGAGATAAATGATTAGCACGTCTGAACCTGCCAAGAAAATGGCTCAGGCTTTCCCCTGGATATGGTTGGATAATAAAAAGCCAGGGCTTAACATCTGGTGCTGTCATCACTTATACTCCTGCGCCACTTCTTGTAAAACAGCCTTGTCAATCTTTTTGAATCCCCTTGATAAAGAGCGAATTGCTGCTTCTCTGAGAATTTCATCTAGCCTACCAATGTAACCTTCTGTTGCCGAAGTCAGAATCCGCAGCATATCCTTGCTAATGAGATTAGAAGGCAATGGCAACTTTAAAATCTTATCTTCCCAAGCTTGTACAGTATCCTGGAAGTCCTTCCCTGACAACTTCCCGAAACGATGACAAGCCCGAAAGCGATTATAGACTTGTTCATCTCGCTTAATTACTGCTTCTAAACGGTCTGTTCCTACCAAAACAACAGCAATACCCAACTTGTCATAAATATCGCGTACATCGGCAAAAGTCTCAGGCTTGATGCGATCAGCTTCATCAATAATGATCATTTCTACGCGACAGCCCTTTAATACCTCCATTGTTCTACCGCGAAAATCCGAGACTGTTCCTTTAGTTGCCTTAAATTTGAGATATTCAATAATCTCCTGAAATAAATCCTTTGCACCGCATTTTTGGGGAGGCTGAATATACACTACAGGGACAATCGGTGTTTTTCCCACTTCCTGCTGTGGCTTTTGTCTATACCGATAGGCATCACAAGCAACTGTTTTGCCCGTTCTTGATTCCCCAACCACTCGACAGGATTGCCGTGCTTTGCGCTTTCCATCTAACCAATCATGCAAGGTTATCACCTGCTGTAACGGCACAATACTTTTACTCTTGAGACGAGCAATTTCAGCTTGTAACCACTCATCATCCGGTTTTACGCCACCTAACTGTTGGGCGATCGCTTGTGCATCATCTGTCATTGTTTAAAATCCGTATTCTTCACGCAGTTGTTCATAGTCCCAAACCTCTAGTTCTTGGGATGAAGATTGAACCGGAGTAGTAGATTCCACCTCTTCTGCTTCCATAACTGGAGATGCCAAGGACTCATTTTTACTATCATTCACCGCATTAGAGCGCAAAATTTCTTGCTCCAATTTTTGACGTTCCTTGCGACTTTTCTTTTTTGCTACCAGAGCATCACGTTCAAGGACTTCTTGCAATAAAGCTTGGTTACTAACAGTCTTACCTGCATTATGCAATCTACGACTAGCAGCAAGAGCTTCATTGAATGAAAGTTGTGCAGTCTCCAAACCTTTAGCATGAGCGCGAGTCAGAAAAACTTCTTGATTTTTCTCTTGGCGATAAACCAGCACCGTTGTAATATCTCTGGGGTCATATCTTAAATTGACCGTTTCCCCAGCATATCCTTCTAGATATTCCCCTCGATACATGACATTTTGAAACTGCAAGTCTCCACCTCTTTGTACTTTGCGCCGTGACTGCTTCATGAGGCAGATATCTAAATCACGTTCTTCAATTGGTACTGGTACTGAGGGTAATCCTGCTTCCCAACGCCCAAAGCGAGTTTGATCACCCATTCGAGCGTCAATACTTTGGTTATAGCGGTCAACAATATAGCGAACTATCAGTTGTTCTAGCTCTCTCAGAGTTAGTCTTGCATCCTTTTCCGCATCTTCTGGGCGTTCCTGGACATTAGAGCCAGTATATCCAGGTAAAGTAGAAAACAGTTGATCATTCAATGTCTTAAAAGGACGTTCAACGATTCCACCCTCCGAAGGGCGATCGCGTAAATGACAGACAAATCCCAATTGCGCTCCAATCTGACTCAAGTGGTTAGAGCGAAAGTCTTTACCCCCATCAGTATAAAAATGTTCCGGCTTGCCGTAAGTTCCCCACTCACAATGCAGTTTGTACTCTGAACCGTATCTTTTGGGTAAAATTGCATGGCGTAACGCTAAGGCTACTACCTCAGAACTAGGTGCATCAAAACCTAGATTAATACCCATAATGCAACGAGAATAGGTATCAACTACAGTGGTTAGCCAGGGACGACTGAGAAGTTCACCATGCTGATCTACTAACAACACATCCGCACGGGTATGGTCACATTGCCAGACATGGTTACTGTAATCAACAGATAAATCTTTCCCTTCACGGGTTTTAACTGAAAGTGTTGTCCCCCTCCTACCAGGACTGCGAATACTTTTAGTTTTTTCTTGTTTTTCCAATATGGGAGCTAATACTCGTAAAACAGTCCTATAATTAGGAGGTTTTAAGTCACCCAATTCATGGGCTTTGGCCTGAACTCTGAGAGCAACTTGTTTAGGAGTCATGCGTTTGCTTCCCTTGTTACCATCCCGATAAGTTTTGATGATAAAGTTTTCCCAAAACTCACCAATTCGATGTTTTCCTTTATCAGTCCTACCTGTCTGAGTGAGTCCGACTAAGCCATCTTGCTCCCATTTTTTCACTAAACGCTGAACTGTTCGGACTGATACAGCTAGTTTTTCAGCCGCAGCCTTCAACTTTTGTCCATAGGTTGTGCGATCGCATGGTTCGAGTAAACTTTGTATTACCTCTAACTTCAGTTGGGCTTCTTCTGAGAGTTCTGTGGCAATCACATTTGTCTCAGGAGGTGCGTTGTCTCCTTCTGATATGCTTTCCATAGGGATAGCTGAGGTATGAACAGTTAAATCAGAATTTTTATCTCTGTTCATAAATCAAATGTATTTTATAAAAACATAATGTTATTCTAAGCTACCGGAAAGCGACAGTCAATTTGTCGTTATGAAAATTTATAAAACCTTTTTTATAGTCTGATAAGCGACAGTTAATTTGTCACTATCAGGGGAAACGACATTTATTCTGTCACTGAACTGGATGGAAGTATAGTATGGTAAAATAACTAAAGTCCTTGTACAGTAAGGATTTGTAGGATGACATTAATTTGTCACGACGACAGATAATTAGTCACTGTACAGTAAAGACAATTCACGAATTGTCCCTGGAATGGTTTAAAATGACTCACATTAAATCACCACAAGATGTATACCGTTCTAAGTTTTCAACGTTCACATATCAAACTTTTGGTATTGAGTTTAAATCACAAAAATATAGTCAAACATAGTCAAATATAATCATTTGTGTTATGACTGGAGAATGAAACTATCTGACTATGCAAAATCAAAAGGAATAAGCTATTAACTTAAAATTTCCTGAAGTTTTCTACCATGTGAGTTAGATGAGTTGAGAGTCTCTGAATATCTGGAATCCAAGGATTAGCCATTTCTAGCTGCGCTGCTATACTAATGATGGTAGACTCCGCCGCAGGTTTACCAATTAATTGTACACTCATAGGAAGACCATCACTATCAAAACCTACGGGAATAGCGATAGCAGGTAAACCCGTAGCATTTGCGACTGGACAAGGCGAAACCCAATTAACTATTTTATCAAATGTTTCTTGTGGGCTTAAATTTGTCCACTGTCCTATGCGAATTGGTGAATGTAGATAGACTGGTAATACTAATATATCTATATGATCAAAAAATGCGATTATTTTTCTAGAAAATATCTGCATTTGTGTTAAGGCTTGCAAATATTCCGCTATAGAACCATTTTTAGCAAATAGAAATTGATTTACAGGTTGTAATGCTTCTATAGGTAATCCTGCTGCTACTATTCCAGCTTGCCACACTACGGGAAATGATGCAACTAAACTAGTAAAATCTGGACATTTTTCTGTAATAGTATGTCCATTTTCCTCTAATAATTTAACTGTTTTTAATACTGCTTGTTCACAGTTAGTATCAGCTTTACCAAAAGGGTTTATTGTTGTACTAAAAGCAATGTTTAATTTTGCCGGTTGAGTTTGACTAGCGTTAAAAAATGACGGTTGAGGATCGGGCAACCAGTAGGGATCTCCTGTATAATATCCTGAGATTACATCTAACATTGCTGCTGCATCGGATACTGTTCTGGCAATAGGTCCATTAACTGCTATACCCCCTAATCTATCACCAACAGGGGCTTGTGTTACTCTACCTCGTGCTGGTTTAATACCTACTACGCCGCAACAAGCCGCCGGTCCACGAATTGAACCTCCACCATCTGAACCTTGAGCGATCGCACATAAACCCGCAGCTACAGATGACGCAGCACCGCCACTAGAACCTCCCGCAGTATAATCTAAATTCCAGGGGTTTCGCGCAGGAGGAAAACCAGTAGGTTCAGTGTAGGGAAAAGAACCTAATTCCGAAGTTGCGGTTTTACCAAGAATTGTAAATCCTGCTTGCTTAATTTTAGTAACAATGCCATCATCATAATCAGAGATATTATTTAATAGTAATGGACTGCCATAAGTACAGGTAACTCCAGCAACAGGATTGAGGTCTTTAATAGAAATTGGTACACCGAAAAAAGGTGGTAATTCAGAAGTAGTGGTAAGTAAATCTGTTTTGATTTTAGCATCAGCGATCGCCAAATCTGCTGTGACTGTAAAATAACTACCCAAAATAGGATTTAACTGTGCAATTCTGGATAAATATAATTCTACTAATTCTAAAGGCGATATTTCCCTACTTAGGATTAATTGAGCTAATTGTAAAGCAGGTGTAAATGCTAAGTCAATATCATTCATAATTAGTTTTTTGCAAAACAAACATTTGAGTGAGAAAATGCTAATAATGCCTAATAAATTGCTTTTATAAGAAAAACCCTCTACCTCAAAATCAGCATTAAATAAATTCAAGATTAATTATATCACAATATACATAAAATATCTCAAATACAAATGTTTTCTTAACATAAAGTTATGAAATATAGCAATTCTGTTTGTAGATCACAGATTTCTGCAATCATTTCGGTGAGTATGTCAAAATGGTATTTTTATAAAAAAATCAAATTATCCCTATTTTTAATATTTTCTTATGTGGTGTGTATTGTATTTCTCTTATTTCCAGTATACGCCACATCGTCACCTACAATCAAAAATATTAAACAACAACAAGAACAAGTGAAACAAAAACGAGAAAATGTCATTCAAGAACAAAAGCGTTTAAATAAGTTGCAAAATGAAGCTGAAAAAATCTCCAAACTGTCAATCAAAATCTGCAAAATACTAATACAGCCATAGTAAAGATGTGAATTACAAGTTAGTGAAGAACATCATCTGTAAAAAGGACAGGCGATCGCTGATGTAGGTTATACTGGTTTATCCACCTCCATCTACATTTTGAGATGCGACGTAATGGTACACTTGTTGATCCTGCTAATTATTTGTAGATAATTTGTAGATAATTTGTAGATAATTTGTAGATTTATTTTGGAGATTATGGAAAATATATGTTACAATGGAAAAATATATAATAAGGGCGCGTGGCTCAGTGGATAGAGCAACAGGTTCCGGTCCTGTAGATCGGGGGTTCGAATCCCTCCGCGCTCGTTTTTTGTGGGGTGTTTACCTTTTTGTCGCCATGTTTCAAATTCTGGGTGTTTACCAATTTGACTCAGTAGTTCGTTAATCAGTGGCGTGTTTTTCTCTGCCATCAATTGCCATAGCTGTTGACGGGTAGATTCACTGGCTAGTAGACGACACTGAATAGTGATTTGGCTCATAAAATAAACATATTTGTCTAATACTAACATATCTGTATTATAGCTTCTTTCTGTAAAATAGTTTTTTATGCAAGAAACTTTTTTCACAAGTAAGGAAGCGGCTCAATTGACAGGTTGTACCCTTCGCCAGATTCAGTATTGGCGAGAGAAGGGGATTGTTGTACCTATAATTAGTGATACGGGTACGGGACGCAGTATTTATTATTCCAGGTCTAATTTGGTGGAGTTGGCAGCTATGGTATATTGGCTGTCTACGGGTATCAGTTTTGATATTGCTTGTTTTATTCTCAAGCAACTGAAGGAACAAGAACCGGAGTTGTTTATTTCGGGTAGGGGGAAGCGGTTTATGTTGTTGTTATCACAGGATGATTCGCTTTCTTTGGTAGAATTTGATCGGAAGATAGCGATCGCATCTCTTGATCAAGGTAAACCTGTGATTCCTGTGTGGTTAGATGTTATTTATGAGAAATTACAAAAAAAATTAGCCCCTTAAATTAAGTACAAAAATATATATGGTTGAACGTAATGGTAATGGTTACAAATCCTTAGAAAATTGGATTTGGGATGCTGCTTGCAGTATTCGTGGAGCGCAGGAAGCAGCGAAATATAAGGATTTTATTCTGCCGTTGATTTTTACTAAACGACTCTGTGATGTATTTGATGATGAACTAAATCGCATTGCCGAGAAAGTCGGTTCTCGTGCTAAGGCGTTTAAGTTGGTGGCACATGATCATAAATTGGTGCGGTTTTATTTACCGTTGCAGCCAAAAAATCCTGATGATCCGGTGTGGTCGGTGATTCGCAAGCTTTCAGATAAGATTGGGGAGACTTTAACAGGATATTTACGAGAAATTGCTGGGCCAAATCCTTTACTGAAGGGAATCATTGACCGTGTAGATTTTAATGCTACTACTCACGGACAACGGGACTTAGATGATGACAGACTTTCAAACCTGATTGAAAAAATATCAGAGAAGCGTCTGGGGTTAAAGGATGTAGAACCAGATATCATTGGGCGCAGTTATGAGTATTTGATTCGTAAATTTGCTGAAAATTCGGGACAGTCAGCAGGGGAATTTTACACGCCCAAGGAAGTGGGAATCATTGATTATAATATTTCTCCTTCCCGTTACATTCATGTAGCAGAAGCAGAGGAGTTTCGACCAATTGCGGAGATTTTGGAAGATTTGGAGGTTTTGGAGAAGGAAGCAGAGGCTACTAATGAGATTTTGAAAAAGGTTTTGGGGCGGTTTAGGTAATGTTTTAATATTTTTAAATTTTAATTAGGGAGTTTGAGATTTGATGAGAGAATGGCAAAAAATTAGAATGAAGGAATTATGTGATTTACTTAACGGATTTGCTTTTAAATCGCAAGATTACCTTGAAAATTCAAATACCTTTAATATTAGGATGAGTAACATTCGTCCTGATGGTAAATTTGATTCAGATTATCAGCCAAGATATTTACCGGATGAATATGCTGATAAATATTCGAGATTTTTACTAGAAGACGGGGATTTAATTATTGCCATGACAGATATGGCAAATGATCCAAAAATTTTAGGAATACCAACTATTGTTAAAAACAAAGGTAGTAGAAACTTTCTTTTAAATCAGCGCGTAGGTAAGATTACAAATACTAATATTAACAAAATAACTTCAGATTTTATGCGTTATTACTTAATGCAGGATAGAATTAGAATTTTTTATAAGAGAACTGCTAAGAAAGGAATACAAATAAATATTAATAAAGCCGATATCTTATCTGTAGAAATACATTTACCCCCTATAGAAGAACAGCAAACAATAGCGTGGTTTTTGTCACTGGTGCAGGATGCGATCGCACAACAAGAGCAACTCATCACTCTCACCACTGAACTGAAAAAAGCCCTCATGCAGAAATTATTCACAGAGGGAACTCGTGGTGAACCACAAAAGATGACAGAAATAAGTCTTATTCCCGAAAGTTGGGATTGTATTAAACTTAAAGATGCGGCTGAATCATTTCAGTATGGAACTTCTGTTAAATGTGATTATGAAAAACATGGCAAACCTGTTTTAAGAATTCCTAATGTAATTGGTGGTTATGTAGATATATCTGATCTTAAATATGGTCAACCCAAGCCAAACGAAATTGAATCTCTAAAGTTGCTGGATGGTGATATTCTATTTGTAAGAACTAATGGCACTAAAGAGAATTCGGGTAGATGTTCAATGTATAGAGGTGAACTTGGAAATGATTGCTATTTTGCATCATATTTAATTCGGGTTCGTATTGATAAAAATAAATTATTTCCTGCTTTTGTAGACGAATATACACGGACTGATATTGGAATTTCATTTCTTTCAGGTCAAGCAATTCGTACAGCCGATGGAAAATTTAATATCAATTCAGGAACTTTGCAGCGAATGCTTGTACCCCAACCAAGTCTAGATGAACAAAGAGAAATAGCAGATATACTTTTTAATATTGATACGAAGATTAATAACTATTTATCAAGAAAAGAACAATTACAAGACCTATTCCGCACCCTACTCCACCAACTTATGACCGCCCAAATCGGTGTTGATGACCTAAATCTTTCCGCCCTAAATCTCGAAATACGGGGAGGAAATGAATAAAAATGCTAACCTTTGATGAACTCTGGGAACTCCTCACCACCCAAGACGAAAGTGTAGAAATCGAAGCCAAGAAAGGCTCAGAAGTTGGTAAAAGTTGCTTAACTACAATCAGTGCATTTGCTAACGAACCTGGTTTAAGAGGTGGATATTTGATTTTAGGAATCAAAGCACCAGAAGATAGTGATAGCAATCAGTATGAAATTGAAGGATTGGAAGATACTGATAAGATCCAGAGAGATTTGACCAGCTATTGTAGCCAAAAATTTAATATTATTATCCGTCCCCAAATCCAGTTGGCTACTAAAGAAGGCAAAACTGTTTTAATTGCATATATTCCTGAAGCTCAACCCACAGAAAAGCCTGTATATCTTGTGAGTACAGGATTACCAAAGGGAGCATATAGGCGTATTTCTTCCACAGATCAACGTTGTACGGATGTAGATATCAAACGTCTGTATCAAGAAAATAGTTTTTCTAGCTACGATACAACTCCCATTTTAGAAGCAACCCTAGAAGATTTAGAACCTCAAGCTATTAACGCCTATAGACAAGCACGAGCAAAAATTAAACCCAATGCTCCTGAATTGAACTATTCAGATCAAGATTTACTCTATTCTCTTAATGTCATCGTTAAAAATCAAAATCATTACTGTCCAACAATTGCCGGATTAATCTTGTTTGGAAATGCGATCGCTCTCCGGCGTTATTGTCCCCTACATCGTGTAGATTATATTTTAATTGAAGGCACAGAATGGATTACCGATTATGAAGATAGATATCAGACTCTTGAAATCCGTGAACCATTACTGTTAGCTATTCCTAGACTGGTAACAAATGTTCTCAATGACTTACCCACAAGATTTGGACTAGCTGAGGATAGCATTCAACGCAGTGAAATTCCTCTCATTCCCCGTAAAGTTATTAGAGAAGCAATAGTTAATGCTGTCATGCACCGAGACTATAGCCAACGTAGTCCTATCCAGATTATTAAGTATTCTAACCGCCTGGAAATCCGCAATCCTGGTTATTCCCTGAAAAATCTGAGCCGAGAAACTTTAGGAGAACCTGGTTCTGTAATTCGTAATGAAGCGATCGCCGCAGTGCTTCATGAAACAGGATTCGCTGAAACTAAAGGATCAGGTATTCGAGTCATGTTGGAAGCTATGCTAGAAGCTAACTTGAGCCTACCATCTTTTGAATCTAATCGTAACTTAGACAAATTTAACGTGACTCTTTTTTCTCATAATCTTTTTGATACAGAAGCCTTACAATGGTTATCACAATTCAAAATCCATAATCTGACTGATGAAGAAGCAAAAATATTAGTTGTCTTGAGAGAAAAAGGAATAATTAATAATGCCATTTCTCGTTTAATCAATGGTGTAGATACCCTGAAAGCTAGTCAAAACTTAAAAAGATTGAGGGATATTGGTTTAATTGAATCACATGGAAAAAGTTCAGCGACTTATTACACCCTTAACCCTGAGTTTCAGTATAAAGAACAATCCCAGGTAGATAAATTTAATCAAGACAGTAGTACGGTAGATGGCAAAACCTTATCAAGACAGTCCTCAACCCCTAATCAAGACAGTAGTACAGTAGAGTGCGAAACCTTATCAAGACAGTCCTCAACCCCTAATCAAGACAGTAGTACAGTAGAGGGTGAAACCTTATCAAGACAGTCCTCAACCCCTAATCAAGACAGTAATCAATTTATACCCGAACAACTTACACTTGAATTATTTCCTGATACGAGAAAAGCAACTTTACAAGAGAAAATAGAGAATATTGGTAGTCGAACCAAGCAGGAGGAAATTAAACATATAATCCTTGAATTGTGTGAAATACAGCCTTACTCATCTAGTGAATTAGCTTCTTTATTAAACCGAGAGCGAAAATATCTGCTAAATAAACATTTAAAACCTTTAATTGATGAGGGATTGCTTGAATATACCAATCCTGAAAAACCAAATGACCCTCATCAGACTTATCGCACTGTTAAAAAATAAACCATATCTTTACCCTAATTATGCCTAAACCTGGAGAAAACAAAACCGTTCAAAGCCGTATTCTCACTTATGCCCAAGAAATCGGCTGGAAATTTGTACCCCGTGACGAAGCCGAAACCCGAAGAGGTTTTAATAACCACAGTGGGAATTTTCAGGAAAAAGCACAACAAGCATCTCTATATTTTGATGATCTCCCCTGCTGTATGCCATGTATCTCGATAAACCCATGCGAGATCATACCTTATTACAGGCGATCGCTCGTGTTAACCGTCCCTACGAAAACGAAGCCCAGGAGATGGTAAAACCGCATGGTTTTGTGCTGGATTTTGTAGGTATTTTCGATAAATTAGAAAAAGCCCTTGCCTTTGATAGTGAAGAAATAAACGCCATTATCAAAGATTTGAAACTGCTCAAAACCTTATTTAAAACCAAAATGGAGCAGCAAGCCCCAATCTATTTGAGTTTGATTCAGAATAATTTTAACCCACATTCCGCACCCCAAACTGTCACAGAGGGAAATTACGTAGATAAAAAATTAAAGGGAGCATCAAAACAAACATATAAAGTGAAAAAAGGCATTTGAGAAACAGTAAATCACCAAAAACGTCATCAAAACCTATTCTCAATAAGAACCAATAAGAATGCACACCACCTGG
>NZ_JACJPV010000065.1 GCF_014696225.1 Anabaena sp. FACHB-1237 | reverse complement strand
TCCTAGTTCTGAGTCTTTCCATTGCTAGTCTTAGCTTGTATCTAAGTCGTTTGAATTTGTGTCCAATACTTAGATCATGTTTTGATTTAAGTTTATCAAGATGTGAGCAAAGTTTGGCTATTTTGCTCTACAATCTTGATCTCCAAATGTCTATTCAGCAGTACCAAAAACTTTATTTGAGAATTTCCATACCAGAGGGACAAGCTGTAGCACTAGTCGGAGTTAACCCAGATGAACTAGTATTGCCTTGAACTCCAGTTGTTTGACAAATGATACTCGGAGCATCACCAGTCGGAGTTGAGATAAATACACCGCCGCCATAGCCTTTAAGAGAAGTCGTATCTTTGGCCGAAGCTGTAATAGTGGCACTTGCACCAGTACCAACAGCAGTTAAAGTATAGTCATAGTTAGCAGTGCTTGAGGCAGTCAGTCCAATTGATAGATTGGTAATAGAGGTAGCAAATACGCCATTTTCTATCCGTTGGGTTTGTTGGGCCTTGTTGACTGAACTAATGGTGGTTTTTGCTTCTGTTTGTTTAGCTTTTGCTGCTTGGTTGATAAAAGAAGGTAGAGCAATGGCGGATAGAATACCGATGATGATAATAACAACTAACAGTTCAATTAAGGTGAAACCTTCGTCTTCTTTCTTTTTACCCAGGAGGTGTTGTAAAAATTTGGCTTTTAGTTCAGTTTTCATGAGAGTTTGCACTTAGGTGATGTTTTGTTTGTTTTTTTATTTATACAAACAGTTTACCCACTTCTGATCAATTTTATATCACCTCTTGCAAAAACTTTTTTTACCATTTTGATATAAGCCTATTAGACTCGTGGTGAAAATTATCTTAGAGGATTTCTGAAAAGTTTGTATAAGTATAGGACCATAACCACTGTACAAATTAAGCATTCTTTTCAAACAACTTTTTAGGAATATCTAGTCAACTGTATGCGATAACGTTCTTTTTTAGTAACCGCAATTTCCCCAACTTGTAATCTACCTTTACTACGAATGGCGATTAAATCACCTGATTTAAGTTGATAACTTGCTTGTGTGACATCTTTCCAATTGACGCGCACATCTCCACCATCTATTAATTCTACCATTTTACTACGAGACATACCAAAACCAGCAGAGGCGATCGCATCTAATCTTAAAGATGCTTCTACGGTAGTTAATTCTTTTTTCTTAGGTTCTCTAATTTTTAATTCACTAATATCAATAGCTTGAGTTTTCACTGGTACAGAACGTACTTGTTTTAAACTCATACTTAAAAATTCTACCAGTTCAGGTACTACAATTACCTGCGCTCCTCTTTCTCCCAAAATAATAATATCACCAGTTTTTTCTCTGACAATTCCTGTACCTAACATCGCTCCTAAAAAGTCTCGATGGGTTGCGGTATCAAATAGAAAATTACCCGCTACTTCTAATACTGATATAGCAACTTGTGACTGATCTAAAGGTAAATCAGCGCGAGCGATCGCTATCCTTTGTCTTTCTGCTTGGGGATATCCTCCCCAAGCCACTAAATGCACCTCTGTTAATCGCTTAAATACCCGTTCAATTTCCGCTAACTCTGGCGGAGATAAAAAATCTGTTAAGACGACTTCCCAGGTCTTTATAGCTTGCTCTGCTTGGTCAATTACACGGGCGATGGTATCCCGGTTTTCAACACCTTTTAAAAGTTCTTCTCTTGGTAACATATTTTTGGCAAAGGTTAATTATAACTAGGGAAAATCTAACAATTATAGGACTTACCTAAGATTTAAGTAAAACCCTGTTTCTTGGGTAAGGGTAATTCATGAATTGCCCCTACCTTCTGTTTTGCGTAAGTCCTGAATTACTTAATGGTCAGGTTAGGCGAAAAAAAGTAAAATTTTATATAATATAAATACAGTAAATACAGCACCTTTGAACTAAAAGAGGTACACCAATTTTAGAAGGTCATTTTAGAAATTGAAGTTCAATCTTTGACTGTACTTCATCAACCTCGAATGTGCTCCATAGTATAAATATAATATATGTATAACATAAATATAATATAATTAATAGGACTTAAATTTTATCAATCACCAATTATTCAGATTATAACACAAACACTTGCAGCAAAAGATATTAAGCTGTTGTGCCTTTAACTTGAATAATTAATACAAGCAAGATGCTTGTGCTACTGTAACTTCAGGTTTTTTAATTATACAGTGAGTGCTGCACATTAGCTTAATTTACGTTACTTACAGCACATTCCATCTATATGAGGTACACTATGAACACGGCAAGATGCCGGTGTTACAAGGGTTTTGTCATTAACATCTGTACCTCATAATAAGGGAAACTGCTGTATATGACGTGCTGGGTATTGTCAAGCATTTAACTAAATTAGTCACTTCTTGAAGTTTTCTTGATGATCTTGATGATATTTCAAGTTTATCCAGATTTTGATACGCAGTTACTTCTAATTTTCAGCATAACCTTGAATATTTTCTGGTTCAAAGTCCCGTAAAATTTTGGTAGCTTGACGGGTAATAATTTCCGATCCTTGTACAACAATTAAATATTTACCAGCATCTAAACGGTTACGATAGGGTAAAGCGTCTCCACTACCTTCAACTAAACCAACACCACCACCAACAAATACGCTACCCATAAAACCACTGGCAGCGCCTAATAAACCTCCTACTACATGATTACCTATTTCCCCAGCCCACGCAAATGTATCTAAGCCAGTAATATAGCTAAAGGTAAACCCTGCAAAGAATCCAAATGGTATTAACCAAATTGCCATGAATTTAATTTGTTTCCTGGCCTGTTCTTTAGGATCAATTAAGCCAAATTCATCGGCGGTTTTATAACCCTTGCCTAAAATAGTTCCTTTTATGCCTTGTTTTTCTAAGGCGATATCAGCAGCTTCCGCTTGGATACGATTTGGTAGTACAGCAATTAGATAGTTCATTAAAGATGAGAAAAGATTACAATTAAACTAAAGTAAATCAGTTGACTGGACAATTTTATTTTGTTTATTTTGAACTTATATAGCACGACAAAACTAGAAGAATAGAAGAACATTAATTTTCAAGTCTTTCAAGTATACAGCACATTGCATTTACATGAGGTACACTGGGAACACAGCAAGATGGCGGTGTTACAAGGGTTTTATCATTAATATCTGTACCTCATAATAACGGAAACTGCTGTAAGTCTAGGATCAGAGATTTTTGTCTTTGCTATTTGGGTGGTATGAAATAGGTTATTAGCTAAGAGCCAATAAATCAAGCAAGAACTGAATAATAGTAGATTATCTAAAGTATTAGAACTTGCGCCAGTGTCACACCAAAAATCTTTTGTAGGGTACGTCAAACAGCATAAATTTTGCAAATAAACAGATTGTTGATATCTGACGCACCCTACCAATGGACTATCTGTGTAAATCCTGAGTATATAGAAAATAGTACAGGCGGAATTATGCCTGTATTATTTTTTATTCGTTAGATAAATGTTCTAATTGCATTCTTTGTTCCATCTGACGTAAGAAATAGCCCGTCATCATAGCGGATGCTAACAGACCAGCGAGGTTATCCCTGTCTGTTGTGACTTGGACATGAAAATGTTCACCGGGAAGCATTCCTACTAACCCTTGGACATTTTGGGAAATGATCTGTTTAATTTCGGGGCTGACACCTTGGGCGACACGGGATAGAACTTCAGGAGACTGATGCTGTAGGTATTTTAGTAGCTGGTTGGGGTTTTCCCCAAAAGGCTCGTTGAGAAGTTGTTGGGGGTGTTGCTCAGAGTCGTCGTGTAAAAAGTCAGGATCAAACACCATTGGCAATTTTGATTAGCTCAGTTGCTAATTGTACTTTAGACTATATTATCACAGAATTGAGAGAAGATGGAGGAGTTACCAAATCACTGAGTCAGAATATAGAATTTTCTACCGACTCGGTGACTCGGTGACTACTTGTACGGGTTTAGGAGTGCTAAACCCCTACGTACTCCTGATACCGCAGTGTGGCGTAAGCCATACCGTTAAGTCTGCGCAGCGTCTTCTGGATCTCCTGACTCGTCTGCTTCTAATTGTAATTCTAATTGTTGTTCTTTTTGGGTTACTAATATTTGTGGAAGTTGTTCTATTTGAAAATATTGATGAAATTTAGCTGTAATATGTAAAGTATAAGATCGTGAATCACCATCTTTTTTCTTTCTCACAAAACCTGCTTCTACTAGTTCTTTAACATGATCATACGCTCCAGAACCACGTAAATTAATTAGTTCACTTTGCATGATGGGGTTATTAAGAGCGATCGCTGCTAATGTTCTTAAAGGCGCTATTCCTAATTCTACAGGAATTAATTTTTGGACTAAATCATGAAATTCTGATCTGACTTGTAAGCTATAACTATTACCTGTTTCCACTACTTCTAACGCAGTTTCTCTCCTAGCATAATTATCCATTAATTCCATAATTCCTATTTCTACAGTAGCGCGATCGCTTCTTGCATATTCAGCAATTTCACTAATAGATAATGGTTTACCTTTTAAATATAAAATTGCTTCTATTTTATTGGCTATAGATATATTTTCAGACATTTTAGGTCGGTAATTGGTAATTGGTGATAAGATTTAATAGTCTATATATCTTATAATTGATCCATACTTTTCTATATAATTCCTGAATGCTGATGACTTTCTATCTATTCTTAATAATAAACTCAGCGATCGCCAAATCTTGAGGAGTAGTAATTTTCAAGTTTGTTTCTTCTCCTGGTATTATTTTCACTTCTAAACCGCATTTTTCAAATAAAGCTGCATCATCTGTCACTTCCCAACCTTGACGTAAACCTTGATCATGACATTTTTTCAACAATTTTACATCAAAACCTTGGGGAGTTTGAGCAGCCCACAAAAAAGCGCGGTTTGGTGTATCTTGAATCATACCCTGATCATCCACTATTTTAATGGTATCCTTTACGGGTACACCAGCAATTAAACCAGAACAGTGTAAAATAGATTCGGCACATTTATTAAATAAATCTGGTGTAATTAAACAACGTGCCCCATCATGAATTAATACATGATTTGCTTCTTTAGGTAATGCTTGCAAGCCATTATAAACAGATTCTTGACGAGTAGAACCACCGATAATAAATTCTATAGTTTTTTTTAAGTTTAAATTAGCGATAATAGCCTTAAAATCATCCCAGTCAGTAGGTTGAGAAACAATACCGATCCAAGAGATAGAACTTGCAGCTTCAGCCGCTAATAAAGTCCAAGCCAGCAAAGGTTGAGAATGGACTTCTAGTAATAATTTATTACGATCAGCGCCCATACGTTTACCACTACCAGCGGCAGGAATTAATAAATACACAGAACCTCCTTTAAGGTGACAGGTGACAGGTGATAGATGATAGTTTATAGATTATTAACCCAAGTTGCTAGTTATTAATTTTCCGATATTTTGTAGTCCGTAGGGTGCGTCAGACAGAATAATTTAGGTTAAAATTACCAATTTTAAGATTCTGAGGCACCCTAATTCATCTAACTGGCAACTTACATTAATCTGACACCATCAAGTAGTGATACAACCCTACTGACTCCCAACTCTCAACTCCTGATTGCTCGATCTCTTTACCATATTCCCTTAAAATAACCACAAATAACCACAAAATCACCAGAGTAAATATTATGCGTATAGTAGCCCTTGTACCTGGATCAATTGACAATCAAATTTTGTTTTTTCCCACTCTTGACAGTCTTCAGCGCCAATATCCTCAAGCACAGATTGATGTTTTTGTTCAACCCCAGTCAAAGGTAGCTTATCAAGTCAGTAAGTCCGTGAATGATGTCTTTGCTTTCGATTACCAGGATCGTAATAGTTTAGCGGATTGGGGTAATTTTGTGGGTATGATTAGAGATCGTGAATATGATATTGCCATCATTGTCGGACAAAGTTGGTTTGTAGGTTTGTTGATGTGGTTAACAGGAATACCTACACGAATTGGCTATCAAGGACCAGGATCGGTATTTTTTACCCATCTAATTACGCCTAACTTATCTCAATATATGGCGTTAACGTACCATGATTTACTCCAACCTTTAAATATTCAAGCACCTTGTCCCGAATTAGCCATAAACTTACCTAAGTCAGCCATAGAATGGGGGCAATTGGAACAAAAACGTTTAGGTACTAATGAATCTGGGTTTATTTTGATCAATGCTAGTACCACCAATATGGATAATAATTATCCTGTGGAAAATTGGCAACAAATCATTAAAAAATGTCAAGAAAAACAACCTGATTTACCAATTGTGGTAATTAAAGATGGTAAGAATGAGGAATTTGTGCGATCGCTCTTAGAACATTGTCCACAAATTAAAGTAACATTTGCCGATAATATTGGTAAAATTGCGGCCATAATTGCTGCTGCTAGTTTAATGGTATCCGTAGAAAATGATTTGTTACAACTAGCTGTAGGAGTACAAACTTACACCATTGCGTTATTAGCTTCTCCAGCATCCGAGAAAATATTACCAACCAGTGAGAAAATTTTAGCTATTACCTCACCAACTGGAAAAACATTAGATATTTCTCCTGCTACAGTTTTAGAGAAAATTTGGGGTTAAAAACAGTTGCATAAATCGCTCAACATCTTAGCAAATTGGTTAAAATGTATCCAAACTGCTGTGCAGTTAGATGTTTTAAAAGTTTTTCCAAGTATAAATTAACTCCTCTAAATTTAGATCCCTGACTTCTTTAAGAAGTCGGGGATCTGTGTGCAAGTTAGTCAACTGGCATAAAGTTTTGATGACTGACTAGTTAATTTTAGGACTTTTTAGCCATGTTAATTAAGTACACTTATGGAAGTGGAAGGTGATATATAATCACGTGGGAAATATTATATACAATTTGTATAAAGAATCATAATTTAATTAGGTGGTAAATATGCAATCTTTTAATCAAACGCCGATGAAAGATAGTCCGGCCTGGGTTTTTCAAACTTGGGCATCTTTTATATTATCTATTAGCATTACTTCTATTGGCATTTATAATTTACCTGTGGATAATTGGATTAAAGGTTTTATGGGTATGGGGTTAGCTTTTAGTGTAGCTTCTACTTTTTCTTTAGCTAAAACTACTAGAGATATGCATGAAAGTAAGAAATTGACTTCTCGTATTGAGGAAGCAAAGGTGGAAAAGCTGTTATCTCAACATGAAACAAAGTTATAAAAGTGATCCAGTCAGATTACTACTGACTAGATACCGGACTTCTTTAAGAAGTCCGGTATCTGAAAAATCATATTATCGGCCTTGCAAATACTTTCATTTCTTAATAATTCTTCATATATCCTGAAAATTATTGAGAATTATTTTCTATAATCTTAGGACTTACGCATTGACAAAAAACATTATCTATGTATTCTAGATCATGCGATCGCTATTAAGATTAGCAAAAATATGCTCACGTACAACTAAAGTAAACAGATTCCTCTGTACTTCATACCAGTTGCTAATTATATTTTCAGAGCGCATAAACTACTGCACCCTCCATACTTTGGCTCTGACAGCAAAAATAAGGTGTAGATGTCTATGTTGCATTGTGCTGTGGAGAGTTTAGTAATTTCTCTCATTCTCCCATACCCATTACTAGACGACCCTTATTTATCAATGCACTATTTTTTTATTCTGTCAATGCGTAAGTCCTAGTTAATATATATACAATTTAAATTCTATTGGGAGTTAGATAAACTCCACTTAAAATAAAAATCAGGAAACAAAGGTAAGACAGTTAATAGAGTTATGGCAACCGCAGCACCAACAACTGACCCAATGAATGTCCCCAAAAAACTACCTTTTTTGGAGTCAATCTGTTGGCAAACAGCAGATGTCTATCGGTTTACTCCAGAAGAAATGCTAAGTCGCTATGAGCGTGGTTGGCGATATCACGACTTATTTAATAATCTTGAGGGTGAAGAACTTGATTTCCTAAAAAACCTTGCTATAAGGTATAAATCCTGGGTACAAGTTGCCTTATGACCTTCAGGTTAGAACACCACAATAAAATTCTCACGATTCTTGAGTGTTTAGATTCTGAGGTACTAAAAGAGGGATCTGCTTACTTCGGTGGTGGAACTCTCCTTGCACTTGATTTTCAAGAATACCGACGGAGTAAGGATATTGATTTTCTTGCTTCCGTTGGTACACAAGGTTATAAATACCTCCGTACAGTGGTTTTTGAGGGTGGTCATGAAGCATTATTTCGTGATTTGAGTAAAATCCAAATTGGACGTGCTACGACTGACCAATATGGGATAAGAATGGTTGTTTGTGTAGATAATACCCCTATAAAAACAGAAATTATTGCCGAAATTCGTTTTCAACTAGACCCACCAAGATATCCTGAATGGTCGCCTGTTCCCTGTTTAAGTATTAATGACTGTTTTACCTCTAAACTGCTGTCAAATTCTGACCGCTACATGGATGATAGTGTTGAGGCGAGAGATTTAATTGATCTAGCAGTTCTCAGGTTGCAATCTCCAATCCTTCAAGTATCAATTGATAAGGCTGAAATCGCTTATGAAGTGATGCGACCTTTAAAAAAAGCGATTGAACGCTTTCAGTCAAGACCAGATTACAGAGAAAAATTTTTTGTTGGACTACAAGTTGATAAAGCACAGATCCTAGGACTTACGCACTGTACAAATTCACCATGATGTGAATGAACGAAAATCCGTCGTTTCAGGCTTTTGGCGATTAACTTCTGATCAGTAGCAATGCTCACGGCAAGGGAAGCTATCACTCAAAAATCATCAAAAAATCACGTTAAAATGCCCGAAACCCATAGTCCATATTTAGTTGATTATGTCAATGCGTAAGTCCTAAATCTATAATCTATAATCTATAAAGTAATGGTTAGTTCTTAGCCTAATTACTATTCCTGCTATAAGATAATATAAAATAATAGTTATTTCCATAAATCATAAATATTTATACAATTCATCATGTCATCAAGCATTGATTCTTTACCACCGGCATTGGCTAAAATTGTACAACGCTTCCAAAAATCCACAGATCCAAAACGACGTTATGAACAACTAATATGGTATGCCCAAAAATTGCCTGCATTTGCTGAAGAAGGGAAAATTCCTGAAAATAAGGTTCCTGGTTGTGTTTCTCAAGTGTACGTCACCGCGGCATTAGCAGATGGTAAAGTGACCTTTGGTGGTGATTCTGATTCTCAATTAACAAAAGGACTATTAGCACTATTAATACAGGGATTAAATGGACTCACGCCCACTGAGATAGTCAATTTAGCTCCTGATTTTATCCAAGATACTGGTTTAAATGTGAGTTTAACACCGTCTCGCGCTAATGGGTTTTATAACATCTTTAAAACTATGCAGAAAAAAGCCTTAGAGTGTCAGGAGTAGGTAACGGGTAACAGGTAACAGGTGACAGGTGACAGCTAAACAGAAGAAATTGTATCAACTATCAACTATCAATCACCAATCACCAATCACCAATCACCAACAATTAACGTAAAAAGCTAGTTACTAACCACATTAATATAAATGTTAGCAGCGTCGAAAACTGATTGGCTGTCAAATTTATTAATGGTAATTGTGGCAATAACCAACCAGCTATCAGTCCTCCAGAAATTAAGCCAATTATTAAACTAACTAAGGTTAATAAAACCGCTCTGTAAAATATACTTTCTTTGCGATTAAGAAAGTAAATACTGACTCCTACACCAGCTGCTAAGGTTAGCTGTAAAATTGCTGCTGGAAAAAACACACTAATTAAACTTAAACCCAGATACCAGCCTCCTGGTACAAGGATATCAGTCAAACTTGGCTGATCTAAGGTTCGTTGTAACCATGCTGGAGACTGAAGAACTTGGGGGGAACTTTCTGGAGTAACAGAAGGCGATCGCATTTCTGGAAAACGAATGCGTTCTGGCACTTTAATTTTGCCTTCTTGGCGCATTCTCAGTCTTTCCATTAAAATCGCATCATAAGCTGCTTCAACTAGCTCTAAACTCGCGCCATCACCATGATATTGCTCCAATAGGCGATTGCGAGCATCCTGAATTTCATCGAAGGTAGCATCTTCTGATACCCCAAGTTTTTCGTAGGGATTTTGATCGCTCATGGGAGTATATTACTTTACCCTTATTTTAGTAACAAAATTAACTGTATAACAACTTTAGATTTTACTTTGATCTAAACCAATGTTCCAACTATTATATCTCAAGTCAAAATCTGCTATATAAAACCTAGACAACACTAGACTTTACTTTCTACTTCAACGGGGATCATGGGAGCAGCTATCCCTTAGTAGAATTACACAATAATTTTTAGGGGTATTTTAGTTTTAGGTAAATGGAGATTACCTAAATACAAACATAAAAATATTTGTCTATGTTTTTTACAACCTTGGGCAACCACCCATGGCTGCCCCTGTTTACTGCTTGAACTCCCTTAACCGTTATGAAATAAAGTTTCTAAATATACTCTTGCAGCACGGCGATCGCTCTCTCCATTTTGTAATAAAAACAAAGATAACGCTGCTGTTAATACTCTTGTTTGATCCCAGTCAGGATGGGTAGCTAAATAGGTATTCAATGATTCCTGTAATGATGCAGGGATTTCAGTAATAATGGGAACTGTGGCGTTCATAATATTTTCCTTTGTTAGACACATTAATAAAAGTTACTTGTCCTGATTTTCACTGGTGTTTAATTACAGCAGATAACAGAAAATAGACAATAGGTAATAGAGTTTAAAATCTCTTGGTCTTTTAGGTATTTTGTCACTGTTCATCCTGTTAGTTCTGTATCTATAAAAAGGACAAGATTAAACAAAACCACTCAGCAAAATCATTACAGCAGTTTTCAGGTAAATAAGCCACAGTGGTTGAACCAGCTGAAGGCATCATCTTCTGTAATATAATTAACTGCGATTGTCATTGCTTTATTGAGGGATTCTAGGGTTTCTGGCTTAACTACATGAAAATTGCTGTAAGCAAAATCATTAACTAAAACTAAGACTAACTATTTTGACCTCACAACGGGCAGGTTTGTCAATGCTGCGAAATGTTAAAAATTAGCAGGTAAAAAATATATCATTACGAAATACTCAGCTTTTGCATGACATTTTTTTAATATAACTTAATAAAAACTCAGTTAGTCATTGATTACTGTGTAGCATGAAAAAAATCCCCAGTAAGTTAACAATAGCTGATTAATTCGTTAAACACCTGTGGAAAACTCCCCAATTATCTGTGGAAAGTGTGTGGAATATGTGAGGAAAATCATGGTTAATAATAAGAATTACAAAAATTGAACAATAAATGGAACAATAAGATCCCCGACATCTTGAAGAAGTCGGGAATTTAGGGATCTGACTGTGGTAGGCTAATATTGCTAACTCTCATGTTTATATATAATAACTATGTATAAACATGAATAAATAAAATTATTTGTAACAGATACTGCTATATTTAGAATATTTATTTTTTATACTAATATCAAAGGTTTTTATTAAATTAAATAATAATGAATCTTGGATAAAAACAGACTATTTATTACATGATTTGCTATATTATGACAAAGTAAGTTATTAAGCGCAAAATAATACAATTTTTGACATAAACACTAAATATCACCTGTGCAGGAAATAAAAACTGTAGTTCATTTACCTGAAAATAGCCGTAAGCATATTTATGGACAGAATGGACAGAACAGGAGAAGATCATCATAGGGATCAATAAGATATAGTAATATTATATGACAGTCTCAAAATATCAAAATTTTAGTCTAAAAAAATTTGGCAATTTTATTGAGAAAACATATCATTTATCCGGTAAATACAATTAACAATTCTTACAGTAAGGAGTTTGCAATCAATAAAATTTTTGATCAAAACTCATAACTTTTATACAACTCCAGAAATTTTCACCCTAATTAATTGATAAATTCTACCCAAAGGCTGATGTGATAAGGACTTGATCAATTATGGCTAATAATTTTCCACCTGACATAAGATAGTAGTTGTCAAGTAGTTAGACAGATCAAAGAATGAGAAAACTTAGACAAATACCATCTGAAAGTCCTACGTATAGATAGTTTAGGTAGATATCCAGATACCAATAAAGATATATATGTTAATGTTTGTAAAATTTGACCGAGATTACAACCAAAGACAGATAACTTTACTAGAATTTTAAAGGGGTGAAGATATGAAAAAGTTTAGCCAATTAGACCACTAATTTTGAGGGAAGTAAGATTTAATTGACGTAGTAATACATAGACTCTGACAAAGCTAAGTTACTAAAAGTTTTTAGAGAATTTCAGTCAGATTACTATTTTTCCTGAAAAGGTTTTTGTTATATTGTATATTCATCAGTAAGGTGAATACCCTCAAAAATATAGAGGAATTACCATGAACGCATCTGAAAATCGCACAAGAAAAATTTTTATCGCTAGTTGGATTTCTGTACATCATACTCCAGTCAGAGAAACTTCTACAGATAACTTACAAATCAGTAGTTATCAAGGAAAATGGGATATTTTGCGTCCTTTACGTCATTGGCTGGATAGTTTACAAGTGCGCGATCGCAAGTTTGCTCATCGTGTGTGTAGCTTAATACCTGCCCAATGTCCATTTGAGAGAGATGTAAAATTATTTGGAAGAACACTATTTCACATTCCACCGATGTGTAAATTAAATCCATTATATCAAGAGGTAGTAGGTTTAAGATTTAGGGCATTATGTTATTTAGCCGATGAATGTGGAGAAGATATTTCCCAGTATTGTTAAAAAACATGATCGGGTGAGCAAAAATACTTGATAATTAAGCTAATGTGCAGCACTCACTGTATAATTAAAAAACCTGAAGTTACAGTAGCACAAGCATCTTGCTTGTATTAATTATTCAAGTTAAAGGAACAACAGCTTAGGAAGGTGAAATATTAGACAATCAATAGCATCATTGATTAATGAGAAATAGCAATTTATTTACAGCTGTAATTTATTTACAAAAATCATTATCTTTGTAGGGGTTTATTCAGATTACCGACTTGTCTAAGAAGATCCGGGATTTTGTTATTGATGTTTTAAATTAAATACAGCGCTTTTGCAGTAAATGAGGTACACCAACTTTAAAAGGTAGTTTGAAAAATTGAAGTTCAATCTGTAAGTGTACCTTATCAACCTCGAATCTGCTGTAAATGTTAGATAGGGGACTTACACAAAATTCAACGAAAGTAGCGGTAATTCATGAATTACCGCTACGTAATAATGCTGAAAATGTAATTAAAAATACTATAGGAATACGTAGAGTGCGTCAGATATAATAAATCTATTGATTGAGATAATTGATGGAGTGTGACGCACCCTACAAGACTAATTACAAAAGACTTTGTAACAAAGGTTGACTACTATCAACTTTTCCAGTTTTTAACCATTGTGATAACTCAGTTGGTACATTAGCTTTACTCAAAAATTCCCGTAATTCTGCACCTTCCAAAATTTCCTTTTGCAATAATAATTGTGCAGTTTCTTCTAATAAATTACGGTTATTTTGTAAAATACTTAAAGCAATATGATGGGCATGATCGACAATTTCCTTCACTTCTAGATCAATTTCTGTTGCCACTTGGGAACTAATAGCACGACGGGGGTTACTATATCCTTCTAAAAATTGTTGTTGAACTTTTTCAAAGGCTACTGGACCGAGCTTATCACTCATTCCATATAATGTGACATATCTTTCCGCTAAATCTGTAGCTTTTTGAATGTCATCAGATGCACCAGTGGATACCTTACCAAAGACAATTTCTTCTGCTGAACGTCCCCCTAATAATGTAGCAATACGTCCGCGAATTTCATCTTCTATCATTAAAAAACGATCTTCTTCTGGCATTTGAATGGTATAACCCAATGCCCCTATTCCACGCGGTACAACGGAAATTTTTTCAACTTTACCAGATCCAGGCATTAATGCACCAATAATAGCATGACCAACTTCATGATAAGCTACTGTTTTCTTTTCCAGTTCATTTAATACGCGGGAGCGCTTTTCTAAACCTGCAATAAGTCTTTCTATGGCTTCATTAAAATCTGCCATGATCACAGATTGACGGTTATTTCTTGCAGCTAAAAGTGCTGCTTCATTTACTAAGTTAGCTAGATCCGCCCCAGCAAAACCTGGAGTTTTTGTAGCAATAATCCCTAAATTAACATCTTCGGCTAATTTAACGTTTCTTGCATGAACGTTAAGTATTGCTTCACGACCGATTTTATCTGGTCTATCTACTACTATTTGTCTATCAAAACGACCTGGACGACGTAATGCAGGATCAAGCACTTCTGGACGGTTGGTAGCAGCGATAATTATTACCCCTGTATTTGCGTCAAAACCATCCATTTCTGTTAGTAACTGATTGAGGGTTTGTTCCCTTTCGTCATTGCCACCCACAAAACCGCCTGCACCTCCACGAGATTTACCTAGCGCATCTAGTTCATCTATAAATACTATGCAGGGTGCTTGTTGTTTAGCCTGTTCAAATAAGTCTCTAACTCTAGCAGCACCTACACCCACAAATAATTCAATAAACTCTGAACCAGATATGCTGAAAAATGGTACACCTGCTTCACCAGCGATCGCTTTTGCTAATAACGTCTTACCTGTTCCTGGTGGTCCAACTAATAGGACTCCTTTAGGAATTTTCGCCCCTAATGTAGTGTATTTACTAGCATTTTTGAGAAAATCCACGATTTCCTCTAATTCTGCCTTAGCCTCATCTATTCCTGCCACATCTAGGAATTTTACACCGGTGCTACCTTCAGAATAAATGCGGGCTTTGCTTTTACCCACCGTCAGTGCCGCAGGCCCGCCACCTTGACGACTCATTAAAAAACCCCAAATGCCGAAGAATATTAAGGGGGGTGCAACCCAACTTAATAACGTTCCTATCCAGCCATTTTTTGCCGGTGGAGGCGCGGCAAATTCAACTTTGTTCTCCCGGAGTATTTTAGGTAAATCTAGGTCTATGGCCACTGGTGTAGTGCGGAAAATTTGTTCTACTTCCTGACCTTGAGGAGTTGTGGTTTTAATAGCGTATTCAATAAGATCGCTGCCAATAATCGCTTTATTAACTTTACCCGCTTGGACTTGACTAATAAAATCACTATAGGGAACTTGAGTTAAACTCGGTCCAAAAAAGGTGGGTAGAATAAAGTTTAGTGCTAGTAACAGCGTCAGGAAGATCAGTAAACTGCCGCCAAACTGCCTAATTTTTGGTGTTTTCATTTGCTTACTATTATTAGTTTCTACTGGCATTTTCACTTACCTCATGTATATACTAGATGACAGCAAATAGGTACAGGTGTATCTATAATTAACTAGCCAACCTAATTATCAATTGTTTTGTAAAGTTTTGTATCTAAAAACCATTGTAGAGATATTTTAGGAAAATGAGCTAGTCCTAAGTTGACAATTTAATAAACAAACCTGTACACTCATAGACAAACCTAGGGGTGATTTTATGTTTAAGCCTCATGAATTTGCTAAAAAGATTGGAGTTTCAGTTAAGACCTTGCAGAGATGGGATGTAGAAGGGAAACTTCCAGCCAAGAGGACTTTGTCGG
>NZ_JACJPV010000064.1 GCF_014696225.1 Anabaena sp. FACHB-1237 | reverse complement strand
TGTAGATGTCTATGTTGCATTGTGCTGTCGAGAGTTTAGTAATTTCTCTCATTCTCCCATACCGATTACTAGACGACCCTTATTTATCAATGCACTATTTTTTTATTCTGTCAATGCGTAAGTCCTATGGTTTTAAAAATATCAATCTTGAGAATATTAAGTTACAAATTTCTCTGTGGGAAAAATATATTTTCTATCACCAAACACAGGTATTTAGTTATCTTTATTTGCCGTATTTCTGTTCCTCAAGCGTTAGCTATTAAGTCCCTTCCTGCTAATTTTTGTCTTCCAGAAAATATGTCACTTACGAATATGTTTAAAAAGGTAGAAAATGGTGTACCATATTTAGCAGCTAAGACATTAGCTCAGACTATTATTAACTGTTCAATAAGTTAACCACAAACTATGGCAGCAGATTATCCTAATATTGATATTGCACCCTATATTGATCACTCTCTGTTGATAGCAACTGCTACCCCTGAATATGTGGAAAAATGGTGCGAAGAAGCTTATAGACTTAATTTTGCAGCAGTATGTGTACATCCATGCTATGTCAAACTAGCAACGGAACTATTACATAATAAAGATCCGCAAGTTTGTACTGTGATAGGTTTTCCTACTGGGGGAACAACGGCTAATGTTAAGTTATATGAAGCGATGGAAGCAGTGGAAAATGGGGCGACGGAATTAGATATCATGATGAATTTAGGATGGTTAAAGGCGGGGAAAACAGACCTAGTTCACCGGGAAATTGCTACAATTTGTGAGGAGGTTGGTAAGCCTGTGAAGGTAATTTTAGAAACGAACTTGTTAACAGATGCGGAGAAAAAATTGGCGGCGGAATTAGCTATGGATGCAGGTGCAGCGTTCTTAAAAACGAGTACCGGCTGGAATGGTGGAGCTACGGTATCGGATGTACGTTTATTGAAGGAAATAACCCAGGAAAGAGTAGGTATTAAAGCATCCGGTGGTATTAGTTCTTACAATGATGCTTTAGATTTAATTATGGCAGGTGCTACTCGCTTAGGTACATCCCGCGCTGTATATTTGTTACATCAGCGTGATAAGAGTGCGGAGTACGGAGTGAGAATAGAGAATTTCAACGGTTGACTTTTCCCTATTCCTTATTTACTAACAATGACAAAAGCATATAAAGCCACTGGTATTAATTTAAAAGCTCAACCTTTGGGAGAGTCGGATAAAATAGTAACAATTCTAACTAAAGAATTTGGACTAATTCAAGCGATCGCTCCTGGTGCACGTAAGCACAAATCGAGTCTAGGAGCCAGAACTGGGCTATTTATAGTCAACGAATTATTAATTCATCCTGGTAAATCTTTAAGTACAATTACACAAGCACAAACCATAAAAAGTTACTTTAGTTTATCACAAAACTTAGGTAAATTAGCGGCTAGTCAATACTTGGCAGAAATGGTTTTACATCAAGCATTAAGTGAACAATCACAAATAGAAATTTATGATTTACTGAATAAGTACCTAGAACGCTTGGAAAAAATCCCAAATCACGCTACAATAAGTATTATCGCTTACTTAACTCAAGGAATTTTTGAATTATTAGCCTTAGCTGGGTTAACACCAGAGGTAGAACGTTGTTGTTTAACTCAGCGTCTCCTCACTCCAGACTTACAAAACCCATTTTGGCAAGTGGGATTTAGTATTTCCGCAGGAGGGATAATATGTTTAAAGGCTTGGGAGGGTTTGCGGAAACAACGGGAGATGGAAAGAAAGGAGAATAAGGAGATAGAGTCAAATTTTTCTACTACTACAGCTAATTCTAGTAGATATGAAACGGTTTTCCATCAACAAGAGATACCAATTATTAATCGTCGTTTGAATGGAAAACAATTAATTATGCTTCAATATCTCTCCCAAACAGAGATAATACAAATAGATGCAGCCTCAGATTCTGGCTGGTTATCTGTCGAGCAAATTTTACGTCAGTATGTCCAGTATCATCTGGGACATTCTATACGTTCTGCTACCCTGATTGATTCTTATTTTGCCACCCAACTATGATGCAATCATCTGATTTAGATAGAAAAAAGCCAGCACTTTCATCCCAAAAAACTAAACATCATCGGGTATCAGATAAGTGTGTCATATCTCAGCCTATACCATCAGTAATTAAACCTGATGATCAAATTAAGACCAATAATAATCATAACTTTAATCCAGTGGAGAAAAATGAGTCAGTTTTAGAACCATTAGCAACAGCCACACCCCTCGATGTGTCAGATGATAATGTCAATATTGACGGAGTAAATAAACCTAATCAGGGATTTTTAGCCGTCTTAAAAAACCCCAACTTTTTAGCCCTGTGGGGTGGTCAGGTTTTCTGTCAATTGGCTGATAAAGTCTATTTAGTGTTAATGATTGCTTTGATTAATAGTCAATTTAAAGCTAGTAATCAAAGTATTAGCGGTTGGGTTTCCGCTTTAATGATGGCCTTTACTATTCCCGCAGTATTATTTGGCTCTTTAGCAGGTGTATTTGTGGATCGCTGGTCAAAAAAAGTAGTATTAGTAGCTTCTAATATTTGGCGGGGAATATTAGTATTAATTATTCCTCCATTATTGTGGATAACCCATAGTTGGCGACCTGTGGGAGTATTACCTATAGGCTTTTTAATTATTTTAGCGGTAACATTTTTGGTATCAACCTTAACCCAGTTTTTTGCACCAGCAGAACAAGCAGCGATTCCGTTAGTAGTCAAAGAAGAGGACTTACTTTCAGCTAATTCTTTATACACAACTACCATGATGGCTTCAGTAATTGTGGGATTTGCTGTTGGTGAACCTGTATTAGCTTTAGCTGATAGTATATGGGATAATGTTGTGGGTAATGGAAGTTTAGGTAAAGAGATTTTAGTAGGTGGTAGTTATGCGATCGCAGGACTAATTTTATTTGTACTAAGAACAAACGAAAAACCCCATCCTCCAGAAACGGAATTTCCGCATATTTTCTCAGACCTCAAAGATGGTTTAAAATACTTAAAAGAAAATTATCGTGTTCGTAATGCTTTATTACAACTAATTATCTTATTTTCTGTAATTGCAGCATTAACAGTTCTTGCGGTGCGAATGGCAGAAATTATTCCTGGTTTAAAAGCCTCCCAATTCGGATTTTTATTAGCATTTGGTGGCGTGGGTATTGCTATTGGTGCAGGAATTTTAGGACAATTTGGCCAAGGTTTTTCCTATAAACAATTGAGCTTTTTTGGTTGTTTAGGAATGACAATATCTTTAACTGGCTTATCAATATTTACCACCCAATTATTCATGGTTCTCCTATTAATTACCCTCATGGGTATTTGTGGCGCTTTAATTGGTATTCCCATGCAAACTGCTATTCAATCAGAAACACCAGCCGCCATGCGTGGTAAAGTATTTGGATTACAGAATAATCTAGTAAATATTGCTCTTTCTTTACCTTTAGCATTAGCAGGAGTAGCAGAAACATTCATTGGATTAAACGCAGTATTTTTAGCACTGGCTGGTATAGTATTGTCAGGAGGAATTTTCACCTGGTATAACTCCGAAAAAACAGGAGAAAAAATTTCCTAATCATGCTCCGTTTTATGATAGAATTGAATCAGGAAAGACTAAAATCAGTAATTTCCTGACCTCAAGTAAATAATAAAGCCCTATAAAACTGCTATATACCCCCCTTTATTCACCTTCCTTTATTGATAGATAAACAAAGAATGCGTATAGCTTGGATTGGCAAAAAAACCCCATTTTGTGGTAACGTTACCTACAGTCGAGAAATTACCAATGGCCTATTAGATAGAGGACATGAAGTAAGTTTTCTCCACTTTGCACAAGAAGAACCAGAACCAGATAATTGGCCTAATTTTAAAGAAGTTTCTTTACCTTTTATCTACAAATCTCAGGTTTATACAATTCCCACATTTAAAGCTACCAAAGTATTAACAGACTCTTTGCGAGAAATTAAGCCAGATGTGGTTCATGCTTCGTTGACTTTATCAACTTTAGATTTTATTTTGCCAGAAATTTGTCAAGAGTTAAATGTACCTCTTGTCGCTACTTTTCATACCCCTTTTGCTGGAAAAGGAGCAAAATTAATATCAGGTACACAATTGATAGCTTATCAATTATATGCACCTTTTTTAGATAATTATGATAGCGTGATTGTTTTTTCGCAAATTCAACGAGAACTATTAGCGAAAATGGGAGTTAGAGAAAGGAAAATTGCAGTTATTCCTAATGGGGTAGATGCTGATAAATATTCCCCAGGAATTTCTCATATTAAAAAAGAATTTGATGCAGAACGTTTATTTGTGTATCAAGGACGCATTGCTCCAGAGAAAAATGTAGAATCACTATTAAAGGCATGGAAACAATCAGATATGGACACTAGTACCAAACTTTTAATAGTTGGTGATGGTCCATTAAGAGCTTCCTTAGAACCTTTTTATGGTGCTGAATATGGTATTATTTGGTTAGGATTTGTAGCTAGTGAAGAACGGCGCATAGAAATATTACGTGGGGCGGATGTATTTATTTTACCTTCTTTGGTTGAGGGTTTATCCTTATCTTTATTGGAAGGGATGTCCTGCGGTTTAGCTTGTTTAGCAACCGATGTAGGCGCTGATGGGGAAGTATTAGCTAAAGGAGCAGGTGTAGTAATTAATACTGCTTCTGTGCGATCGCAATTACGAACTTTATTACCATTATTCCAGGATCATCCAGAGTTAACCACATTACTAGGACAAAAAGCAAGAAAGCGAGTATTAGAAAAGTATACACTTAATGATAATATTACTTTATTGGAAGAGCTATATAGTCGAATATTGTCACAGCGTCATCTTACATCAGGTAGATTATAAAGATTAAGATTCCTGACTTATATAAAAATAAGTTGGGATCTTAATTTGACTTACCCATATAAATCTAATATACTTAATGTATGTTAGATATCTCGCAGTAATTCAATGTCCTTGATTTGAAACTCTTGTAGGGACAATTCATGAATTATTCCTACATTCATTTTCACCAGGTGTCTATTAAGTATTGATAAGACAAGGAAGTTATCAGGATGAATAAAATAGCAATAAATCCAGCCTTAGCCAATGTGGATTATACTGACTTATTAAAGAAGATTTTACAAGTTATCAAAGAAAAGCAAATATTTAATATCTCTAAAGATAATCAACAAGTATTAATTAATATTAATGAAGTAGTTAATGAAGTAATTAAATTAAACCCAGCTAACCCATTAGGAAATGAAAAATCAATACGTGCTGCTACATTGAATTTTAGCGCAAATTCCCAAGATTTATTTATTGAACAAATTGAAGAAATTGTGAATCTTATCAAAGAAAGTTTAACCATAGCAATTGACAAAAATCCCGAAAATAAATCAATAAATAGGTTTCAATTTATTCAGCAATTACTAACAGATTTACACACATTTAAAGGAGACTATAATAAACATGAAAAAACTAAAGAAACCCTTTTAGACTTTACCTATCCATTTCTTCCAGTGAAAAATATCCAAAAACAAAGATTAACAGTCAAGAGAACCGAAAATAATCTAAATAAACAACTATTAAAAGCACATAAAGTCAAAATTTCCGTAGATAAACCTCGTGATTTTACATCAACAGTATTAATAGGAATTAATAATTGTATAAATGTGAATTTTGAAGATATTAATTCTCTAGATAGAGAGGAATTAGAAGATATTATTGACAGCTTAGAAAAAAATCCTAACTCAGATATTTACGCTTTACAAAACCTAGTCAACCAGGAGACATTAGGGAAATTAAAGAAACTAACCAAGATTAAATATTTAGAATTTCTCCTAGAAAATATTGATGAAAAGGCGAGTGAAGATAATCGTAAAGGTAAGATATATTTACAGGATTTAATTAGAAGATTGTACTTATTAGAAGAATATATTAACGATAGTACTAAAGCAGATGGAGAATATGAAGTTAATTATGCTGGAACATCAGTTAATTATCAAACTATGTTCTCTCGCAGTGAAGCCTATGATATATTACCAATTATACCCAATATTGAAGGTTATTTAGGAGAAACAGAAGATCCTGGTAAAGAGAAAATAGAATTTACCTTTGGATTAAAATTAAAATTTGATGGTAAAGTACAGGCTTATGGTGGTGAAACAGTTTTTGATTATAACCTGAATATTTTAAATCCTGATAGTAAAGAACATCAAGAAGCTATTGGGAATGAATCAGAAAAAAGCAGTTTTGCGTATAAAGTTTTGAAAATCGCATTTTTATATTATTTCATATTTGCATCTCGTCAAAATCCTACAGTAGCAGATTATGATCCTCAAAAAGAGTTAGAATATGATCCTTTAGCAAAAGTAAATATTATCTTATCAACCTTACAAGGTAATAATGAAGAAGAAAAAAAGAAACTGTTGAGAAATTTGTGTAAAGGGTTTAATAAATATAAAACTCAGCATAAAATTAATATTCTCAGAAAGGCTTTAATAAGTTTAATTAAAAGAGAAACTCCCTTTCCTGGTAGAAACTATCCTGTACATATTTCTGTTAAAAATAGTATTTTAGAAAATGATATTGATAGTATTAACAACAGAGAAACCATATTTAAAGAAACATTGAGAAAAAACTTTAAAGACTGTTTAAAATATATCAACGTAGGAAAGGCAACCACGCAACCAAACTTCCTCATTACACTTAGCGGAAATATCAATATTAGTGAAATTCATTTTTTAGAGACAGAAGACAAAGAAACCTTTAATATGGAATATGATATTCCCGAATCTGTGAAAGTTTTACCAGTGATATTTTTAGGGATGGAAGATGAAAGATGTCAAGATTTTTATAACAAAAACTTAAAACATCGTAAATTACTCATTTTTCCCCATCGTTTAGAAACTCCCAAATTAGAAACTCATCAAGAAATAATTTACAAAATTACCTACAGTTTACTAGCATATATTTGTCTTCATGTCATTTTAGAAAAACAGACGAAAATATTTATTCCTTTGTTAAGAATACATCTGAAACAAAAAACTGATAAAAATGTCATTATTGAGAAATTTATAGTTTCCTTAACCAAGGTATTATCACACTTATTTAATGATGGATATCGTAGTAATGAACAGGGAATAGTAATTACTGATAGTTCAAAGAAAATTAACTTTAAAATTCCTAATGTTCTCACTTCATTATATTCGGTTGTTCCCAAAAAATTCCAATTATTACCAACGGATAAATTTGCATTTAAGGAACTGGATAAACTTGCAATTATCGTAGTTTCCAGTCGAGAAAGTGATAGTAAATGGGGAATAAAAGAGAAAAATTCAAATTTAATTGGAGAAATTCTTACCTTACAAATGGAAGCTAAAAGTGTGAGATTTCAAATTTTTAAAACCTTTTCTGAAAATTTTGATGATCATGAGAAAATGTTTGAATATCCTACCGTAATAGTTGATAATGTCAACAAACTGTATCAAAAAGGATATAGACACTTTATTTATATAGCGAAAGTTCCCTATAGCAGTACATTACATATTACCCAAACTGTGAAAGATGAAGAATTATTTTTCATGTCAAAAAATGTAATTACCTCATTCATAAAAGACAAACCTGACATTAAAATTTATCCCATGTTTTTTGAAAAATACTATGTTGTGAAAATGAAAACTAAGGTAGAATCCACATCATTATATATTCAAGATACCCTAGAACTGACTAATTTAGCAGAGGATAAAAACAAACAATCTGTGATATTTTTTAACTTGTTTAATGGTTTACAAGTTGCGAATGATGTCAAATATCATGGAGTGATGTCCTATGCAACATTATTAAATATGTATGATGGGATTTTAGATGATAAAGATATCAGAAAAGGATTAATCTATGATGACGATAATGATAATCAATTAAAAAATGAGATTTTACAATGTTTAACCCTTTTTCATTTTTCTCGCTATGAAAAATCAGGTACTATTCAATTAAAATTAGATCCTTATGAAAACTTAATTGGGGATGAATCAGTAAGTCAAGCTGCGTTATTTCCCCATAGTCGCAATAAGGGGAATTTTAATTCTCTCGCATTTTTAACTCACATTAAGGAAATTTTAAATAAGCCCTAAGTTTGAGTTAAACGAAATTGTAAGCCAACATCACAAATATGAATTAATTTTGACATACAATTAACTAAAGGTGAAATAATGACAGCAAAAATAGCAGATGATTTAGGAAGATTATTTGAAGTAGGATTTAATATTGGGATTTTATCCTATATTCAACAAAATAATATCAAAAATAACTTTCGTAACTTATACCGTCAAGAATTAGAACATCTGAAATTTTCTCAAATCAAAAAACGCATTATTGATAAAGTTGTCAGTAAATTAAATCGAGAATTAGCAGAAAAATGGTGTCAATTTTTCCTACAAAAAGGGTTTTTATGTGGTTTAAACTTTTTTAGGGAATATCTCAAATCTCTGGAACTTAATGAAAACCACAAATTACAAAATGTGGAAATTTTATATTATCAATGTTGTTTTAATGGTGATAATAGTATTGGTACTTATGAGGTTAATAGTCAAGAATGGTTTAAAAATGTTCTGTCTCAGTTACAAAATTTAGCGGAAAATTTAGCAATTACTTCTTCAGATATTAGTAAATATAAGAAAACAGGTGAATTTCTCAATGCTGATAGTTTAATTTTCTTAAAATATAAACGTCAATATCGCGTTTTATGTCTTGACTTATCGGTATTTTCTATTCACACAGATGAAGATATGGAAGATATTGACTATGTGGAAATTATTAGAAGTTTATTATTAAGAGATGTTAATTATATTCGTTCTAAAAGTGTATTTTCTAATTTACGCATTGATACAGAATCTTTAAACCTCGATTTTTCTCCAGCTTTACAAGAATATTTTACTGCTTTTAAATATCATGATAAAGAAAGCGCGAAATTAATTCAAGCTGCTGGTTATATTTATAGTTTCTGTCAATTTCTTCAACAAAGTGCGATTATTCCAGATATATCCAGATTAGTATGTAATGCAGTGGGATATAGCGATCGCTCATTTAACACTATTTCTATTCCAGCACAAAATCTACAAATTTTCCAAACTTGTTATCAAATTTATACAAAAGAAGATAAACATGAAGAACTTATATCCGCACGTCGTCGAGTTTTAGATAAAATTAAACGTAACGCTTTCTATAGTTTTCACGAAGGAAGACAACTAGTTAAATCACTTTTAGAAATTACCCCAGATAAAATTAACATTTTACCACCACACACAGAAACAATCACAGATTTTTATAACTCTGTTTCTCATGTACCTCCAGAAATAATTTCTAGTTTAAATTTAACTGAAAATTGCAACTTTAGACAAGCACATAACCAACTAATTAAAAAGTATTTACTATCAGAAAATACCTACATCTTTCTCACTGGAAACCCAGGAATTGGTAAAACTACCGCAATAGTAGATTTTCTTAAACAATATCAAGATGAAGGTTTTTTGCTATTCTATGTTAGTCCTCGGAAACAAGTGAATTTGGATATTATTGAAAAATTCAAAGATAAACACACTGGAAAATTAGTTGATGATAGAATTTTTGCTATCAATAGTGATAGTAATTTGATTCAAGATAACTCTGGTAAATATTCTGTCGCATATACATCTAACATCCACAAAAATGATTTTACTTTAGGGCCAGTTCACTTTCTCAACATTGAAAATATCCAAAGAATAGCAAAGCAAAAAAAACGACTAGAACATATTAGCGACGATACTTTTCATGATATTGGACAAAAAACAAAAGGAGTTTTAAATAGTATTTGTGAAGGTTTATATCATCTCATTAAAAGTGAAGAACATAATCAAATTATTGCGACTGCTTCCACTCAGTCATTGAAAAAAACTGACTATGGAGATACTTTAAAACACTTAGAAAAAATATTTCGTGACGCATATAACAGTAAAGAAAATACCGTTTTTCCTGAAAAAATGCAAAAAATTTCTCGTCGCATTAAACATCTATTTATTATGATAGACGAAATTACTGGGGATGAAGGAGGAGTAGAATTTTTAGCAGGTATTCATAAAATATCTAAAGATTATAAACTCACAAAACCTGAAAATGGTTTCAATACCAAAATCATCGTTGCTGATGCTTCCATCGTTGATAAAAATGTGATTTGTCAACACTTAGAAGATACTAAACCTGAACCAAATAAAATCTTTTTTCGCAAAGCACAGTCAAACATTAAACCATTATCTGTGGAACATTTCCTATTTAATAATTTACCATCTATCATCATTAATACTAATACCTATCCTGCGAAAAGTTTGACCATCAATTATAAAATCATTATTGAATCTTGTAAATTTATCAATAAAACCAAACTTAAGGATAAATCTCCCCTAGAGAAAATAGTTCAAGAACAAATTGTTAAAGATATTGAAACTTTATTACAAGACTCCGCAATAGAACAATTTGTAGTTTATATCCAAAATAAACCCAAACTAGCAGAAATAATTGATACAATTCAAGCAAAATTAGAACAAAGAAACTTTGTTAAAAATACCCATTATTTAGAAATACATGCAAACATTTCTGAACAGGAAAAGCAGGAAATTAAACAATATCAAGAAACAGTTAAAGTAGTATTTATGACTGCTTCAGGAAGTCGTGGTTTATCATTTCCCAAAGCAACACACATTTTAGTAGAAATTCCTAAATTTGAAATTGAAAAAAACCTCATGGAAATAATTCAGGTTATTTACCGAGGTAGGGGAAATGATATGATAGATAATCAAGATAAACATCTTAATTTCTATTTAGCTGAACGTGCGACGTATTATCAAGATGAACTCCAAATTTCTGTACAAGAAAGTGCTTTAAGTTTATTAAATATTCTACTAATTCTCAAAGCATCTATCATGACTAGAATCCAAGGTTATGGTACAATTGGAAGGAAAGAATATATTTTGATTCCTATTGGGGGAAAATCAGTTTTTGCTGCTGGGGAAAGTTTTTCTAGTCAAATTGAAAGTTTAATTTCTCAACTTAAAAAAGAATATAATATAAATAAAAGTCATCTATCATTAAAACAAGCATATACCAGTTTAGAATCATTAATGAAAGATGGTGATTTTGTAGTACAGAAAAATACAGAAGCAAGTTATTTAACTATTAGGGAAAGTTTCAACAACAACTTTTTGGAACTTGCGAAAACTTTTGATAAATTACTTGACTTTAAACCTTTGGAATTAGGTTATATTAATGGAGGTTTATTAATAGTACCCAGTAAAAAAATTGAAGAGTCTTATCAAATGCGTTTATTGGATATTGAAAAATATGCTAATTCCGAATTATGGGAAAATTTACATAACATTAGTAAAAGTAAAATGTATCCTGAAAGTTTGACTTATGCCGTGAAAGATGCTATGGAATTAGTAGCAACATTGAGAAACGCACCTGCAAAAACTCAGAATTTCGTTCAGAAAAGTCAACAAAATGATCAATATTATGCTTTACCTTTATTTGCTTTTATTAGTGGAGAAGTGATGAAAGAATATTTTGAAAGTAACATAGAAGAACCAGAAGATCAACGTTTTAAAGATATTTTATCTATTTATATTCGTTCATTATATCCTGTAGGAAATGTTTTACCTATAGGTCATAATTATCAGGAATTTCCCTTTATTGTCTTTAGAAGTTACAGTTTGGAGGAAATTAGAAATAAGGTTTTTACTGAAAAATATCTATTAAATTCTCAAGAATTAAATGTACTTAATTTGATACTTTCTATCTAGGAGAATGTTTGTTAAGTCTAAATTTTCCAATATATATTTCCTAAATACAGCAGTTTCCGTTATTATGAGGTACAGATATTAATGATAAAACCCTTGTAACACAGGCATCTTGCTGTGTTCCTAGTGTACCTGATGTAGATGGAATGTGCTGTATCTAGGGTGCGTCATACTACATAAGTTCTATCAATCAACAGATTTATTATATCTGACGCACCCTACAAAACTAATGAAATAAGGTCAATTATATGAATAATCAAAGTTTACAAACAAATCGGGAATGGTGGTCACAAAAATGGTTAGATTTATTAGATGCTTATAGATTCAAAAAACGCCTAGAAAGAGCGAGAAATTATGCCCGACAAGGAAATGTATTAAGTATTAATTTTCAAGGTGCTAAGGTATTAGCAAAAGTACAAGGTAGTGAACCAGAACCTTATCAAGTATCTTTATTTCTGGACAAATTTACCGATGAACAATGGGGTTATGTTATTGAAACTATGGCAAAAAAAGCTATTTTCTCTGCTAAACTATTAGCTGGAGAAATGCCCCAAAATATTGAAGATGTTTTTATTAGTAATGGTTTATCTTTGTTTCCTTTTACCTTGAATGATGTTCATAGTAAATGTTCCTGTCCAGATAAAGCAGTCCCTTGTAAACATATTGGTGCTATCTATTATCAATTAAGCGATCGCTTTAGTGAAGATCCTTTTGTATTATTTCAACTTCGTGGAAGAACCAAAGCACAAATTATTCATAATTTACGCCAATTTCGTTATCAGCAAAATACTGGAAAATCACCAGAAAAGTTTTTAAAAACTCATCTTTCAGAAAATCAAACATTAAATAATTATCATGAAGATAGACCTAAAATAGATAATTCCTTAGATAAATTTTGGCAATATTCAGAACCATTAGAACCTTCATTAGTAGTCATTTCTCCATCAATGAACGAAACTATCTTAGATGTATTAGGAACAATTCCCCTAGCAGAAGATCCAGAACATCAAAATAATAATTTAGTCATGAAATATCTACAAACAATATATAAAGATGTCAGTCAAAAATCATTTTTATCAGCCATGAAGGTAGGAGAATAAGAGGTTGTTTGAAAAGTATTAAGCTAATGTGCAGCACTCACTGTATAATTAAAAAACCTGAAGTTACAGTAGCACAAGCATCTTGCTTGTATTAATTATTCAAGTTAAAGGCACAACAGCTTAACTGAAACCAATAATCTCGAAAAACCTAAACTTCTCCCCTTCAAGGGGAGAAGTTTACCAGAGGACTTAATGTATATTTGCAAAAACTTTGAAAACATCCCCTAAATCTTTCTCTAAAATTGATAAGAAACACCAATAGAAAAAACAGGATAAATATTCAACCAATTAAGATCATCCTGCGCTTTTTTCCTTTCTGCTTCAATGTTATTAGTAATTTCCTGTTTTAAAGCAGGCGTTGCAGTTGGGGCAAATTCGGGTGTTAACGCTACTTGTGGAGATCCAGCAAACATCACACCCAAATTTGTCGAAAAACCCCAACGTTTACCAGGTTTCACAGCATTACCCCAACCAATGCCAATATATGGTGCAACACTATTGCTAAAAGAAACCTTGGCTTTAACTGATGTCAGTTCAGTTGTGGTATTATAATTCACGCCATTGATATTAATTGTTACACCATTCTTAGGCTTGGCAGTTCCTTCTATATTATTGTCCTGAAATACCAAGCCTCCAGTCAAACGGAAACCGCCATTTTTCCAAGGATGGTAGTCAGCGAGGGTAGATATATTCAACAGGTTGAGATCGACTTTATAATCAACATCAGACAAGGCAATGTCTCTACTTATACCTAAACCATTAACCCCAACTTTAGCATTAATATTAGGTGTAATAGATTTGGTGACTGTTGCACCCACACCTAATGTAGTAATTTCAGGTGTAATTGCCCAACCGCTAGTTTTTGCAGAAGTTTCACTGTTTTCCTTCGTAGGTTCAGGTTTAACTTCCTCTGGTTTTGTTACTGGTGTGTTGACAGGTTGATTGGTACAGCGGGAATTTAAAGGATAATTTTTACAAAATACATCTAAATCCAGTGGTCTTTTGGCCAGTAAATCACTAGCACTGTAAGTGAAAGTCCCTGGTTGAGGAGAAATCTCAGTTTTTGCAGGAGTAATCGCAGTGCTAATAACCTGATTTGTGACTGCTGGCTGGGTAATTGATTGTCGAATAACTTCTTCAGCAATGACTGTCTGATTCATTGATGTGTCCATGACCAAACCAACCGCAAGCGTCAATACAGACGTACCGTATTTGAACCTGTTCATTATCTGACCTTTAATAAAATTTATTTTTTATGTTACATAATATATCAAATCAATGTGCAAAACAGTAACCAAAAAAATCTAAAAAAAGCCCTTGCTATGTAGCAAGAGCTAATAAATTATTCATGATCAATTTGCATTACAAAAATCTAAACTAAAAATGTCATTTAGTCAAGATCATTCATGTAATAAGCTGGTTCATTCTCACGATCAATACCTTTTTCAAAACCACCAGCAGCAGCGCGAGCGCGGCCAGCGTGCCATAAGTGACCAATGAGGAAGAAGAAACCTAACACAAAGTGAGAAGTTGCCAACCAAGCGCGAGGAGATACATAGTTGAAAGAATTAATTTCAGTTGCTACACCACCTACAGAGTTCAAAGAACCTAAAGGAGCGTGAGTCATGTATTCAGCTGCACGACGAGCTTGCCAAGGTTGAATATCATTCTTGATCTTCTCTAAGTCTAAACCGTTAGGACCACGTAGAGGCTCTAACCAAGGACCTCGGAAATCCCAGAAGCGCATGGTTTCACCACCAAAGATGATTTCACCAGTAGGAGAGCGCATTAAGTATTTACCAAGACCAGTGGGACCTTGAGCAGAACCAACGTTAGCTCCTAACCGTTGGTCACGAATCAAGAAGGTTAAAGCTTGTGCTTGAGAAGCTTCAGGACCAGTAGGACCGAAAAATTCACTGGGGTAAGCAGTGTTGTTGTACCAAACCATGACGGAAGCAATAAAGCCCATCAAAGAAAGAGCACCTAAGCTATAGGAAAGGTAAGCTTCACCAGACCAGATGAAAGCGCGACGCGCCCAGGCAAAAGGCTTAGTGAAGATGTGCCAGATACCACCGGAAATACAAATTAAAGCAATCCAGATATGACCGCCGATAATATCTTCCATATTATCAACGCTAACAATCCAGCCTTCGCCACCAAAGGGTGCTTTAATCAAATAACCGAAGATAACAGCAGGGTTAAGTGTAGGATTAGTGATAACACGCACGTCACCACCACCTGGAGCCCAGGTATCATAAACTCCACCAAAGAACATTGCCTTTAGCACCAACAATAACGCACCACATCCTAGGATAATGAGGTGAAACCCGATGATGTTGGTCATCTTGTTCTTATCTTTCCAGTCGTAACCAAAGAAAGAAGAATATTCCTCTAAGGTTTCAGGACCACGAACCGCGTGATAAATACCGCCAAAACCAAGAACTGCGGAGGAAATTAAGTGTAGTACGCCTACCACAAAGTAGGGGAATGTATCAATCACTTCACCACCTGCACCAACGCCCCAACCCAGGGTAGCGATGTGAGGAAGGAGGATTAATCCCTGTTCATACATGGGTTTTTCTGGTATGAAGTGAGCAACTTCAAATAAAGTCATTGCTCCAGCCCAGAAAACGATTAAACCAGCGTGGGCTACGTGAGCACCAAGTAGTTTACCAGATAAGTTGATTAAACGAGCGTTACCAGACCACCAAGCAAAACCGCTTGATTCTTGGTCACGTCCACCGCCCATAACTCTATTAGAGAGCGTTACCACGTGGAAGTACCTCCTCAGGGAATACGAACTGTTCGTGGGGTTGATCTTGAGGTGCCATCCAAGCACGGATACCCTCATTCAACAAAATATTTTTAGTATAGAAGGTTTCAAACTCAGGATCTTCTGCTGCGCGTAATTCTTGAGATACGAAGTCATAAGCCCGGAGGTTTAATG
>NZ_JACJPV010000063.1 GCF_014696225.1 Anabaena sp. FACHB-1237 | reverse complement strand
AATCTATCATTGACTCTCAAGGTCGTGTAATTAATACATGGGCTGACATTATTAACCGCGCTAACTTAGGTATGGAAGTAATGCACGAGCGTAATGCTCACAACTTCCCCTTAGACTTAGCTGCTGGTGAAGTTGCTCCTGTAGCCTTGACTGCTCCTGCTATCAACGGTTAAGATTTAGATAACTTAGATAGATGAAAAAAACGCTCTCCTGATGGAGGGCGTTTTTTGTTTTGGCAAAATACAGCAGTTTCCGTGATGATGAGGTACAAATGTTAATGATCAAACCCTTGTAACACAGGCATCTTGCCTGTTCATAGTGTAACTCATGTAGATGGAATGTGCTGTATCAATAATCACCAAACTCTTGTAGGGACAATTCATGAATTGTCCCTACCATAATTTTCACTCCTATGTCTATTTTGTACGACTACTTAATGTTGAACTAGTTCAACTCTAAACTAATAATCATTATCAGCTACACAAATACCCTTACACTTAATGCCATTAGTAGCAGTGCGTTGACAATGAGGACATAGTACTTTCTCGGTTCCTGTACTTTCTGGATGTATATTTACATTAGTGTTTTCTGGTAGATTGCCTTGTTCTGTGTGGACTTGTATATTCATAACGGATAATGGTTAATTAGCTGTTTGACATACTCACCGACCTCAAGGTGCGGTGATTATTGACGCTTCACCGACGGACGCTACCTAAGTAGTTTTACTCTGTCTCTGCGCCCGTTTAAAGTCGTGGCAATGCCCTATCCCGACTTTATTTATATTTTTGCAGCATTTTCATCTCGATCCTGTTGAGTTCCACAATTCAAACACTTAACCGACCGAATTTTTAAATCAAGTTTACCCCATTTGTATCCACATTTGGAGCAAATTTGACTTGTTGCTTCCCATCTACTAATAACACGGAAATCCCTACTTACACAAGTGTCACACTAAAAAATCTGTTGAGTGGGTGCGTCAGATATGAACAATTTGGTTATTTATATGATTTATACTGTCTGAAGTGGTTGGTGAGCTTGTCGAACCACACCCTACCAATATGCCAGTTGCGTAAGTCCTGTTAACAAGATTGCCGAGTTTCGTTATTGCTTTAGGTGTGAGTTTAACTTCTTGCTGTTCATCCAAAGATATTTTTATTTTAATCCCCTATAAGGTTTGATTTTGTGATTGAAGTGGTATATTGAGGGTAATTTATAGTCATAAACATTACTTCCATAACATACTAATCTGATAACCGTATTTTCTTACATTTTAATTAGGATTGCTATATATCAATTTGTATCTAATTCAACTGCATACCGCTATATCGTAAACCTCCAGTATGAATTAATAACAATCTTTCTGAATGAAAAAAACCTTGATTAATTAAATCTATGACACCATACATCATTTTACCAGTATAAACATAATCTAAAGGTACATGATATCTCTCATAAAAATCATCACAAAAATTAATTAACTCCTGTGTTACTTTGCCATATCCACCAAAATGATAATTACAAACCAATTGCCAGTTTCCTAATAATTCAGATGATTGATAATTACTCAATATATGACTAATATCTGTATTTAAAAATTCTCCCCCTTTTAATACAGGAAAACCAATAATTCTCTGAGATGATGTTAATGATAATGCCATTCCCGCTAAAGTTGTACCTGTGCCACAAGCTAAACAAATACTTGAGAATTTACTAATATTTGACACTAATGATAATATCTCTGTACAACCTTTTAAACCATTTAAGTTACTTCCACCTTCAGGAATAATAAATATTTCTCCTAGTTGTGATAATTGTTCTTGTAATTGGTTTTGAAATTCAATATTATTTCTTTGTTTGTAGGTTTTTCTATCTACATAAATTAATTTCATACCTTGGGAAATTGCAAATTGTAAGGTAGAATTTAAAGGTAGATGTTCTTCACCACGAATGATACCAATAGTCTGTAAATTATTTAATTTACCTGCGACTGCGGTGGCAAATATATGATTAGAATAAGCACCTCCAAAGGTTAAAATAGTTGTTATTTTTGTTGCTTTAGCTTCCAAAAGATTATATTTAAGTTTAAACCATTTATTACCATTAATTTGGGGGTGCATCAGATCAAGACGCAAGATATATAATTCCACATCGGCTTTTATTGCTATGGGATGATTAATTTTTTGCAGGGGAGGATCAAGAAAAATTGACAACATCATGATTAAAAATAGAATTGTTAAAGTTACATATTGTTAGTATATTTATAGTATTAGGACTTACGCAAGTTTCACACTACAAAATCTGTTGAGTGGGTGCGTCAGATATCAACAATTTGGTTATTTACATGATTTATACTGTCTGACGTGGTTAGTGAGCTTGTGGAACCACACCCTACCAATATGCCAGTTGCGTAAGTCCTGAGTATATCATATTAGTTTAAATTATCTTTAATCTTTGTAATAATCTATGAATTACCAAATTGTCAACCAATTAAATGAAACCCAAATTTCCCAACTTGTGGAATTATATAAACATGAATCTTGGAGTAAAAATCGCACTTATGCAGGTGTGGTCAAAATGCTGGCAGGTTCAGATATGATCATCGCTTTTATCAATGAAGAACAAGAATTAATTGCTTTTTGTCGTCTGTTAAGTGATGGTGTTTACCGGGCTGTTATCTATGACGTAATTATTCATTCTCACTATCGGAAGATGGGACTAGGAACTACATTATTAGATGCAGTTTTAAACCATCCAGAATTAAAAGAAGTGGAAGTTATAGCCCTTTATTGTTTACCAGAAATGGTGCAATTTTATCAAAGTTGGGGTTTTCATAATGATTTAAAGTTACAATTAATGTACATTTATAATTAAATGAAAAGATTACCTAGATCCCCGACTTCTTTGAGAAGTCGGGGATCTAAATCATCTAAACTATAAACCTTTGTAATTTTTTGGATTTTCTAATTTAATCATGTCTAATCAACGCATAATTGAAAGTATATATACTGATGGTGCTTGTACTGGTAATCCTGGTCCTGGTGGTTGGGGTGTAGTAGTATATTTTAATGATGGTTCAGTATTAGAAATGGGTGATTCAGCGCGTCATACCACAAATAATAAGATGGAAATGCAAGCAGCGATCGCTGCCCTAGAATATCTCAAAACATCAAAACAAACTCAACCCATCATTTTATACACAGACAGCGAATATTTGGTGAATTGCATCACAAAATGGTTACCAGGTTGGAAAAAGAAAGGTTGGAAAAAGTCCAATGGTGAACCAGTACAAAACCAAGACCTATTGGAAAGTTTAGATCAACTTAATAGTCGTTTAGTTAAATGGCAGCACATTCGTGGACATTCTGGTAACATTGGTAATGAACGTTGTGATGCGATCGCCCGTTCCTTTGCTACAGGGGAAACTCCTACTTTACAAAAGTTATCATTGTCCAACCTAATTGCTACAAATTGTGACGAAAATGAAATAAAAGTCACAAAAGTATTATCTTTGCCACTAAACTCTACAATAGTTCACAAAAATACACAGTTGAATAGTACGTCTGTATCAGAAATAACAACTATGGAAGAACCAACAGCGCAAGCTGTTATCACAACCGACGAACAACCGCCTCAGAACCGGGTTTCCCAACTCCGCAACTTAGTTGAAACCTTGCGTATTGCGGATGAAATTGCTGAGAAAGGCTACTTAATTACTAGTTCCGAACTAGCAGACTTAATGGATATTCACGCCAGTGCTGTTACCAGTCGTGGTGATCAATGGCGGTGGCGAAATTGGATCGTTTCACGAGTTAGAAGAGAAGGAAATCAAATTTTGTGGGAATTAGAACGTAGTGACAAATTAGAAACTGAGCTAGTTCTAAGTTGACAATTTTATAGACAAAGCTATATATTTGTTGACGAAAATCAATATATTTTAGTTGAAAAAATCAAATACTTGATATATAGTCCTACGATATCAAGCCTGTCTGCCGACAGGTAGGTATTGAATTAACACTGTCAAGTAAAGCGAAAACCAAGCAATGACAGCCTGTCTGCCGACAGGCAGGTGATAGTCTTTTCAAAAATCTTAGTAAAAGAAAGACGCGTTGGGCACTCATAGTGTAAGTCTATAGAGGGATAGCTGCTCCCATGCGCCCCGTTGAAGTAGAAAGTAAAGTTTAGTTTTGTCTAGGTTTTATATAGCACTATTTCAACTTGGTTCACTATGAACTATAGAAATATACAATAGACTTGTCCGATAACTAATGTAGAGACGTTCTATAGAACTTCTCTACAAGGGTTGTAAAAAACACATAAAAACACATATTTAATTATTACGAGATATCTAATTATCAATTATCTACAGAGGTTTTTGTTTAGGAATACCCACACCGCGAGGAAAATGAATAGGTGTGTTTTTTATTTTTCTTAAATACAAACAATGACGCATACTTTCAGATATAGGAGTTGTAAATTGTTCAATTAATTCAATATTTCCTCCTAATAATTCCACAGCATTTTCTAAACTTGCATTTTCTTCTTCACTCCAACTACCACGATAAATAATAGCTAAACCGCGTTTTTTCACCAAAGGTAAAGCATATTCCACACAAATAGAAACATTACCGACAGCCCGAATTACCGCCAAATCATACTTTTCCCTATGTTCATATTCCTGGCCAATTTCTTCTACTCTTCCTACCAAAGTTTTAGCATTATTAATACTCATATTATTAATGACATCATCAATAAAATTTATTTTCTTACGGGTAGAGTCTAATAAAGTTACCTGAGAATTAGGAAAAATCATGGCTATAGGTAGACCTGGAAAACCTGCACCAGTACCAATATCAATCACAGAAACACCATTATTTAATAATGACATAAATTGACCTTCTGGGGCAACTCCGCGTAAAGAGTCCCAAAGATGTTTTTCCCAAAATTCCTCCGGTTCTGTAATTCTCGTTAAATTAAATTGGCGATTTCCTGTGATGATTAATTCATACAATTTTTGTAGTTTTTCCTGTTGTAATGTATTGGGTTGCCAATGTAAGGTTTTTTCCCAAATATCTAACATTTTTGGTAAATTTTTAATGATTTCTGTCATAATTTCTCAATTTATCTTATTTGTAAATTCCTAACTTTTTAAATTGCCAATTTTTTTGACCTATTTTAACTTGTTTTAACTTATTTTAGCTTATTTTAGCTTATAATATTGGATTATTAAGTAATTACAAGATTATAGTAGACTGTACAGATTGAGGAAAAGTCAAAAATCAAAAGTTTGGCTTCCACACCAACCTGGAAATGATAGCGCACTGTGGCGTAAGGTATAAGCTGTTGTGCCTTTAACTTGAATAATTAATACAAGCAAGATGCTTGTGCTACTGTAACTTCAGGTTTTTTAATTATACAGTGAGTGCTGCACATTAGCTTATTTCCAGGCTAATAGCTTGCATTTTACTAAAGTAAAGGATTTAGACAATTCTTAGTCATCTCAAGATGACTTTTGCTATGAGACACAGGAATTCATTCCCAGTCGGACTAAATTAAACTACTGACTCCTGACTACTGACTCCTAGATTTTCTAAAATACCATGATTCAATGTCCATGCACTATCAGCAATGGGTAACATATCTCCTGCATCATGAGTTACTACTAATAAAGTCCAATGTTTTTTGAGTTTGGCTAATAAATTTACCAATTGCTTACGCATTGACCAATCTAAACCTGCGGTGGGTTCATCTAATAGTAAAATATTTGGTTGACGAATTAATTGTACAGCTAAAGCTAATCTTCTTTGTTGTCCACCACTTAAAGCATGGGGAGGTGTTTTTAAAGATAAATGATCTAAACCTACTTCTGTTAATGCGTTTTTGACTCTTTCCGTGGTTAATTCGGGATGTCCTAATCGCAATTCTTCTAAAATTGTACCACCACAAAAATGTCTTTCAGGAAATTGAAATACTAAACCCGCTAATTGCTGTAATTCTTCCGCTATTAATGGTTGTTCTCTCCAAAAAACTCCTCCTGACGTTGGATCAGCTAATCCTGATAAAATTTCTAATAATGTACTTTTTCCTGAACCACTAGGACCAATTATTAAACCTAGTGTTTGCGGTGCTAATTCTAAATTTAAAGATTTGAGAATTGCTGTAGGACAAGCTGTGGGATAATATGTTAAATTTCTCAGATATAGCATTTGTCAAAATTACTCAAAAAGTTACTCAAAACAGTTACTCAAAAAAAATACAAAATTACCAAAAGTATGTAACAATCAACTAATGGGATTTTTCATATCCTAGATTTATTTGAAAACTTACCAATTTTGTTTATTATCATTATTTTCATCCTGTTTCCTCCCCATAATTATGAAATTAACATCTTTTTGGACATCTTTTTCTGTTTTAAAAGTAATATTAACTACGGTAATATTACTGAATATATCGGTAAAACCTTCATTTGCAGGAGATCCATTTAGAACTCAACAACCAAAGAAAATAGGCGATCGCACAGAAGCAGCATTTAAAGCGCTATTCTGGCAAGGAAACTATACCATAGCTACAGAAGAACTGCAAAAAGCCACATCCAGCGAACCTAACGAACCCTTGATTTATGCCATTAAAGCCTCCTTAGCCTATAATAATCAAGATTTGGTCAGTTTAAATACCAACAGTCGCAAAACCCTGGAAACAGCGCAAAATCTCATAGCTAGTGATCCTTTACGTGGTAATTTATACACAGCCGTTGGTCATTTTTTACAAGGTGCAGTGATACTAATTAGAGAGGGAACAGTTAATGGTGCTTCACAAGCATTAAGAAACTTAGGAAAAGTATATACCTATCTTAACAAAGCAGAACAAATTTCTAGTAATGATCCAGAATTGAATTTAATTCGTGGGTATATGAATTTAATGTTAGCAGTAAATTTACCATTTACTAGCCCTGATGATGCAATCTCCGAACTACAAAAAAATGCTGCACCAAGATATTTAGTCAACCGAGGAGTAGCCCTAGCTTACCGAGATTTAAAACAATACTCGCCAGCCTTAGATTATGTGAATAAAGCCCTCAAAGATACACCAGATAACCCAGAAATATATTATCTAAAAGCGCAAATTCTCCATGAACAAGGTAAACAACAAAAAAGTCAGAATTTAATCAAAGAGGCGATCGCTAACTTTGATAAAGCCTTAAATAAAAAATCCCAACTACCACCTAACCTAGTCCAACAAATTCAATCAGAAAGAAAAAATGCCTTTCTGATAATTGATAATTGATGATTGATAGTTATAGTTCAAAAACAAAAATATGTACATACAATTTCGTGAAGTAAACCCCTTTGATGTTTGGATCTGGATCAAATTTAGTAACGTACCCTCTCAAGGAGAAAAACAATATGTAGAAGAAGTATTTAATTCCTGGTTTTATTTAGGGAAATTAGGCGCGTTTAACGCCGAAAATTTGCAGGTGCAAGATACAGGTTTAGAGATTAGTTACATGAACTATGATGAACAAGGATATGATAAAAGTTTAGTGGCATTAATGCACAATATGGGAGAATTTGAGTATCAAGGAGAATGGTTTCGTTGTTGGTTTGATCTAGGAACAAGTGATGCGATCGCCCTCGATATACTCATTAACGCCCTCACGCAAATTAGTCAAGAATATGTCAACATAGAACAATTATATATAGGTGGAGAAAATGAAGATTGGCCAATAGAAGATGATGAAACTCGCGCCTATTCCATCTATGATAACTAACAATAAACTAACAATAAACTACCAAAAAAATGCACAAATCAGATCAAATTAGAGTCATCGTACTGGCCTTAATTCGACATTCTCAAAACCCCGAAAAAATCTTTGTTTCCGAAGGATATGATCCCACAAAACAATCAAAATTTTATCGCGCATTAGGAGGAGGAGTAGAATTTGGAGAACCGAGTGAAATAGCGTTAACCAGAGAATTTCAGGAAGAAATACAAGCAGAATTAACCAACATTCGTTATTTAACTTGTATTGAAAACATTTTCACCTACAACGGGAAACCAGGCCATGAAATTATTCAACTCTATCAATGTGACTTCGCAGATCCTAAATTTTATGAACTGGAAAGTTTAACATTTTCAGAAACACCAGAACGTCAACATCTCGCCCTTTGGGTAGAAATTAGTAAGTTTAAATCAGGAGAATTAAGATTAGTACCCGAAATCTTTTTTGATTACCTATAACAGTAGTGCAAGCATCTTGCTTGCATATTTTATAGTCAAAAAATCAATAAAAAATAGATCCTCAAGTTTTTAACAACCCTTGAATTGAGGATCTATAAACCTGAATTTTATGTCATCTTCAAATTATTTAATCTTCATTTTCATTTTCCACTCCATCCAACCAAGTGATTAAATCATCTAAACTTTGAAAGTCTAACAACGCTTCACTCAAATCTTCCTAATTATGCAATGATAAACTAGAAATAATAGCCCAAGTTCGCTTAGAAATCTTACCAAATTGCTTAGTTAATTGTCCCATAACTAAGTCATCAATAATACCCATATTGGTAATTGATGAATATCCTCCCACTCATCTAAATATACCCGATGTGAATAAATATCGCTTTGTTCAATATTGCGAGATGGATAAATTACAGCAGTTTCCGTTACTATGGGGTACAGATGTTAATGATAAAACCCTTGTAACACAGGCATCTTGCCTGTTTATAGTGTACCTCATATAGATGGAATGTGGTGTATTAAAGAATCAAATTGAATGTAGTTTGTAGAAAAAATTTTTAACATCTTTTCTGGAGAATCATGAACTTCTTTAAAATCTTTTTTACCTTGATTTAGGCGAGTTTTAGTCTTAGAAACTGGTATATAAGCAATACTAACAAAACGATATTGATAACCCTCAAGAAAATTATGTTGATGCCAAAAAATCCTACCAATTTCCTGACAATAAGAAATAAAACATTTTGCCCCGTTTAACTGACTAATAACTGTTTTTAAATTACCTTTACTTTTCTTCATTTCAATACAAATAATAATTTTTTCTGTGGGAGTATCAGCAATAATAATAAAATCTGCTCGTTTACACTCACCTTTTCCACCCTGAAAAACTGTTTTTGGTGCTGCAAATTTCTCAGCCTTAATAACTACAACTTGATCAGGTTTAGGCATTCCATCAATAATCACAGAATAATTATCTTGAGGTTCGATGAGTTCCACCAAATAATTAAAATGTGTACCATTTTTCTCCTCTGATAAGGATACAGTAATATTTTCCTTAATCATTTCCTTAAGAATAGCAATATCAGACATTAATCTGCACCCCAAATAATTGCTTCTTGAATACGATTCATCGTTTCAATAGTTTTATCAAAACTGCGGGCTTCAATACCCAACTCTGGATCAATATTAGCCAAAGTTAAAGTTTGACACTTCATTCTTTTAGTTTTACCATCTATTGTAGTTAATGCTTCTTCTGCAATATAAACCTTGATTTTGTCAGCAGAAATTAACTCCACAGACTGATAACCTTCTTGTTTAGCAATTCGTTGAAGATGAGGTTTATCATGGTTCAACATAATCAAAGTATTGAGTTCTTTAATAATATAATCACTATGGGTAGTGATAAAAACTTTAATACCCAAATTAACTAACCTAGCAAAAAGCCTAGCTACACGACGCTGATTTTCAGGATGTAAATTTAATTCAGGTTCATCTACCATTAATAAATCACCAATTTGAGCTTCATGTTGCAAATAAAAACCAATATCTAGCAAAGAACGTACAGCACTAGAACTTTCATCCATAGAAAGTTTAATCCGTTTACCCTTGGGTTGATAATAAAGTTCATCATGACGAGTTACAGTATATTCACCACCAATAATATCAGCAAAATCTGCTAATATATCGGGATAATTTTCCGCAATAAAACTACTTTTTTTGACAATACTTTCAATTTGTCTAATAAAATCTACATTAGTTTTAATAGGTAAAGCATAATCTCCATAATCTTTCAGTAAAAGTTCTGTCCGATCAATATTTGGTCCAGCCTGACTTATTTCTTCAAACAAACGATTGCGATCAAAATTCAAATCTTTTCTAAAAATTGCTGCACCAGTTCTTTCACTACTAGCAATAAAAGGACGAGGAAAAATTGGCTCAAAGATAATATCTTTCATAGCATCACCAATAATACGTTTAAGAATCTCCGTTGGTATTTTGACCTTCTCTTTTTCAATTAGTAGAGTAACAATTAGTTCACTACTTGCTTCATTTTTAGTAATAGAAAAAAGTGATACTTCACCAGAACCAATTTGTAGATCGAATTTCTTAAATAAACCGATATTTTGCCTGTTTATATTGATTTTAAATTCTGATTCTTTAAATCGTTCCACCGATGCAGCAAAAATTTTTGGTAATTCCTGGGTATATACTTCACAACCTTGATTAATAATTTGCTCAACCTGATGCACATATTCTTGTATATCCAAAGTAATTACCCCATCAGTAAGTAATTGTTCAATTTTGGTGTCATTAATATTAATTGAAAAAATCTTCCGCCAACTATATAAAAACCCAAATAAGGCGTAAGTAGCGTAAGTTTTACCAGTATTATTATGACCACAAATAATGGTAAAATCACCAAGTGTAAATTCGGCTTGTTTTAAAGCCCCAAGATTTTTAACTTTAATTTTCATTAGCTTCTTATATAATTGATCTAGGTTGTAAAAATGAAATTGTTTACATTTTATTCCCTGATATCCAGATGTTTTTAGCTCCCATTTTTATCATAAGCTAATGTGCAGCACTCACTGTATAATTAAAAAACCTGAAGTTACAGTAGCACAAGCATCTTGCTTGTATTAATTATTCAAGTTAAAGGCACAACAGCTTATCAATTTTTAGATTACAGTCTTTTTAGACCACTATATTTAGATCCCCTACCTCTTGCACAAGTCAGGGATCTAAACATCATATAGCAGTTTCCGTTATTCTGAAGTACAGATGTTAATCATAAAACCCTTTGCAGGCATCTTGCTGTGCTAATCTTATACCTCATGTAGATGCAATGTGTTGTATTATTCCTGTATTATTCCTATTGTTCCAGAATATAGGCAAACATTAAAGGCGCTACAATACTAGCGTCAGATTCCACAATAAAACGGGGCGTATTTTTATCCAATTTACCCCAAGTAATCTTCTCATTAGGTACAGCACCAGAATAAGAACCATAACTAGTAGTAGAATCAGAAATTTGACAAAAATAAGACCAAAAAGGGGTATCTTCTCTTTCCAAATCTTGATATAACATCGGCACAACACAAATGGGAAAATCTCCGGCAATTCCTCCACCAATTTGGAAAAATCCCACTCCCTTACCAGTAGAATTTTCTGTGTACCAATTAGCCAACCACATCATATATTCAATTCCTGACTTCATTGTTGTTGGTTTAATTTCTTGCTTAATACAGTATGAAGCAAAAATATTTCCCATCGTTGAATCTTCCCATCCTGGACACACAATTGGTAAACCTTTCTCCGCAGCCGCCAACATCCAACTATTTTTAGGATCTATTTCATAATATTCTTCCAAATCACCAGCTAACAACATTTGATACATAAATTCATGGGGAAAATATCTTTCTCCACTATCATTCGCTTTTTTCCATCTTTGAAAAATATGTTTTTGTATTCTTCTAAATGCTTCCTCTTCAGGAATACAAGTATCCGTCACTCGATTAAAACCATTCTCTAACAATTGCCATTCATCCTCTGGACTTAAATCTCGATAATTCGGCACACGCTTATAATGATTATGCGCTACCAAATTCATAATATCTTCTTCTAAATTTGCCCCCGTACAAGAAATAATATCCACTTTATCCTGTCTAATCATTTCTGCTAAGGATATACCCAATTCTGCTGTACTCATCGCCCCTGCAAGGGTAATCATCATTTTTCCATTATCCGCTAAATGTGCTTTATAGGCTTTAGCTGCATCCACTAACGCTGCTGCATTAAAGTGCAAAAAGTTCTTTTCGATGAAGTTGGAAATAGTTGTCATTAAATATCACCTTTGTTTTTCACAGATTTAGGACTTACGCAAATGTCACACCAAAAATCTGATGTAGGATGTGGTTCGACAAACTCACAAACCACGTCAGACAGCATAAATCATGTAAAGAAACAGATTCTTAATATCTGACGCATCCTATTAATGTGCTAGTTGCCTAAGTTCTGAGATTATTTCTTGCAATCCGTGTTAAATGATAGCTTAATTACTACTTGATGACTATATCTATCGTAAATTAGGCGTTGCTGAACCCAGGTATGAAATTGAGAAATTCAAAATTTGAAACTTTTTTGAAACTTTGCCTCTAACGCAAGTGCTTGCCTTCGCTGATGCGCGAAATACGCGAAATAAAATAAACATCATACCCCAATTCAGCAACGCCTCTATCCTAAGTTATTGGTGAACATTAGACATCTTGTGGTCATTAAATATGCATAACCACCAAACCCTTGTAGAGACAATTCATGAATTGTCCCGACAATAATTTTCACTCCTATGTCTATTGCAAAAGTCAGATACCCCTGGCTATAAAAGTTGGGTAATTGTGGTTATTTACTGACTAATTCTTGTAATTTTTTCAATACTGATTTGGCATGATCTTTTGTTTTCACATTTGGCCAAGTATGAGCTATAATCTTATTAGGTGAAATCAAAAATGTGGATCTTGCTACTCCCATAAATTCTTTACCCATGAACTTTTTTAAACGCCATGCACCATAGGATTCTATTAATTGATGTTCAGGATCACTTAATAGCGTAATTGTGAGGTTATGTTTACTAATAAATTTACAATGAGATGCTGTAGAATCTGGACTAACGCCGATTATTTTAGCATCTAATTTACTAAATTCTGGTGATAATTCACTAAAGTCTTTAGCTTCTGTGGTGCAACCAGGAGTGTTATCTTTAGGGTAGAAATAGACAACTATCCAACTATTAATATCAGCTAAGTTAATTAATTGATTATTTTCATCTGGAGTAGAAAAATCTGGTGCAGGTTCTCCAATTTGAGGAATATTAGTCATAATTTGGTAGATGGTTTATCAATTATCAATTATCAATTATCAATTATCAATTATCAATTATCAATTATCAATTATCAATTATCAATTATCAATTATCAATTTTTATTTTCTCTTCTTCTAGGAACATCATAAATCATAAAATCATGAGCCATAATTGTGTTAGGAAAAATTGCTTTAGCTTCTTGTAATAAGTCTTTTAAATCAATATCGTTTCCTGGAGCATAGCGCGGGCTAAAATGAGTCATAATTAATTTACGAACTGATGCGGCATACGCCGTTTGTGCTGCCATTGTACTGGTAGAGTGTAATCTTTGAAATGCCATTTCTGCATCTTTATGGGCAAAGGTAGCTTCATGAATTAGCACATCTGCATTTTCAGCTAGTTGTACTGCACCATCACAGTAAACTGTATCTGTACAATAGGCTATTTTGCGACCTATTTCTGTAGGTCCACATAATGTACTACCGTCTATAATTCTCCCGTCTTCCAAAGTTACAGTTTCACCACGTTTAAGCTGTCCGTAAATTGGTCCAGAGGGAATATTTAAGGCTTTAGCCGCTTCCACATCAAAGCGTCCGGTTTTGTCTTTTTCCGCTATACGATAACCAAAAGCGGGTATGCGGTGATGTAATAGACCACAGGTAACTGTAAATTCATCATCTTGATAAATGATACCTGGTTTGACGACATGGACTTTAATCGGATAGGAAAAATGGGTATGGGAATAACGGGAAGCTGCTTGTAGATATTCATTAAGTCCTGATGGTCCGTAAATATCCACTTTTTCCACATTACCAGCTAAACCACAACTGGCCAGTAGTCCCATTAAACCAAATATATGATCTCCGTGCAGATGGGTAATAAATATGCGACTAAGTTGACTAATTCTCAATTCACTACGTAAGATTTGGTGTTGTGTACCTTCGCCACAGTCAAATAACCACACTTCTGATCTTTGTGGTAATCTGAGGGCAACGCTGGAGACGTTACGCGCTCTTGTTGGTACGCCTGAACTAGTTCCTAAAAATGTAATCTGCACGGAATTTTCTGGTTGTGTGATTGACAAATAATGCCTGATTGTATTTTGCCACAGATAAGCTGTTGTGCCTTTAACTTGAATAATTAATACAAGCAAGATGCTTGTGCTACTGTAACTTCAGGTTTTTTAATTATACAGTGAGTGCTGCACATTAGCTTATGAAAAGTTAGGTGACAAGAAAGTTGTGTGTTTTTTACAAATTTTTTTACAAATTATACAGTAATTTTAGTAGACCCACTGTTACAGGAAATTAAGGCGTTGGTGAATTGGAGTATGATACAGCAGTTTCCGTTATTATGAGGTACGGATGTTAATGATAAAACCCTTGTCACACCGGCATCTTTCCTGTTCATAGTGTACCTCATGTAGATGGAATGTGCTGTATTTATTTCGCGCATCGGCAAAGCACTTTCAGTGGGTTAGATGCAAAGTTTCAAATGTTTCAAATGTTTCAAATGTTTCAAATTTTGAATTTCTCAATTTCATACCTGAGTTCAGCAACGCCGAAATTAAAATATATTGGGTGGTGATTAGGTTAAGCGACAGCGAAACCCAACAGTGACAGTTTTAAGATTTGGAATTCTTAGCGTATTTACGTTTAGCCCAAACACCAATACCAAAAAGCATGGTACTACTTAATACTGGTAAGGCATCAGTTTCCCAAGGAACAGCCACAATCTTGACATTACTTACAGCGAGAGTTGATGTACCTGATGAATCAGCAACGTCCACAACGCCAATACCGATGTTATAAATTCCTGGTGAAGTAAAAGTGTAGCTATAAGTACCACTATTACCCGTTAAGAGTTGAATATTATTGGCAATAGTCACAAAAGCGCGATCTGGATATTGATTATCTTGAATAAATTGCCATTCAAAGCTAAACATATCTCCAGTATTGATATTAAAGGTATTTGTAATGGCTGAACCATACTGATTATCTGAAATAGTATTTTGGAAATCTACCGCATTAATACCCAGAAAATTCTCCAAACTATCACCACCACCACCCGTTAAAACCGTATTCGACGAACCTGAATTAATAACCGTTTTGTTAGAATTAACATCTCCAATGGAGTTAAAGGTATTTAAATCAACAAAGGTGGCAGAGTAAGCAGGAGCAGAGATTGCTATGGAAGTGAGACCAGAGGACAGGGCTATACCGAGGGTGAGTAGAGGGTTTTTGAATGTAGTTAACATAGAGTTCCTGATAGAAAATGTTAAAAAACAAAGTTGGTAAAGTTGTTTAACTGGGTGGTAGTGATGTTATCAAGCTGAAGGAAGTTCTTAAATATGGAACTACCTGAAATCCCATCTCGATCAATTTGCAAAAAGGTACTATTAGCATTACTACCTGTTCCCGCTACAAATCTGATGTATTGATCTGCAATAGGATTAGTGCCAGTATAACTTATACTGCTGAGTAATTGGGTAAGGACAATTTTGTCTTCTCCCACAGTAAAATCCGTAATCCGTTGTCCCGCGTCTCGGAGATTGGTAAAGACGAAGAAATCATTACCTGCATCTCCGGTAATGGTTTTTGCCCCAGCACCGCCTGTAATATAGTCAGCAGCAGTAGTTCCTACAATGGAGGTACGGCCATTGTTAATTAAGGGATTACCATTAATTTCGTTAAGATCATTAACGCCAATGGTTAATTGTTTCTCAAAGAATAACCCACCCTGGTCTGTGGTTCTAACTCTAATGCT
>NZ_JACJPV010000062.1 GCF_014696225.1 Anabaena sp. FACHB-1237 | reverse complement strand
CCATGAATACCAATGACTCGCCCTTGGGTATCTAAAACAGGTCCCCCACTCATGCCGCCAAAGGTGATACTACTATAAACTAATTCATATCCTCCTGTTAAAGAAACTGCACTTTGGGCTGTACCCGAACTGTTATTTTTAAAATCTGATTGGGTAGTATTTAATAATCCTAGTTCTTTACTATAAATCTGTCCCAATGTGAATCGCCAAGGTGATTTTTCTCCTAACCTGGGATAACCCGCAGTGAACATATATTCAAAATCTCTTGGGTTATAATTTGCTAAAGTCGCAACTTGATAATTTTCCCGACTGGTGAATTTAACTACTGCTAAATCTACCCCTTCTTCTAATTTAATGGTGCTTGGTTCTACGGGATATTCTTTACCATCTCCTGTGAGGATTTTATAAGTATTTGGCTCACATAGTCCTACTTTATCTGGTGGTTTACAAACTACATGAGCAGCAGTTAAAACGGTGTAAATATCACCTTGTTTAGCGATAATAACCCCTGAACCATTACTACCGCTACTGCTATCAATTCTGACGGTAATTTGTTTAGCTTTTGCTTCTAATTCTCCTAACCACCCTGTTAATGGTACTTCTGCTATTTGCTGTTTAATATCTGGTATAGGTAAATTATAAGCGGTGAGAGTTTCTGGTCTTACCTGAGCTAAAACGGTTTTAATAGGTATTCCCCAACTGAGTTTTCTAAATTCTTGAATTTCTGTATTTGTGGGGCGTTTTCCGTTGGTGTAAATATAACCAGAATTGACTAAAGGATAGGAACTAATCCCATTAATTCCCAGAAGATACCCTTGACTACTAATAATTGGACCGCCACTCATTCCCTGTTCAATATCGCTGGTATAACCAATTTCATATCCGGCTTTTAAACTAGGTTGAGAAATTATTTGTTGTACTTTTCCGGTTCTAAATAACATTTTTCCTTTGCTGCTAGAATACCCAGCGGCTATAACTGGTGTATCTATATTAATATCAAAACTAGCAATTTCTTGAGGTAGACAATAATTTTGATTAGATGTAAATTGCAAAACGGCTAAATCTAGTTTACCAAAATTAGTATTAGGCAAAATTTGGGCTGAATAGATTTGATTGTCAGGTGTTTTAATTTGAACTTTATTAACTCCCAGCAAAACATGGGAGTTGGTAACAACTAAATAAGAATTGCCCTTTTTAGCCAATATTGTTCCTGAACCACTGTTATTATCACCCATGACTCTGACTGTAATTTGTTTAGCAAGGGTTTGGAGTTTTTGTGGTGAATCATATTCTCCACTTTCGGGGTTATCGGGTGTTATATTGCAGGTAGCCGGGGTAATTGTTTGAGCTAAAGAATGGGGAAGATTTGCTAATGTCAAGGGAGGGAAAGATAGGAATAATAAAGAGGAAATAATAGCAATGTTACGGTTCATGGTAGTTGTTGATTAGTAGATGATTTGTAGGGTGCGTTAGCGACAGCGTAACGCACCGTTAAAATCGTTGCCTAGTTGTTAATGAGTAGATGATTTGGATGATTTGTAGGGTGTGTTAGCGACAGCGTAACGCACCGTTAAAGTTGTTAATGAGTAGATGATTTGTAGATTTGTAGGGTGTGTTAGCGACAGCGTAACGCACCGTTAAAGTTGTTAATGAGTAGATGATTTGTAGATTTGTAGGGTGTGTTAGCGACAGCGTAACGCACCGTTAAAATTGTTCTCTAGTTGTTAATGAGTAGATGATTTGTAGGGTGTGTTAGCGACAGCGTAACGCACCGTTAAAATTGTTCTCTAGTTGTTAATGAGTAGATGATTTGTAGATTTGTAGGGTGTGTTAGCGACAGCGTAACGCACCGTTAAAGTTGTTAATGAGTAGATAATTTGTAGGGTGCGTTAGCGACAGCGTAACGCACCGTTAAAATCGTTCCTTAGTTGTTAATGAGTAGATGATTTGTAGGGTGTATTAGCGACAGCGTAACGCACCGTTAAACTGCCTAAAATACAGTGAATATAGTGGAGGCAGAGCCTCCAGAGGGCATTCCCCGGCAGAGCCAGGGAACGAGATAAAGTCCATTTTATTTGTGTCGAGAATGGCTATTTTTTAATATTCACAACTGGGGCATTTTGCAAATATTTACGCACATTCAAATACTTTCGGTTTCCTGAACTTTGCCAAAGTGGTTCTGAACTTTTACCCTCGACTATATTCACAAGTTGCTCCAGAACTAATTCTGGGTCAGCATTATTTTTTAGGGTAAATAATTGATTGTCACCATTACAACTTTGTTCATCATTTGCCACAGCACAAACCACAGGGGAACTATTGTTTTTACCCGTTGTCAAGTTCTCTAAACGACCTGATTCCTGAAATTTCTGGAACTTTTTAGATACTTCTTGGCAACGTTTTTGGGGAGTCCAACCACTTTTGGCAAAATACTCAGATTTCCAACCAATAAACCGTATGTGACCTTGACGTTCAGGAACCCAAGCAATGGTAGCGGGAACTTTTTCACCACTGGCTGGATCAAATATTTCTTGACAGAAAAATGTGACTTTATTTGGTTGAGCAGAAGCATTATCTTGACTAAAACCAGGATTTATGCTGATGGTTAAGGTCAATGTTGTTAATCCTAAAAAGGTGGAAAGTGATTGTAATTGCATGATTTTTGATTCCCTGAATAAAAAAGTGATGTGGATTGTGAAAATATACAGCACATTACATCTACATAGATGAACAGGCAAGATGCCTGTATTACAAGGGTTTTATCATATCTGTACCTCATAATAACGGAAACTGGTGTAAGTTGGGTTGAAGAATGAAAATATTAAAAATCAAGAAAAGCGATCCTTCTAGGAGGGGGCTTGCATCCCATTATTTTTGGTCAACTATTTTATAAGTTTTTTGGGATAAGTTTTTGGGTTGGCGATCGCTCTACCTAGTTGGGTTTGGAGAGGATAGTTGTGCAATATGAATTTTTTGCCGAAATTTGCTTAGTTAGACGTAATAAGTAAATATTTTGTTTCTATATTTGTTAGGAATTTGTTAGTTGTAGAGTGCGTCAGATATCAACAATTTGGTTATTTACATGATTTATACTGTCTGACGTAGTTGGTGAGCTTGTCGAACCACACCCTACCAATGTGCCAGTTTATAATTAATGTAGAGACGTTATATATAACGTCTCTACATTAATTAGCACCAGATAAGCTGTTGTGCCTTTAACTTGAATAATTAATACAAGCAAGATGCTTGTGCTACTGTAACTTCAGGTTTTTTAATTATACAGTGAGTACTGCACATTAGCTTATTTATTTAAGACTTGGAAGGTGGGGATAGTTTTGGCAATAGGTTTTAACTGGTACGCTGTTGGGTTAAAATCCCATAGGAGTGTTGGAAATCAGCAACGGTAATCTTAATCGCAGTGGGATCGGTTTCTCCTTTAGCGCGAAATCGGCGAATTGCTTCCACAGATGCCTGGTTACATAATAGGACTAAATCTGCCCCATTCCAACCTTCAGTTGCCTCAGCCCAATATTCCAAGTCTACATCCAATAGGGGTCTACCCTCAGTATAAACTCGTAGGATTTCTAAGCGACTGGCAAGATTAGGTAAATCAACTTTTAATTGTAAGTCTAATCTTCCAGCTCTTAATAACGCTGGATCTAAAGCATCAGGACGGTTCGTAGCTCCTATTACTAGGATATTAGTGCCTGTTTCTAACCCGTCTAACTCAGTTAATAGTTGTCCTACTACGCGGTTACTTACTCCAGAATCACCAGTATAAGTTCCACGAGCAGGGGCTAAGGTGTCAATTTCATCAATAAATACAACACAGGGATCCGCTTGTCGAGCCTTAGCAAATAATTCCCGCACCGCTTGTTCGCTGGCTCCTACCCAACGGGTAAGTAGTTCAGGTCCATTGACTCCAATAAAATTCGCTCTGGCCTGGGAGGCTACAGCTTTAGCTAATAGGGTTTTACCAGTTCCAGGAGGACCCCATAGCAAAATTCCTCTTGGAGCTACTGCTTTGGTTTGACGGTAAAGTTCTGGATATAGTAACGCCCCTTCCACGGATTCTCTCAAGGTTTGCTTAATGGCTTCTAGTCCGCCAATGTCCTCCCATTCTACATGGGGAACTTCCACTTCCATGCTACGCAGCACTGCCGGCTTAATTTCTTTAAGGGCTTGGAGAAAATCTGACTGGTTCACTGTCATAGTTTCCGGAACTGGTGTATCTATGGAGGGAACTTGACGGCGTAAGGCCATATAGGCTGCTTTTTGGCAAACAGCTTTTAAATCTGCTCCAACAAATCCAACAGTGCGATCGCTAATAAATTCTAAATCCACAGTGTCATCTAAAGGCATGGCACGGGTGAGAACTTGGAGAATTTCTTTACGTCCATTAGCATCGGGAATGCGAAATTGAATTTCTCGGTCAAATCTTCCTGGACGACGCAGGGCTGGATCTAAATGATCCGGGCGGTTAGTAGCAGCCAACACAATTACACCCGGAGTGTGGGAAAATCCATCCATTAGACTTAATAACTGGGCAACCAACCGCTTTTCCACTTCCCCTTCCACCGCACTGCGATCGGGAGCCAGGCTATCTATTTCATCAATAAAAATAATGCAAGGTGCGTTTTTAGCAGCTTTTTCAAAAATACCCCTGAGTTTTTGTTCTGCTTCCCCGTAATATTTGCTAATTACCTCTGGACCGACTAAGGCTATATAATTTACACCCAGTTCTTCCGCTAAAGCGCGAGCAGTTAGAGTCTTACCAGTGCCTGGCGGACCTACTAAAAGAACACCATGGGTTGGTTCTAATCCCAGTTTAACCAGTAACTCTGGGCATTTTAAGGGGATAGCAATTAATTCTTTAAGTTCTTTGACTACTTCACTCAAACCACCAATATCTTTTAAGGACATACCAGAATTGTCAGGGGGGGTGACTGGATCTGATGACCCATTAGATGGTTGGGGAGTAGCTGGGGAGGAGGGGGTGCGAATGCGACTGGTACCAATGTCGTTAATATTACTGCTTTTGGCCGCACCACGGGGAATATTGCCTGTTCTGGGAATACTACTAAGGGGACGAGAGTTGATTTGTATATCTGTTTTTACTTCTCCACTCTCGATTTTTTCTTCTAGTGTTTTGACCAAATCTATGAACTGCTCAAATCCTTTGAATAAGTCACTCATAAGTCTTGCTAAATGTGATGTAGAAAAACTAATAAAAACCTTTGGTAATCTGAAAACTTTTTTGGATGTTTGTTATTGGATTTTTACTCCTCAAATGCAAACAAAAGATTAGCTGCTCCCTTAATTCTTTCAATTGGCTCCACAGATCTAGGTAGCTGGGGTAGGTGAATAATTGTTTGTTCAGGAAACAAACTGTGATCAATTTCCACTGCTTGAGTATAGCGATTTTGCACCACATACCTTTGTTCAATGCCCATATTTTTCAGAGATGCGGTTAACCGAATATGTTCAGACGTAATAGCCGATTCTGCCTGAATTACACCAACAAATTGAGTATGACGAGGGTCTTTCAATTTCTTTTGCGCTTTCACTACTTGTTGTCGCAGCTGTCGCAATCTGCCAATGAAGTCTACTCGACCTAAAACATCCTGGTATTTCATCCACAGCCTAAAGATCCAGGATAACCAATCTCCTAAAGCTGAAGGCATGGATAAGAATTGCAACAAATGTCCTGTAGGTGCTGTATCTAGGATAATCAAATCTTGCTGATTAGTTTCCAAAAGATTGGTGATTGTAATTAAGGAGAGCATTTCATCAATACCCGGTAATGCTTGGGACATGATTTGTCTCCACGCTTCGGGTAAATAGGCAATGTTTACCTCTGTATCCTTGTTTGTTCCTTCTCCACTAATCATATCTGCCAATTCCCACAGATAATCAGCACGGAACTGATCTAATATCTTGTCAGCATCTATTTCTTGTCCATATAAATTGGGAGTGATTGACTGGGAATCATGTCCTAACTTTTGACCGAAGGCATCCCCCAGGGAATGGGCTGGATCTATGGAGATCACGCTAATATTTTTTTGAGGATAATGACTAGCAAAAGCCCAACCAATTGCTGCTGATACTGTTGTTTTGCCTACTCCTCCTTTTCCACCCACAATAATTAGTTTACAACCCTGGGCGAGAAAATCAGTAAAACTGGGTGGTATTCTCTTTGGCCATTGAATTATGGGTGGTGATACCTCGTCAACGTGAGTGATATGTTGAATTTCTGCTTCTAAATTATCTAAGGCTTGGCTACCTAATGGTGCTGTAGGTTGTTGGGGAATAATAAATACGGGTTGTTCTGGGGAAATATCTAAGAACTTGTGGATATAGTTCTGTTGTTCGGCATATCGATCCGGATCTGTATTTCCATCTGCCAAAATTCGGTTGATTAAAATTCCCGCAAAGGGAACTTCTAGGCTTTGTAACTGTGCTAAAAATCTTTCGGTTTCTGCTAAACACATTGGTTCGGCAATCCCGACTATTAAAAAACCTGTAAACTGACTGTCTTGTAGTAATCTTCTACTCTCTGATAATTGAAATTTGAAGTCAATTAAAAAGTCATCTACTGCATCTGATTGATAAGTTCCGGTGAAACTTTGGGTAATCACCTGATATTTTTTCTGAAATAATTCTAGGGAGTGTAAAATTACGTCCAGGAAGTCTTTCAGTTTTAGTAGGCTGACTGTGTGTCCAGAGGGTGCCATATCTACTACTATACGATCCACATTTTTTTCTGATAGCAATCGTTGAATCTCTAGTAATCCCATAAGTTCATTTAGTCCAGGCCAGTCTAAATCCCAAACGGGAGCTAGGTCTTCTCCATCGGCTAAACTGCCTCTTTCTACTAAAATTTCTAGGTACTGACTATATTTGGCTTTGAATTCCAATAGTAGATTTTGAGCGTCTAATGCTTGAATACTCAAGTTGGGTAAATCTATCGTTGGTGTCGCTTCACTGGTAACTTTTGTCAACAGTACATCTCCTAAGGAATGGGCTGGATCTGTTGACAATAGCAGAATCTTTTCTTCTGGAAATTTTCTAGCCCAATAACGTGCCAAGCAACAAGATAGGGTGGTTTTTCCAACTCCCCCTTTACCACTCAACATGACTAGATTTAATTTATCGTAATGGTACATTTGTTTTAGGAAAATAGAGAATATTAGGGACTAAGAATGTTAAATTTGAGGATTTTAGTTTGAGAGGATGTTTTAAAAGTATGGGGCGAATATCATAAGGCTTACGCCATGCTGTGCTATTGCTACTATACTGGCAAAGTCCACACTTGGACAGGCGACCAGGTGGACTAGGGAAAAACCAAGGATTTTTAACCTAGGTAGGCAGGTTTTGCCTGTGTAGACGCGATTTCCAATCGCCGATTTTTGTGTTAATTTAGACTTTACAAACATCCTCTAAGAATGCTAGATGAAATGGTAGGGAGGTAGGCAATCTCCCCACACTAAATCCCATCTTGGACAGGCTTGTTGCCAATTCAAAAATTTTTCTGCCAGGTAGATTTTTTCTTTTATGTTGACTAAAATATATATTTTTATTGCTTCTTTTTGTTCGTGGATCACTGCTGGTAGGTTATACTCTTTGGTTATCAAATCAATTAACTTTTGTTTTTCACTGTTTTGAGCATTGGCAAAGTTTTTCTGATTTTCATATTCTTGCTTTTTCCCTAAAAAGTAGTTTCTTCCCCCCTTTTGGGTAACTACTGGTTGCTGGAAAGTATGGGGAATTAGTTTTAAGCTTAATTCCGTTTTATCTCTGATTTTATCCAGCTTGGATTTATACTCTTTTTCCTGGGATGCCAAGTGCCTAAGTAGATTCTCCAAAGAGTCAAAATATGTGCCAAATCTTAAAGGTAAAATTGTTACTTGTTTAAACATTTCACAAATCACTCTATCATGACACACAGCCATCTGAACAATTTTCTCATCATCACTCTGCCATGAAGAGCGAGATATACCGGTTTCCACAAGTGCTGAAACTTGGTCACCTTTCACCAACATTACTTCACCTGTCATACCTTGAGGTAGAATCAGGGGTGAATGGGAAGTTTCTAAAAAGGCATAAGTGTATAAGTAGTCTGCTAATTCCATATTTTTTCACCTGCACTAGATTTTGTCGCCCATTGCTCCAAGATATCTAACTTAGCTATAAACAAAGTATAAACTTAATCAAAGATGGAAACAAGTTCTTTGGCAGTGGTTCGATAGTTTACAATCACAAAAAGTTAGTTATAATAAGTGGATACTTTTAGGTGGTTTTATGAAAAGCATTCCCAACGCTGCTATGTCTAGGGCTAAAATTAGCACCATGCCTCGGACTAAAACTGATGCTTCTAGCCAATTAGATCTTTATAAAATGGTAACAGAAAAGCAACGTATCCAACGAGAATTACTCAGTCTCAAAGAACGAACCACTATCCTGCAAAGGCGATTGGATCTTCTTAATGCCCAAATAGAATCAACTGAGCAGAGCATTTATGTGTCCCGTCAACCACGATTGAGTTCTCGCATATTAGGCAAATTAAATACTCACAGTGATATTCCCAGTTATAGCACTTTTGAAATTGAATATTAGTCTGTAGAGCTAGGTTAGAAAACAATAGATATTATCAGGATATTTACATTAGATAACCCGCATTGGCGGGTTATCTGTTATGGGTTTTGGTTTGATCCCTAATTAACGTGATAAGACTAAAGTTTTATCTTCTTCTTGAATTATGGGTGTGGTTATATTTAATTGAGGCTCGGCAATCAGATCATCTTCCTCGTCGGTTATATCCTCCTGTTCTAAACGGGACTTTTCCTCTTCTAAGGCCTGAATTTGCAGGAGTATTTCTTCCTCTTGTTCTTCAAATTCTTCTTCACTAATTTCTCCCAAGTCAAAGGATAACTGCAAGTTTAATAATTTTTTGTGCAGGTTTTCTTGATCATCAAACTCAGTGTTGGTACGTTCTTGGATTTTTTCGGCAATCCATACCACTCCATTAATTGGACCCATTACGGGTGCTAACAAAAGTTTCATCAGCATAAGGCACATCCTGAACAACAAAAATAAAATGGTTATTCTTCATCAGACAACAGTGGAAGATATCATCTGCTTATGATGGAGACAATTGAGCAAAAGTATAAGGAGCTGTGAAATTGTTGTATCTGATACGTAGGCGATCGCCGAATTGTTTGTCAATAGACTCCACGCGATCGCTAAATGCAGGTTCAACATCCCAAGGAATCAAAAATGCTGCATTGTAGATCATTTCTTCCATCATTGGTTCATTTTCCACCATATCTTTAGCAAATGGTTGGAGTTGTTCTCGAAAAACTTGAATTACTGCTTCCTTGCGCTCCATCAAATTACGTTCAATTAATTGTCCAATTTGAATCACTTCCTCCATACTCAAATTCTTGCCTTCCATACTGTCTCGTTGCTGCTTCAAATCAGGATTAGAATCCATCATCATTTGCACTTCTGCTTTAGTATCCCAAAGGATCTTCACACTAACTTCTCTTTGACCTGCTAGTTTTTCAAATAGCTCTTGCAGTTGCTTTTGAGATGGTTCAATCAGTTGTTTATAAATTTCCTGCCAATCTTTCACAACCAGTCCAAACCGCAAGGGTAAAAGAGTTTGATACCCCTCTTGCATAGCCTCTTCTAAAACCTTTTCATGGCTCAACAAATTACGTCGGGAAGCTAAATACTGCTTTTGGAGAGCCTCAGAATACAAAAAAGTAAACCCATTTATCTCCTGAGTTTTAATGGGTTGTTTATCCAATCCCGTGAGTTGCAAGTTATCAGGTAGTGGTTTTGGCAAAATACCATATAGATAGAGTCCATTGCTATTCATAATAATCAACCTAGAAATGAAATTTAAACTAGCTTATGTTTATCCAACCTACATTTTATAATTAATTAGTAGTTCCCAATTAAACTAGCAACTAATACAGGTAGAATCGAACCACTTAAATCCTAACCTACATTGGTTTTGAAGTTAGAACCAGCTGCAATTTGGCATGAATTAAATCCAAATTAGCCAGTCCTAAATCTATTTCTCCATCCACAACAACTCCTGTATTGAGTAAGCGATCGAGTAGTTCCAAGACACTGGGTTTAGTCCCCTCTTCCCCAGGATAATAAGATCCTTTTTCCGGTAGTAGAGTACCAAAATCGCCTAAATTCACATTCAATTCAGCCGGATCAACATCAAATATCTGGCACAGATGCAGAACCTGAGACTCTAACTTTTGTAAACTTTCTGCTGCTTGCTCTAACTCCAATTCGCTCAGATAATTTTCCTCCATACGACGAATTACCTGAGCCTCCATTAATTGACGGACTAACTCCAGCACCGTTAATAGCAAAGGTGCTAAGCCCGCTTCTTTCTTAGAACCAGAAGCGGGCGGTAAGAAGTCCTGGGACTGATCAAAGGTCGTGATAGCCATTTCCATAGTTTCACCGATGAATGTCACCTAAAATCCTTTGCAACCCACCCAGACAACTGAACGAAGCTAATCGTGAAACTAATCGTCATCAGAATTATCACTGGAGAATGAACCAATATCATCACCCACTGCTCTAACAGTTTGAGTATCTGGTTGATTGCTTTCTGTATCTTCTACAACAACATCATACTGCTGTTGCTGCTGATTTTCCAAATCGCTACTGGGAAATGCCAAATTCTCTTGGATAGGTTGCCCAACAGAATCTGCATTTTCCTGGGGATTTTCCATAAGTTTTTCTAAAGGTATTGTATCTTGTTCTACCCCTTCTTGATCCACAGATATTGGCGTAATTTCCTCACTAAGTTCCTGAGTATGATCATCACCACTCAGATTGTCTTCCACAGTTAATTCTGGCTGTTCAATTGCTGGGTTAACAAATGGTTTGCCTAGATCAGACGTTAGTAAGTTTATTTGTGACTCTAAAGTTGTTAAACGTTCTCGAAGTTCCTTATTCTCCTCAATTAAACCCTGAGCGTGACTACTGAGGTAAGGATCACCTTCCCACCAATTAATACCCATCTCCCTGGCTTTATCCACGGAAGCAATTAATAAGCGAATCCGAATATGTAGAAGCTCAGTAGAAGCAATAGACACAGAAATATCGCCAGCAATAACAATACCCTTATCTAAAACTCTTTCCAGAATATCCGCTAGTGTAGAACCTTGGGTGGAGGTGTTAATAACTTGACTGGAGCTTACCTGAGAACGTGTTGGTAGTATTGGGGAATTCACGAATGATCAACTCTGTTAAATAGTGTAAATACTTTTGTGTTTACTTACCACACCCTTCTGCTCCAGAGAACCCAGAGAATGGCAATGTGATATTCCATGTTCAGGAATTTTTTAATCCCGTTCACGGACTCACTTCTTTTTTGCAGTAGGTACTTGTAAGCTTCTTTTTACCTTTTTATCATTTTTTTATCATTGCCGATATTTTCTTGATTTACAATTTCCTCAACTTGTGTAGTAGCATCTGTGACATCATGATTATTTTCCTCAGTCCGAGCATTACCATTCAACTCGATGGGTAATTCTGGTGTATTGAGGTTGAGCAGATCCGTAAAAATATTTGTACATTCTGTAATAGGTAAACCAGCCCGATTAAACAGAATATCCATAGCAACGTCACGGAACATAGGATCTTCTGGTACTGCTAAAATATCGTTGTCAGCACAAACTTTAGCGATCATCAAACAAGCACGCAATCCAGAAGTTTTCTGTGCATTGGTAGCTAGTCTGAATGACCTAACTAAATCCACAATAAAACCAGCAGATTGTTTATCTATATTTGTTTTTTGGGCTAATATTTCCGTCTGGGTTAATTCATCAGGTTCTGGCATATTAATAGTTACCAGTCTATCCATCAGCGCATCCTGTGTGGAATGCACCCCACAATACTCCTCTGGATTAGAGGTAAAAATAACGCGGAACTGAGGGTTAACATGAAGGTACTCAGGCTGGTTGCTGCTGGGTGGCAAGCTGAGAATTTTTTCTTCCAAGGCTGAAAGTAAAACGTTATTTACTTCTGGGCGGGAGCGATTAAACTCGTCATATACTAATGTAAATCCCTCTCGGCAAGCCAAAGTTAGCCGCGAATCCATCCAGTTTTGTCTAAATTCGTCTTCGATTTTAACAACACTATGGATGTAGTTATCAAGGAGTTTCTTGTGCGTATAACCAGACTCGCTACCAATTAAGTCTGAACTTTTAAACTCATCATCACCAAACAGCAACATTACTGGTCTATCTAAACAATGAGCTAAATGCAAGGCCAAAGTGGTTTTACCTGTACCAGCAGGACCACGTAAGTGAACAGGGAAACCAGACTTCAAATAAAGCAAAGCCCGCAAGGCCACCTTCTCAATGGTAGGTGTCATCACAAACTGACCTGGACGAACACGAAGAATTGCTCTTTTTTGATTGTTAATGTTGCTTAGAGCCATAATATTGTTAAAAATTGTAAAGAAAAGAGACTACCTAACAATAATATGCTAGGTTACAAGTGAAGGTGCGGGATCAAGGTTAGTTTGAAGGAGTCACTCCAGGTCTGGATTGTTGTCAGTCCTTGACCAACAGTCTTGAGACTAAATCCTCACAACTGTATCGAAACTGTGCTTTTGAACTCATTGTTATATGTTTAGTGCCTCCTAACATCTTCAGTAAGAAAACTGTTGCTCTAGGAGGCATTCCTTTAAGGCGTTGCTGAAACCAAGTATGAATTTAGGTGTAAAGACGTTTGATGGAACATCTCTACAAGGATTTAGATATCATCAAAAATTATTTTCATACATCAAATCAGCAACGCCCCTTTTAAATAGAATATAATGCAGATGATCCCGATTTAAAATCGTTAATCTGCAATATAAATTAGCACCTTACACACCAATAACAGTCAAAAACAAATCTTGCCGGAATTGACGCAAGGCCTCTTTTTGCGCGGCGGCCTTAGCAGCGCGGTCAGTAGTTGTATCTGTCAAGAAAGCACTAGTTTTTTGCTCTAGTTCTTTATGGAAGGCACTTAACTCTTCTGCTTGCTTTTGCGCTTCAGCAATACGGGTTTTTGCGGTATCTGCTAAGAAGGCGCTAGTTTTTTGCTCTAGTTCCTTATGGAATGCACTCAACTGTGCTGCCTGCTTTTGAGCTTCGGCAATACGAGTTTTGGCTGCATTAGCCAAAAACTCCTCTGTTTTTTGCTCTAATTCTTTATGAAAAGCATCTAACGCTGCTGCTTGTTCTTGGGCTTGAGCATAACGAGATTTAGTTGTTGTTGCTAAAAACTCATTAGTTTCCTGCTCCAGCTGGGAGCGGAACTGGCGCAATTCTTCAGCCTGAGCTTCAGCTTGAGCTTGACGAGATTTAGCAGTGCTTGTTAAGAATTCATCAATTTCTTGGCCTAATTGTTGCCTAAATTGACTTAAATCCTCAGCTTGCTTTTGTGCTTGGGCCAGTCTATCACTTTTCCTTGTAGAAAGGAAATCATTTACTTCTTGAAATATTGACTGATTCTCCAGTCGGATTCTTTGCATTAAAGCGACCATGAAGTCCTCCTCAAAAGTATCAAAATCAGGGGGATAGGATGCACCTGATCACAAAAAATTCAGTGAGTGAACCTATCGCCTATTGGTTATCAGCCGTAGTCTTGATCAAAAAAAATTAAGCAGGTACAGCTGCGGATTGGGTTAAGCCTACTGCTTCTGCATACTTGAGGTAGGTTTCTACGGATGCGATTACGATCCGAGCTTCTACTGCTAATAGTTCGATACCTACTAAAGAAACACGAACCCAAGCATCTACTACGATACCTTTGTCTAGGATTCTATCAATTACTTCTGCCAAGCTAGAAGAAGAGTTAGTTTTTTCAACTGCCATTTTTTTGCACCTTTAACTCATTGTTATTAACCAAATTGGAATGTAACAATCATACGTAACAAAAAGATGCTTTAAGCACAGTTATTTGATGATCTAAGTGCCATCGAATACAATTTTGATTCGGAGATTGTCGTTTTCTATTCCATAAATATGAATATCACCATTTATTTGTAATGTAAAGTCTTTTGAATGTAAAGAAAAGAAACTTTACATTGAAACCCAATCAGCCAAGATTTATCTATGTAATTACCCCCATGATTATTAGTAAATAATTAACCTGAAGTACAAAATAATTAAAGTATTAAAAGGTAAAGTTGTATTTCTTGTTTCTATGTAAGTAATGTTTAACACTGAAATTAATTTCAATAAGTAATACTCACAATATGGAATTACCAGTAATATGTGTAATTTTTATAACTTAATTTGGAATATTTGACAGTATTAACTCTGGAACATTATAGTTAAATATTCTGATGCATTATTTTTACAATAACGAACAATATGATGATATTGAAATGGAAAAAGTAAGAATTTACAAATCTTAATATTCACTGCCGTAGGAATTTTCCTAAGTATTCGTCAGTGCAAAACTCCCTTCCACTGAATGTAATCTTGTCAACATTTGGATTATAGACTGTTTTAGGAAGCGTGTAGCAAAGCTGGAATCAACATAAATTGAGTATTACCGAAATCTAAAATGGAGGAATTAGATAGTTTTTAACTACATAGATATTAAAATAAGTTTACAATTGTTTTAAGGAAATTCTCGAATAGCCAAGGGTATAATCAAAGCAAGTACAAATGAGATAAATCGTAAATAATTAGGGATAATAAAGTAATGTGCTAGTTACAAATAATCAGGTGTATTCCTGAACTAGACTCGTTATTATTAGGTCTTATCAAACAGTGACACGGACATGAACAGGTTAATAACAAGTAATTCCAGATTCCACTGATTACCACTAGGATTTATTTTTATGATATTATTGATAGGCTTACGACTGTAAAGTTCTACTCCTGTGGTCACGTCCATGTTAAGCTGGTACGGATTGGCGGAAATAAGCCAACTATTCTAAATCGTTAAAAAGCCTATAATATATTAGTTTTGACTTTTGACTTTTTTGAATGCATGACTTCCGCTTTGCGGTACTAGGTGGTTCTAAGAAGTTCAAATGCCCAAATTGCGGACATTTTCTTCCTAGAGAATGGAATGACACTTTGGTAATTTTCCTCAAAGCATTGAGCCATATTGCGGAGGTAAGAACTTTGGTTTAGGCGACGCTATGTCCGGGGATATCCTAAGATATCCGGGCTTGAAGTATCTGTCTGATCCTTTTCCCGATGTGGAACTCAAAAATCCGGCAGTCCCCAATGATATAGGCTTGTTTAAAGTCCAATTTATCAGTTTACAATTCATCAATCTAACTACAATCGAAACTATGTCTATTGAAGGTAATCCTGCTTCCGTTACTAAACAAGCCTTAGTTGCTCTTGCAAATGCTATAGAAGCTAAAGGACACAAGCGTGAGTATGCTGAGGCCATGGCAGCTTCAGTGATTTTTCAGGCAGATCTGGATTTGCGTAATGCCCAAATTGCTAATCTTTTAGCCTGGCTGAAACAAGAGCATCATGAAATTTATGAGTCTGCTTTGAGTATAGTTGAAAAGACTCGCCTGGAGTTTGAAACCCGAGTGAGTAGAGGCTAAGATATTTCCAGCTAGTTTGAGCCTGGATGTGATTGCAAATACAAATAGGGGAGAGCAGTTTGACTCCCCCTATATTTTGCCAACAATGTTAAGGTATTTTAGCGTTGAAGGGAGGTTAATACCCACACCTTAAGAAGCTAATTTAGCAGAGATTAGAAAAGCTGAAATTGCTAATATAAAAGCTGAGGATGAACGTCAGCGTGCTAATGAAGTAGAGAACAAAGCAGCTATTTTAGCTCAAAAGCTGAGAAAATTAGGTATTGAGTTTAAATCAAAAAAATATAGTCAAACATAGTCAAATATAATCATTTGTGTTATGATTGGAGAATGAAACTATCTGACTATGCAAAATCAAAAGGAATAAGCTATCAGACTGCTTGGAGAATGTGGAAACGTGGTGAACTTAAAGCTACGCAACTACCTACAGGTACAGTCATTGTTGATGTACAAAAAATAACTGAAGGAGTCGTTATTTATGCGAGAGTTTCAAGCTCTGAAAATGGTGAATCCTTCCAGAGATTCTTTAAAGGACAGTCAAAATATCCCAACTTTAAAAAGAAAGGAAAAAATGATAGTTTTACCATTGACAATGGTGGTAAACCAATTCCTGTAGGTGGTACGTCAATAAAACTACCGA
>NZ_JACJPV010000061.1 GCF_014696225.1 Anabaena sp. FACHB-1237 | reverse complement strand
CAACTGGTATGAAGTACAGAGGAATCTGTTTACTTTAGTTGTACGTGAGCATATTTTTGCTAATCTTAATAGCGATCGCATGATCTAGAATACATAGATAATGTTTTTTGTCAATGCGTAAGTCCTATTTAATATGGGCAAAATTCCGCCGCTAAATAATGTTCCTAACTCCCCGTGTGGTAATTCCATTCCTGATAATGTAATCACGGATAAAACAATAAAAATCAATACTGAAATCTTTTCCCATGTTGCAGCGTGCCACTTTTGATAAATTTCTTGCATCCACTGATATGAGGATGTAATAGCGATGAGTCCGATCGCTGTACCACCTGCTACACCTGCTGCAAAACCACCTCCGGGGCTTAAATGTCCTCTTATTGCTAGTTCTATACCTACTAATGCTGCTATGGTTGCACCTAAACGAGCTAGTATTATAGATGGTTCGTCTTTAAACTGATAGATACTACAAGATGGTTTTTCATTGGCTAATAAGTAATTAGCACCAAGTATGGCAATGGTAAAAACAATAACTTCAAAAATGGTATCATATAATCGGTTTCTAAAAATAATTCCTGATACAGCGTTGGGAACTCCTGTTTCTCTAACTACTGTTTCTACTATGGCCATATCTGATAGGTTTGGTTCGGAATTTGGCATAATTAACATTTTCACAAATAAGGCCATTCCCGCTAAAATATAAAACCATTTCATCAGCTATTTCCTCCTACATAATTCAAGGTTGTGTTTTTTGATGAAAGTTCACTTTGTATGATGTTATAAATGCGTTGTACTCTAATATTTGTTTGATACATTTCCTCTGGTTCTTCACTGGTTTTTAATGGAGTACAAGTCACATGAATTTCTTTTTCTATCAATGCTGTTTCTAAACTTTCTTGGTTGGTATAAGGAACAATTTCTAACCGTAAATAATGGTTTTTAAAGATGTTACGTAAGTCTCTTATTAGTTGGTGAAAATTGCTATCTTCGTTTTTTTCTATTGTTTGATTTTCTAGGACTCCTAACCGCAAAACTAAGGAAGAACGGACAGCGATCGCATATAATGTAATGGATAACATTGTTCCCATTAATGCTTCTGTTAATGCCACGTCTGCTGCCCCTAATAGTGCATCTACCATGGCTGCCATTGCCCCTAATACTCCCCTAATTATTAAGGCATGATAGGGGTTTCTTTGAGTTACTACCATTCCCGCAGCTAAGGGTAATAACGCAATAATTACATAGAGATAAGAATCATTCATTTTTCGCCTCTTCTGTTGAACAATATGCTATTACATAGCCTAACATTGTATTCCAAATTGCTAAGGAAATAATCCCTAAAATTAGCAATGGCCATTCACTAGGTATTTTCATTAAAAGTCCGATAATGATCAGCATTGAACCTAATGTATCAGCTACGGAAAGGCCATGTAATTTGAATAATACTGATCTGTTACTGACTAAATGCCAAGTTCCCCAAAACCAGAAAAATATCCCTATACATATAAATGTATAACTGATGAAAATGATAATATTATTCATGCTTCATTTAACCTTCTCAAAATATGTGCTAATAACATAAAACCTGCATTTCCTACACTTAACATAATGGATGCTACTACTCCTATCATCCAATCATCTCGCAAAACGGACACTACGAGAATCATAATTGATGCTTTACTGGAAATACTCCCTAACGCTAACATTTTCTGCCACGTATTATCACTTTTGCAGGCTTCATAAATGGGAATAAGTAAGGCTAATATCATCGCTATTAATACTATTTCTAGGTTCATGGTTAAGTTCCTATTTATTCTTTTCCTGGTTTGATATGATGCACTTCATAAAAACCCTGTTCATTGTATCTAACTACAATTGTTTTCGGGGTAAATGTAATGAGGAAAACATCTATAAATATCAACAATGGTGATCTTTTTAGTTTGATTTCTTCCGGTATCATTTCCTCTTTTTTGTGGGGACGAAAAATAATTTCAAATGCTTCCATAAATGCTATAGGAATGGCAGTGAATATTTTACCCATTACCTGTAACCATTCTGTTAATCTTTCTCTAGTTGTGTAACCTCTTGGTAAAATTAAGGCGATTATTACACCAATAATGATGTTTTCTACACTTATGTTAGCAGTGAGTAAAAACCATATTGTTAGTCTTAATATTAGATGTCCAATCATGCTAATGCCATCCAAAATAGTACAATTAATGTTAAACTCATGACTCCCACTAAATTTTCAAATTTCTCTAGCATTCTTGGTACATAAATTGCCAGTTTTTTGAAAACTAAATGATATGCTAACCAACCAATAGCTATGGTAGCGATCGCTTTACCAATATTTGCCATATCATAACCTTGGAGATACACAATATTCCCTACTATTAAACCACTAATTAACAATATTACGGCTATCCAAAACCCTGGTTTTATATTCTGTTCTCCATTTTTACTATGGGGTAAGAAAATGAATTTAGCAAAGGATATTGCAGTTCCCACAGCCGCAATATTCATAGCGATAAATTGCCAAGATGTTAAACTTTTCATAGTTAACACTTTTGCCCCAAAACCTGCTAATAATGGAAAACCAGAAATTGACAAACTGGCTATAACTAAGGGTATCCAAATTGTGGTATTAATCCCTTGATATTGTAATTCTTTAAAGTTGCGACTGGGTAAAGAACCTGCTATTAAAAATAATGATGCTTTTACTAGTCCATGAGTTAGTGCATAAAAACCACCTACTGCTGGCGCTGCGAGAATAAAACCTAACTGGGATATAGTGCTTAACGCTAATAGCCGCTTAGTATCTTTTTCTAATACAGCATAGGAAGCACCCATTAAGGCACTAGCAACACCAAAAGTGGTAACTATGGTATTTAGTTCATCAGAAATTAATGCACAGCGCAATAAAGGTAATACACTAGCTTTAACTACAATACCTGACATTAACGCAGAAACTGGTGTTTCTGATTCTGAATGGGTTAAAGGTAGCCATAAACCAGATACAAATATCCCTGCTTTAATTAATAGTCCGAGAAATATTAAGGCTATTGCTTCTGGAGGAGCAGTTTTTAACCCTGCAAAGGAAAATGAATGACTATTTTGATAAGCTAATATTCCACCCACTAAGTAAAATAGCATGGAGGTGTTACTTACAAATAGATAACGTAAAGCTACCCAAATTGAGCGATCACTACGTGGATAAGCAATTAATAAAAAAGCCGCAATACCGCTTACTTCTAATGCTATGTACACACTAACAAGATCATTGCAAATAAAAGCAGCATTTAAACTACCATGCAATAAAATAGTTTGAGCAAAGAAAAATGCATTTCTATCACTATGCCAACAGTATAAAATTACAGCAGCAGTTACTAAAGCATTTGTGAGAATGAAATAACCACTTAATTTATCTACTAACAAACTATTACCAAAACTATCTAGTAATGTAAGTTGAATAGTAGTAGGTGCTAGTAACATCTGTAAACCATAACCAGCAGAAGCTATAGTTCCCCATAAAGCTAAATGTCGGTTGAGTTTCGGTGCTAAAAAAATTATGAATCCTAGTAAAAATGGTATGGCTACCCAAGCAACAGTAATTTTATCCATCGTTTGTATTTCCCTATATCTCCCTATGGTGTATTATTCCTTTCTATTTCATCGGTTTCTAAGGTGGGATTATCCCTAGCTAATTTCATCACACCTACAAGCATTAAAGCCTGAATCGAAAAGCCGATAACTATACCCGTTAAAATTACTGCTTGGGGAGCAGGATCAGCATAGGCAATATTTTTGACATCGGCAATAATCGGAGTAAATAAACCACTTTGCGATGCAATTAGTACATAAAAAGCAATTACTCCTGTACTCATCACATCCATAGAAACAATCTTCATTAACAGGTTTTTTTTGAGAATAATCCCGAAAAAACCACATAATATCGTCGCAAGTACACAGGCTTTTAACACGGTAATTACCTATTTAATAAACTTTAACAGTAGGGTGCGTCAGAATACATAAATCATCTAAATAAACAGATTATTAACATTTGACGCACAGTGCCAACGTTCTAACAGTAGGGTGCGTCAGAATACATAAATCATCTAAATAAACAGATTATTAACATTTGACGCACAGTGCCAACGTTTTAACAGTAGGGTGCGTCAGAATACATAAATCATGTAAATAAACAGATTATTAACATTTGACGGACCTTACGAACTGACGCACCCTACTAAATTTCATAATTCAGATTAATTAGTTGATTTTTTGGTGACAATTAAGTTATACTTATTCTATAACACGAATGTTTAGTGTAAACAAACAATAAACACCAAAATTTTTCAATAATGATCATAGTTACTCTCTATGGTTTATGCTTTGATTAAATTAGGGATTCAAAAAAACGAGTAACCTGTGAATTTACAAGCAAATTTAAAATTTTATACTCCTTTACAAGTAATTGGCCGATCAGTCGAGTTTCAGCGTATTATTGAAATACTTGCCCAAGATGGCGATTTGTTAATTACTGGAGTACCTGGTAGTGGTAGACGCACTTTAGTAAAGGGTGCAGCCGAGGAAGTAAACGCTATTATTTTAGAAATAGACTGTATTCGTGCTACTGAGTCCACAAGATTTGTACAGCTTTTATTAGAAGCGATTATTCAAAACTGGGAAACGTCCAAGATTGAAACTTGGGTAAATGAAAATGCGAGTAACTTTTTTACTTTTCATCCTGAAAATAAGCTAAAACTCCTACATGGACTAGATGAAAAGCAATTATGGCAGGTTTTTACTCATTTACTTAAATTATTAGAAATTGTGGCCGTAGACTTAAATCGGCGGGTTGTGTTAATTCTAGAAAGTTTTCCTCATATACGTTCTTGGGATCGTCAAGGTTTATGGGAAACTACATTTAGACAGGAAGTTAAAATTTATCCCCATGTAAGTTATGTGTTAATAGCTACTATTGCTGAATCTAATCAAAGTCATGGAGATGATAGTCAATATCCCATAGAAACTATTCAATTAGCACCTTTAGCTAAGGATGTAGTGGCACTATGGGCTAGAGAAATTTTACACCAAGAAGGACTTACTTTTGATTATCGCAGTCAAGCGTTACAATTATTTTTAGATGCGGTACAGGGTCATATTGGGGATGGTATGGCCATTATCCGCAGGTTATCTTTATCTAGATGTAATCATGGCTTAATTAGGGAACAAGATATACAAAATGCTATAGAGGGATTATTGAGAGATTTATCTATGACTTATGAATCTTTGTTAATGTTATTACCAGCTAATCAAGTACATTTACTGGAATGTTTAGCCCTTGATCCTACGGACAAACCCCAAAGTAAGGAGTATATCAATAAACATGGACTTTCACGGGGTGGTAGTTTACAAGGTGCTTTAAGTGGGTTACAACACAAAGGTTTAATTTATAGTGCTGAACAGGGTTATCGTTTAGCTATGCCTTTGTTAGCTTTGTGGTTAAAAGAAAGATTAAGTTAGGACGCAAATATCTGAGAAAAATTATTTTTTAGCTATAAGATAAGTCTAGCAGACAAGATACCCTCACCACAACACCTAAAAATATTATAGTTATTGGATTTATCTGCGTAACAGCTTGTCAAATCAGATATTAAGCTGTTGTGCTTTTAATTTTATATAATATATACAAGCAAGATGCTTGCGCTATATTAATTTTATATAATATATGCAAGCAAGATGCTCGCGCTACATTAATTTTATATTATATAATATATGCAAGCAAGATGCTTGCACTACAGTAATTTTAGATAATAGATGCAAGCAAGATGCTCGCGCTACAGTAATTTTAGTTCTAAACCCATACTCCACACTCTATCTAAAATTTCCCATTTCCTTGAATAATATGTTTGACGGTTGTTAAAGTTTCCAAACTGATAAATCCTCTTCTATGTCCTTTTTGATTTGACATTCCTAAAAATACTGTATCTCCCCTAGAAGGGTTACGAGAAAATCGCGGAGACGCATTAATATAAGTTGCTGCGGTGTTAACACCTAATGCAAATTGACGACTTTCTTGATAGGAGTCGGTAACAATTGAGTCAGCATGGCCACTACTATTTTGATTTATCCAAGCGATCGCACTATCTAAACTATCTACTAGTTTAAAGGCTATGGTCTTAGTTAAATATGGTTTTTCCCATTCATCATCTTTAACTAATTCTAACTGGGGAAAAGCCGCGACTAATTCCGCATCTCCTTTGAGTTTAAAACCTTTTTCCTGTAAATTGTTCCAAAGTACGGACAAAGAAGAAGGTAACGCTTGACGATGGATTAAAACCTTTTCAATGGCATTTACAGGATCAGGTTCACTATTATGACTATCTAAAATCATCCAGCGTACCATTTCCAAACTACCATTTAATGACCAATATAAATAACAATTCCCCATAGCTGATTTTAATACAGGACAAGTGGCTTGTCGGACGACTTGTTGTATTAAACTAGAACGTCCATAGGGGATAACTAAGTTAATATATTCTTCTTGAGTAACTAAATCTCGTATAGATTCTCCATGTTCTGCTGTGACTAATTCTATACAACCTGGAGGAAGTCCTACTTGAGTAATAGCTGTTTTTAGAGAGTTGGCGATCGCTGCATTAGAATTACTAGCTTCCGTGCTCCCCCTGAGAATAATTGTATTACCTGTTTTGATACAAAAGCCTGCCGCTATAGCGGCCAAATCAGGAAATGATTCATATACAAATGCAATTACACCCAAAGGCATTAATTGAAAATAACTTTGAGAATCTTCTAATTGATAATCAGCCGTTCTTACTCGTCGCAAAGGATCTGATAATTGTCCTAATTTCTCCAAAAATGCCACTGTATTTTCTAATCGTGAGGGAGTTAGTTTTAGCCAGTCTAAAATAAACTCTGGTACAGCCATTTCTCGACTAGCTTCTAGGTCCCAAGTATTAGCTTCGAGAATTTCATCAAAATCTCGCTTTAATGCTTGTGCTATAGCCAATACAGCGCGACTACGTTCCGTACCCTTAGTCGTTCCTAACTTTAAAGAAGCGTGAAAAGCACGTTGAGCGCATTTAACCGCTTCATGACAATCATCAATCAATTCACTGGTCATGGAATTAACGTCTATAAGTAAGCCAGACCATTATGGCAGGCAGGATAGCCAATAATACTGCTATCATAGCCCAAGCTAGGATGGTAGAATTATTGGCCAAGCGCAAAGCTAATGGTAGCCATATAATCACTAGCACAAAAATAACCCCTAATGCTATGGGTAAATAACTTCGTCCCAAAGCAGGCTCAACAACAATACGCCAATTATTACCATACCATCGCCATGAGCGTTTATAGGGGTATGCAGTGGATAATTGTTCCAATGCATAACCATTATCTTCTACCACAAAAATCTGCTGACAGCGATCGCAACCGAAGGCTTCAGTGAGAGTAATAGGAATTAACTTACCTTTGCGACGACAAGGACAGATATATTCCGTATTGAGATCAATTTTATCTGGTTTATAAGAAGGCACAAAGAGAGTTTAGTAACTTGAGCGAGTCTTTTAACATTATTCCTAAAATTAGGACAGATATCAGCATAGAAACAGGAGATCGAGGAGTCAGGAGATTCGGGAGTCAGCGAGTTTGGCTTCCACATCCGCCTGGAAATCAATTCCCAGGTTAATAGCTCAAGTTTACTAGGGTAAACTCAAGAATTTAAAAAATCTTCTGGTTATTTAGCCATCTTTAGATCAACTTTGCTAGGACACAGAGTAATATGGCTTACGCCACCCTGCTCTATCATTCCCAGTCGGGCTTTTGACTTGACAAAGTGCGATCCCGACTCTCAACTCCCGAACCGCTAGGTCTGCGTAGCGTCTCCCGACTCCCTACGCGGATAACGTTCCATCAACTCCCGCACTTGTTCAGCATGATAAGAGCTTCTTGTCAATGGGGACGCAACAACTTGTAAAAATCCTAATTCTTCTCCGTAGGCTTGCCAATCTGCAAATTGCAATGGTGTAATAAAATCAGCAACCTGCAAGTGTTTTTGACTAGGTTGTAAATATTGACCAATAGTCAAGATATCACAATCCACTTCTCGTAAGTCTTGCATAACTTGACGCACTTCTGCATCCGTTTCGCCCAAGCCAACCATGATACCAGATTTAGTATAAACACTAGGATCAATTTGTCGAGAACGTTGTAATAATTCTAAAGTACGTTCATAATTACCCTGGGGACGAACTCGACGGTATAAACGAGGTATGGTTTCCGTATTATGATTTAGTACCTCTGGTTTAGCTTGGAGTATGACTTCCAAAGCCTGCCAATTTCCGCATAGATCAGGAATTAATACTTCTATAGTAGTATGGGGTGAAATATCATGAATAGCATTAATACATTGAACAAATTGATATGCTCCCCCATCAGGTAAGTCATCACGATTAACAGAAGTAATCACAACATGATTAAGTTGCATACGGCGCACTGCTTCCGCCAGTCGTGAAGGTTCCGTAATATCTAGGGGTTGGGGTTTTTTCTCAAAATCAATATCACAATAAGGACAAGCTCTAGTACAAGCAGGTCCCATAATTAAAAAAGTAGCAGTACCAGCGTTAAAGCATTCGCCAATATTAGGACAAGATGCTTCTTCACAGACAGTATTGAGGGATAAGTCCCGGAGAATTTCTTTAACGTTACCTACTCGCTCCCATTGTGGGGCTTTTACACGCAACCAATCAGGTTTGACAGTCACAATTTATTTTCACCATTTAATTTATCTAAGTCTTATGGTAGCAAGGAAGAAGGGGTCTAGAACGGAGATTTTTGTAATTTTTTCCTATTTGTGATATAATTGTCATAAGTTTTTATTTGTTTAACGGGATGTAGCGCAGCTTGGTAGCGTACTGCGTTCGGGACGCAGGGGCCGCTGGTTCGAATCCAGTCATCCCGATTTATCTTGTCACTTGCCAGATTATTTGTCCGCATTGCCAAATTATTGTCCGCGTTGCCAAATTACCTAGTCATCAAGGTGTATTGGCGTTGAAAGCTATTATAATGATAGCTTTTATTTATTGGTATTGCTTTAGTCGGGGAAAATCCCGAACGAAGTGCGCCTTTCAATCCACCTAAATGTTTTTTATATTTTTGATATGGATTTCTTTCAACCCGCCCCAATCCGGGAGGGGTGTTGAAACTGATAGCTGATAGCTTTGACTGAATAGCAGGAGGCTTTCAACCCGCCCCAATCCGGGAGGGGTGTTGAAACAAAGATATCAAGAGCGTTGAAGAACTCAGAGAGGACTTTCAACCCGCCCCAATCCGGGAGGGGTGTTGAAACTCCGCCCGACCAAACCCTTATCTATTGACACTTCCAAAAGCAATTTTGGCGGATGTCCTAAATTTGCTCTTAATTTCCCTTTAAAGGGAAGATTATCAAAGCATCTCAACATCTGAAACACAGACTAGACAAGGGATTTGGACTTTTGGCAGCACCCCAGGGGTTTTGACCTCGCTTATGGTTCGCCAAAAATAAATAATTAAGGTGGATTCCTCCTTGCTCGGAGGTGATTCGGTAGCCACCACTACGGTAAACCCGCACCTCTATTACTGGGGGCGCACCTTATTCCTGTTCACTGGGAACAGCAACTTCAAGGTGGGCAGTTGGGTCAGAAAGCAAGACTGTCTAATTTGGTGGAGTTGGCAGCTATGGTATATTGGCTGTCTACGGGTATCAGTTTTGATGTTGCTTGTTTTATTCTCAAACAACTGAAGGAACAAGAACCGGAGTTGTTTATTTTTGGTCAGGGGAAGCGGTTTATGTTGTTGTTATCACAGGATGATTCGCTTTCTTTGGTAGAATTTGACAGGAAAAGAGCGATCGCATCCCTGGATGAAGGTAAGGCTGTAATTCCCGTGTGGTTAGATGTTATTTATCAACAATTGGTACTAAAATTGACATATTAAACTATAAAATAACTAGATATGAGTAATGAAGCTAATACTTGCCTTAACTATGTAGAACCAAAATTAAATGAAGCTGGATGGAAGACAGAACCTTATGATTACACTAAAGAATATTATTTTACAGATGGCAAAATTAGACCGAAAAATCAGCGTCAACCACGAGGTAAAAGAAAATTTGCAGACTATTTACTTTTAAAAGGTGATTTTCCCCTAGCAGTGGTGGAAGCAAAGCGGAAACTCAAAACCCCTGATGAGGGACTAGAACAAGCCATAGACTATGCGAAAATTCTAGGGGTAAAGTTTGCTTATTCAACCAATGGAAAGGGAATTGTTGAGTTTGATTTTATCACGGGTAAACAGTCCGATGTGATGGACTCTTTTCCTAGTGCTGATGAACTTTGGCGCAGGTTAAAAGGTGAATCAAAAGAACAAATTAGAGAAGATATTGCTGAAAAATTATTAACTCCTACTTATCCAATTCCTGATAAACCTATACGTTACTATCAACGAAATGCTATTAATGCAGCACTAGCAGCAATTTTTAAAGGTCAAAAGCGGTTATTATTAACCTTAGCAACTGGAACAGGAAAAACTACGGTTTCTTTTCAAATTGCTTGGAAACTTTCACAGATAGAATGGAATAAATCAGATTATTTTCGCTCACCAAGAATTTTATTTTTGGCAGATAGGAATATATTAGTAGATGATCCGATGAATAAGGATTTTTCGGCTTTTAATGAGGATAAAATCTACAAAATTCAAGGTGAAGCTAAAAAAGGACGTGATCTTTATTTTGCTATTTATCAAGCAATTAGTGATACTCAAAATCGACCAGGACTTTATAGAGAATATAGTCGTGATTATTTTGATTTGATTATTGTTGATGAGTGTCATCGAGGTAGCGCGAGAGATGAAAGTAACTGGCGACAAATTTTAGAATATTTTGAACCTGCTTATCAATTAGGTTTAACAGCGACACCGTTAAGAGATGATAATGTAGATACCTATCGCTATTTTGGTAATCCTCTTTATACTTATTCATTAAAACAAGGGATTAATGATGGTTTTTTAGCACCCTATCGAGTTTATCGGGTTACTACTCGTTCTGATAAGGAAGGATGGCGGCCTAGTGCTGGAGAAATTGATCGTTATGGGAGAACAATTCCTGATGAAGTTTATCAGACTCCAGATTTTGAGAGAAAATTAGTTAGAGAAGTGCGGACAAAAGCCATTGCTAAACATATTACTGATTTTCTCAAATCTACAGATCGTTATGCAAAAACAATTGTTTTTTGTGTGGATGAACCTCACGTTAAAGCAATGGTGAAGGAGTTACGCAATCTGAATACTGATATTACCAAAACAAATCCTGATTATATATGTCGCATTACTTCTGATGCTGGTGATGTTGGTAAAGGACATCTCGATAAATTTAAAGATGTTTTAGATGAAACTCATATTATTGCTGTTACTTCTAAACTGCTGACTACTGGGGTAGATATTCCCACTTGTAAAAATGTGATTCTTGCCCGTGTTGTTCGTTCCATGACAGACTTTAAACAAATCATTGGCCGGGGAACTCGTGTCAGAGAAGAAAAGGGTAAAATATCTTTTAATATTGTTGATTATACTAATAGCACTGTACTTTTTGAAGATAAAGATTTTGATGGTGAACCTACTTTAATTAATGAATCAGAAATTGATGATCAGGGAAAAATTATTTCAGAAGATGAACAGGAAATAGACTCACAAGAACCAGAAGCGCAAGATGATGATATTGAGGAGGATGATAAATCTGGTTTTGGGGGCATTCCTGATGATGATGACGCACCACCTCGGAAATATTACGTTGACGGGGGTAGTGAGGAAATTGTTGAGGAAAAAATCTATGATTTAGATGCAGATAATCAACTGCGTTTGTCTAAATTAATTGACTATACGAGAGAACAAGTTAGGACTCTCTATCGTTCTACTATAGAGATACAACAACGCTGGGCTGTTCCTGAAGAACGGGCAGAAATTATTGATTTGTTGGCAGATAGGGGAATTGATTTTGATGAGTTAAAAGCAGTAACTAATCTTTCCGAAGCTGATCCTTTTGATTTATTATGTCATATAGCCTTTGATGCTCCGGTGTTGACTTACAAACAACGGGCTGAAAGGTTGCGTCGTGGTAAGTCTGACTTTTTTGAACAATATGGGGAGGAAGCAAGGGCAATTTTAGAGATACTTTTGGATAAGTATACTGAAAAGGGAGTTGAGGAGTTTAATATTCCCACGACTTTTAAGGCTAATCGGGAGTTTGATAATTATGGTAATATAATTGAAATTTCTGAACGGTTTGGGGGTCTTCAGGAATTGAGGGACGCTGTAAATCAGTTGCAAAGTTTACTTTATACTGCTTAAATATTAATTTCAATGAGAGGAATATATTATGAACATTCAATTAAGATATGCTGCATTCAAAGATTTGTATAAGAAACTTCAATTTTATTCAAATCTTATAGATCAGAAAAATTACTCTGAGATTAATAGTAAAAAATATAGAGAAAAAATCAAAAGTTTAATAAATAATGTTCAATATGAAATTACAAATATAGACTCTCAAGCAGCAACCAGTGGAATCAATTTGGAAAATTCTAGTATAACATATAAAGATTTAAGACAGTGTAGAATTGAAGATCCTGATGTAAGTATTTTATTTCAGGAAATACAAAAGATATCTTTAAATATTTTTAGAGTATCCACCTCAATTGCAGCAGATTATATATACAATATTGAAATAGATAATAATATTAACCCTGAATGGATATTGCCTACTTCAACATTTAAAATTGTTTCAGAAAGTGTAAGGGATATTTTAGGAGATGATGTACAGATTATACAGGATTTTCTGAAGTGCGATCCAGATAACACTATAAATATTGATTATTTATTTATTAATATATTAATGACCAGTGATAGAATTAATGAAACTTTAGAAAACTGGCAAAGTGTTAGTGACATAAATATACAAAATAGATATTCTATTCTTGAACAAGCATTGTCTGCACATAAAGAAGGTAAATTTTTTCTAAGCGTTTCAACTTTAATTCCTCAAGTAGAAGGGATAATACGAGATATTATAGAAAATAATGGAAGAAATGCTGATTTTGGTGGTATGTCTGATGATGAAATTAGAAAAGCAATTGAGTCATTAAAAGATGCTTGGACAAATAATCACCGTAATACTTCCCTACTCATTCTTTTAGATAATATTTTTGAAATGGTTAGTAGATTGTATGTAGATGATAGACAAATATCTAGTTATGATGGGTTATATCGTCATGGCATTTGTCATGGAAGATTAACTAACTTTGGCACTGTTAAAAATTCTTTAAAATTAATACTTATTCTTGATAGGCTGATTTGCTTATATGATAAGCAATAATTCGTGTTTTTATATATCTAACAAATGATGAACAAAAAAAATAAAGTTAATCAACCCGTCACCACCGCCCAAAAATTAGGCAGCGTGGTAAAATCAGCCCGTGATATCATGCGGACAGATAAAGGTCTAAATGGAGAATTAGACCGACTTCCCCAGTTGACTTGGATCATGTTCTTGAAACTGTTGGATGATTCCGAGAAACTGCATGAAGCAGAAGCAAAATTAGAGGGAATTGAGTATAAACCAACCATTAAACCGCCTTATCGCTGGCGTGATTGGGCTGCTAATGAAGATTTTACCAGCGACAAGTTAAAAAGTTTCATCAATAATGATGAAGCAATTTTACCAGATGGTAACAAAGGTGAAGGTTTACTCGCTTATTTGCGGAATCTCAAAAGCAAAGCCGGTAATAAACGCGCCGATGTTATCGCTAAGGTTTTCAAAGATGTGAATAACCGCATGATTAGCGGGACTTTGCTATGGGATGTTCTGAATAAGGTAAATGAAATTCGCTTTGATAAATCGGAAGAAGTGAACCTCCTCAGCACGTTGTATGAGTCCATGCTAAAAGAAATGCGGGACGCTGCGGGAGATTCGGGAGAATTTTATACCCCTCGTCCGGTAGTGCGGTTTATGGTGCAGGTAATGAACCCACAATTAGGAGAAACGATTTTTGATCCTGCTTGCGGAACTGGTGGTTTTTTGGTTGAGGCTTATGAATATCTCAAACAGAATTGTAGCGCCCAAGATTGGCAAATTTTACAAAAAAGTCTGATTGGTGCTGAGGCTAAATCTTTGCCTTTGATGTTAGCACACATGAGTTTACTATTACATGGATTTGAATATCCCGATATTGATGATGGTAATAGTTTACGGTTTACTCTGTCAGAAATGGGTGAAAAAGATTGGGTTGATGTGATTCTTACTAACCCACCATTTGGAGGTGAGGAAGAAGACAGAATTAAAAACAACTTTCCCAAAGATAGACAAACTAAAGAAACGGCGTTGTTATTCCTTCAGTTAATTATGCGTCGTCTTCGACAAAGACCGAAACCAGGACGCGCTGCGGTTGTATTTCCTAATGGGGTGTTATTTGGGGATAATATGTGTGCCAAAATTAAGGAAGATTTGCTGAAAAATTTTAATTTGCATACTATTGTCCGTCTTCCTAATGGCGTGTTTGCACCTTATACCAGTATTCCTACAAATTTGTTATTTTTTGACCGTTCTGGACAAACGGATGAAATTTGGTATTATCAAATTCCTTTACCAGAAGGACGAAAAACTTACACTAAAACTAAGCCAATACAAGATGAAGATTTTGCTGAATGTGTAGCATGGTGGCAGAATCGAGAAGAAAATCAAAATGCTTGGAAATATAATTTTAGGGAAGTTTATGATCAAGCTAGAGCAGATGCAGTACCTTTTTGGGATGCTGGTAATGAAGCTGAAGAAAGGGCTAATAATCTAGCGAAAAATGTCAAAGAATTAACTGAAAAAATCAAAGATTTAGAAAATTCGATTTTGGATTTTTCTCCACCTAAAGAAGTTACTAAAGTTAAACAGCAGATTCAAAAAATTAAGGATGAGGTAAAACAGTTTCAAACTGAGGAACAAAATCAGCGCGAAGTTGCTAAGGAACAGAAAGCGAAAGGTGATGCTATTTACTGGCCTATTTATAATCTTGACCAGAAAAACCCCAATAATCAGACGGATTTTGAACATTTACCGCCTGAGCAACTGGTAAATGATATATTGGAGAAAGATCGGCGAGTTGCGGAAATTATGTCTGAGATTAAAGCAATTTTAGGGTAGAGGTAATTCATGTAGCTTGCTTCCCGTAGGGTATTGCCTCGACAATCAAAGATGTAAGGTGATACTATGTAGTAAATTCAGGAGATTTTTCAATGAATATTGAGCAATCTGTGTTAGAAAAGTTACGCCATTTACCTGTTGATAAACAACAGCAATTATTAGATTTTGCGGAATTTTTGTCTCAAAAAATGACTCTTAAAACTCCTTTACAGAATGTTAGAGGTTTATGTGCTGATTTAAAAGTAGATATTAGTGAAGAAGATATTTATCAAGCGCGTCAAGAAATGTGGGGTAATTTTCCAAGGGATATAATTTAATGACATCAGTGGTTGCAGATACACATACTTTAATTTGGTACGTTTTTGATTTACAGAGATTATCAGAAGCTGCATTAACAGCATTAGAACAAGCAGTTAATACAGGTAATCCTATTTATATCTCAGCTATTACGGTTATAGAAATTGCTTATTTAGTTGAGAAGGGACGCTTTGCAGAAGAGGTATTAACACGAATTTTAAATGCTTTGGATGATCCCAATGTAGGTATTATACTTGTACCTTTGGATCGTAATATTTCAGGTGCAATTCGACAAATTGATCGGGTAACAGTTCCTGATATGCCTGATAGAATTATTGCAGCTACGGCCTTTTCTTTGGGTATTCCTTTAGTTACTCGTGATTTGAGGATTCAAGCTTTAACCACTATTAAAACTATTTGGTAGAAAAGCTACAAAAATACCAGGGATATAGGATTGTTAAGACTTTGCTTGACAATCACACGGCATGAAGCCGAATTTTGTCCCTGGTTTATATATAGTATATCATTTTTAGAGCGATCAGTAAATGATATCTTAAAGAAAGATCGGCAAGTTGCTGAGATTAAATCAATTTTGGGGTAGGGGCAATTCATGAATTGTTCCTACAAGTATACAAATATATACAAATAATATGAATGAAGTTTATCCTTTAGTCCCCTTGGGCAATGTTATTAATTACAGAAAGGAATTTGTACAAATTGATGATACTAAAACTTATTAGGACTTACGCAACTGGCACAAGCGATGGTGCGGCGTAGCCGCACCGAGCGCCTAAAGACTAAACCATTGACATAGCAATATCTGGACGTTTTAGTTGTCCTATTAAATAATTAGAAAGCAAATTATGCTTAATTTGATAAATAGTTTGACCTGTGTTGTAAGCTAAGTTTTTTAGTC
>NZ_JACJPV010000060.1 GCF_014696225.1 Anabaena sp. FACHB-1237 | reverse complement strand
TGCGGTTATGACATACCGCGAGATTTTAATGGAGCTTTGGGGATTTTCCTCAAGGCAATGTGGGATACCACCTTTATCAACTCAGTTGGTAATGTTGTACTGGACATTCACGATATCTCAGATGTCACGGAATGTCTCGGTTAAAAGTATCAGGATATGACTGAATAGTATTTTTGTGTAGGGGCAATTCATGAATTGCTCCTACTTTAGAGGATGTCAACAGAAGTATGAGTTGTGATTGAGATATTTTGTAATTTTTCTGATATTCACTCGGATCAAGTTCTGGTGTTTGTGCTACTTACAGCAGTTTCGGTTATTATGAGGTACATATGTTAGTGATAAAACTTTTGTAGTGCGAGCATTTTGCTGTACTAATAGTGTACGTCATGTAGATGGAATGTGGTGCAAATATCTTAAATATCTTAAATGTCCTTGCTGTAAAAATAATTTACTGATATATTTTTTCTAGCTAAAATAAAGTTCTTTTCAGGGAAATAGGAATGTATTATGAAAACAGCAACATTAGCAAAGACTCAGGCGGTGTCATTTTTCCCTCGCTTTTTGGCAGCAGAAGAAGAACCACCAGAAACACTAATACTACCGACATAAGAGCAACTATTACCACTGCCGATATTTACTTTGAAGTGGCTTTCTGTTTGCGAAGATTTGTAAATAAGGTAAATTTGAGGTTCTAGAAATAGTAGGATAAAAAACTCAAGTTTGCTGATTGTTGTTGAATAAAATTTCTGCGATCTCTATTAACGTAAGTTGCTAGTTAAAAGTAATTGCTTTTATTGGTGTACTAAATCCCACCCTAACCCCCCAAGGTGGGCTGGCCTAAGTAAGAGATTGTTTAAAAAGTTTTACAAGGTGACTTTAGACGCTTAAAGTTTTTCCTTAACCCCCCAATAAGGGAAACTAGAGTCATAGTTCTCTCTTATTAAGAAGAAAATTTTTGATACATCTTGAGGGACTTTTAAAACATCTTTTAAGGCAAGCTAGGCGAATATAAAGAGTGATATTTATAATTAGTAATTTGGGTTATTGTTTACTTTCGTATAGAAATAATATTTGATTTATGAAAGGATACGTAGGGTGCGTCAGATGTTAAAAATCTGTTTATTAATAGAATTTATGAAGTCTGATGTACTCTACAATAGCTAATTTTTTCAAAAATCAAATATGAGTCCTATATCCCTGAATTATGGCTTTTAGAGGATGTTTGTAAAGTCTAAATTAACACAGAAATCAGCGATTATAAATCCCGTCTACACAGGGAAAACCTGCTTACGCAGGTTAAAAATCTTTGGTTTTTCCTTAGTCTACCCAGATAGGTGGTCACTGAGCCTGTGGAAGTGTGGACTTTGCCTGTATAGTGGCGATAGCGTAGCGTGGCCTAAGCCTTATGATATTCGCCCTATACTTTTAAAATATCCTCTTAGAAAGCTAATAGACGGGTGGCTATAAGAAATCGGGAATTTACAATTAAATAGGACTTACGCAAGTGTGACGCTAAAAAATCTGTTGAGTGGGTGTGTCAGATATCAACAATTTGGTTGTTTGTATGATTTATATTATCTGACGTAATTGGTGAGATGCATTTATTCTTTTCTTGGTCAAAAACTGTCACTAAACAATATTGTTAGGTCATTTAGTGGTAAGATGATCCAAGTAGGCAATAAAGGCAATAATTGTCAATTTTCAATCTCTTCCTGCCCCCATTTATCTAATACATCTTTAATTAAGACTTCCTCAACCCAAATTTTGGCAACTACAGTTAAAGGAAGTGCTAAAAATAAACCTAAAAAGCCAAAGAAAGTCACAAAAAATAATTGAGAAATTAAAGTTACTGCTGGTAATAGAGATACCTGATGAGCCATAACCATTGGTGTAATAAAATTGCTCTCAATTTGTTGAATGATAAAGTAAAGAACTAGCACGAATAAAGGTTTCCACGGAGAGTCTAAAAGAGCGATCGCCATTGCTGGTACAACACTCATCGTTGGACCCAAATTAGGAATTAAATTCATAAACCCTGCCAAAACACCCAAGGCCAAGGCAGCTTTTACCTGCAACACCCATAACCCGATCATACTCATTAAACCTACCACACCCACAGCGATAATTGCCCCAGTAGCCCACCGTTCTAAAGAAATTTCACACTTATCTAAAATTCCTGTAATTCGCTGCCGATAAAAAGAAGGAAATAACCTAACAAATACCTTTTCATAAGATTCTGGGTTCACTAAAAACATTCCAGTTAGCACCAAAACTAATAAGATTTTTAAAACAACTTCTAAAGAACCAGAAACAAAAGCAAAAGAATTTCCTAACAAGCGATTAAATAAAGGTTGTGCTTGTTCACTTAAACTATTTAGATCCGGTACATAAGGTAATAATTCTATGGGAATATGTGTTTTTTGTTCATCAATCCAAATATTTAAACGTTGAAAACCTTGGGGAACTTTATATGTTAATTCATGAAATTGTTGGATAAAAGGGGGTACAATTATCCAGAAAAAACAGACCATACTTAAAAAGAAAATCCCCACCGATATTAATACAGCATATCCTCGTTTTATTCGCAAACGCTGCAAAAATCGCGCTAGACGATTTAAAATTCCTGCTAACACAACAGCAGCAAATATCAACAACAAAACATCCCGTAGCTGCCATAGAATATATAGAGATATAACTAAAGTAATTAAACCTATCCATTGACCAAGATTCACAGGCTTCACTCCCACAGCTTGGTAATTTGTAATTTGTAATTTGTAATTTGACTATTTTATCACTTTTTAGTCCTTAACTTGCCAATCCCTGTGATATATTCTCCACAATAACACCATTGTCATCAATATAGTTGGTAATAACACCATCATTAAGACATTTGTGGGACTTTCTCTGATTGGGAAAATAGGAGCTACATCCTTAATTAATACTGATAGCAAAGCTGAGAGGATCAGCAACTTCAGCAAAAATCCTAATTGATTAGTAATCATGGTAAAATGTTATACACTGTTTTCCTGAGCGATCGCTTACTTAGATCAAAACTTTTTCCTAGTAGCATAAAATTGGCTTCTACAAAAATACCAGATTTCAGGACTTTTGGGCAATATTTATCGAAAAAGGACACAAAACTTCACGTCACAGACAGATCACCGAATTTTTCAAGAAGTGCGGTATATAGGATCTTGTTTATATGTTATAATTAGCGTATGGGAACAATATTTGATTTATAAAAAGATAGGTAGGGTGTGTGAGACTGCATAAATTCTATCAATCAACAGATTCATAATATCTGACGCACCCTACAATACCTAATTTTTTTGAAAATTAAAATATGATTCCTATATGTTATTTATATTATCAATAATTAGCATAATAGTTTTCTGCTTAAAAACATTTTTCTGAGAAAATTGATTGATATGTTTCCTAATTTCACGCAATTTGTTATTTCCATCCTGTTCATGTTTTTGGTTCTGACTATCAGATATTTATTAGTATCCTCTATTCTCTATTGGTTATTGTGGGTACGTCGTCCGCAGTCTTGGGAAATTCGCCGTTTGCATGATATGGACGAACGGAAAAGTAAAATCAAGAGTGAAATTAAATGGTCTTTGTGGTCATGTCTAGTTTTTGCCATACCCAGTGGATTTATGATGGAAATGATAGCATTAGGAAAAACAAAAGTTTACTTTAATTTAACCGAATATGATTGGTGGTATGTACCTATAAGTTTATTTGTCTATTTGTTTATCCACGACACATATTTTTATTGGACACATCGCTGGTTACATCTTCCCCCAATATATCGGCTTTTTCATAAAATTCACCATGAATCCATAAATCCCACACCTTGGACTTCTTTTTCTTTCGATCCGGTGGAAAGTATGATCACAGCAATTATCATTCCCATAATGGTTTTTATTATTCCCATTAATATTGGTGTATTGGCAATTTTACTAACATTAATGACCATGTTTGGAGTTGTCAATCACACTGGTTATGAAGTTTATCCTCTGTCCTGGATGCATGGTTTTTGGCAAGAAAATTGGATTACACCAACCCATCATAATTTACACCATCATAAGTTCAATTGTAATTATGGTCTTTATTTTCGTTTTTGGGATAGGTTAATGAATACGGATGTAATGATTGAAACGCCATTTATGATGCAGGGAGATAGTGGAGTGCTGAGTCAGGAGCGCACTTCGTGAAATCAAAAGTCAAAAGTTGATAAGCTAATGTGCAGCACTCACTGTATAATTAAAAAACCTGAAGTTACAGTAGCACAAGCATCTTGCTTGTATTAATTATTCAAGTTAAAGGCACAACAGCTTATTCTGACTTCCGACTCCCTGTAGGGGGTTCAATGAGAAGTAATAAACCCCTACTGACAGTTGACTCCTGACTCCTTTGTTGCGATATATTAAGTAATTTTAACTTTAGTAACAATACTGCACAAAGCAGAAAAGTTATGCTAGAGTGATGCCATGGTACAAAAAGGTTAGGAGTTAAGAAAGCACCCTAGCCTGAACGGAATTTTACTCATTAGAGTGTGTACCGCCTGCTCTAATGTCATAGCAATCAGGTTGATTTTGTTTGATTTTGTCGCTTCCTGTGAAAGTGTTTTCGCCTTAGTGTTCTCGTATCAACTTTACCAATATTGTCATTATATTGGAGGTGTGCAACTTCTCTGTGATAAATGCCTGTGTGGGATTCAGGAAGCATTGTTGAGATTAGATTTTGTGACTGATTGCTATGTGAGTCCACCTTATTTGTATAGATTGAAGTCAGGTTCATTATATTTGATTAGTTCATTTTCTAACCCTGGAACCGCTATAAACTACTGAGACTGATCTATCGTAGTTTATGGCGGTTTCTCATATTTAATTTATTTAATTTTTGAAAAAATTAGTATTGTATGGTGCGTCAGATATGACAAATATGTTTATTGATACAATTTATTGAGTCTGACTCACCCTACGTATGTTTTTATAGATAAAACCGCATTCCTATATAGTGGAATCAAAAAAATATATTTTGCGTCAGATGGTGATATAAGAATGAGAATATTATTTTCTCAGTTTCTATCAAGAACAATAATGAATTACACATCAATCAATTACTAATCAGTTACTAATTTATAGGAGATCAGTGTATGAAATTATCTTTACCGTTATTATCTCTGAGCAGTCTTGGTTTATCCTTGCTTTTAAGTAGTTTTACAGTTTCCGCTCAAGTTGTTGTTCCTACTATACCATCTGGTTCTTCCACTACAGTTCCCACGGGTTCAACTACAGTTCCCACAGGTTCAACGGCTAATAACAGTACCAGATTTAGTTGTCAATTTTATAATGGCAAGCATACAGTAATGTATCAACCACAAAGTAGGCCGGGACAGTATTTTGCTTGGGCTGCACCGCAAGCCTTGGGAGGAGGTTGGGACACTCAAAAACGTTGTGAAGCGATCGCTAGTCGTTTAGAATTATATCGTCCGGATGGTTTACAGGAATTACAAATTGCTGCAGAAAACCGAGAAAATATTATTTGCGTTACTACTCAAACTGTTCCTAGTTGTCGTATACTTTTAACTGTGCCACGTGGTAAAGATCCCTACGCTGTACGTAGTAGTGTATTTGATAATTTAGCGGCTGCTGATAATGGACAAGAAACTATTGCGGTGAATACTTATGGTAATCGTAATCCTGGAGGTGTACAAGGAATCTACAATATAGGACAAAGCGTGTTAGGTGGTAATAATAGGGTGAGTAATTCTCGTAGTGGGATTAATTTGAAACCTTATCTTGATCCTAAAGATGGTGGTACTGGCAGCAATTTGAAAAATGGGGCGGTAATTAGAAGTAATAATAGAAATGTTCAGCCTATTCGTTTAAATCCTGGGTTATTTCGTTAATTTTCTAGGAATTTGATGACTTACGCAAAACAGAGTAGGGGTAATTCATGAATTACCCTTAGGTAAAAATGAGGTCATAAATTTAACAAAAGTTTGTACTCACAAGTTGTCGTTTTAGCGTGTGTCAGGAATCAGAAATACTTACAGCACATTCCATCTACATGAGGTACACTGTGAACACAGCAAGATGCCTGTGTTACAAGGGTTTTATCATTAACATCTGTACCTTATAATAACGGAAACTGCTGTATCATAAATATTTGTAGCTTATCAAAAGGGAAACTACTGTATTTCTAGGGGTTTAGCATTGCTAAACCCCTACTTTCATTTTTATCCTGTATTGACTAATTAGGTGTAGTAGTTATTTTGGAGATAGATTTTTAAGATTAGTTAAAGACTAGTTAAAGACTAGTTATGCTTGTCAACAAATATATAGCTTGAGTAGTTAGTTACAACCTTAAAGATAGTAATGTTTAAAAAAAAATTGGTCAAGAAATAACTACTTATTGCTAATATTACAAACTTGTAATCTAGTCTTTAACGCACTCAGTAAGTTAGTTATCGTTATTAGGACTTACGCAAGTGTCACACTAAAAAATCTGTTGAGTGGGTGCGTTAGATATCAACAATTTGGTTATTTACAGGATTTATACTGTCGGACGTGGTTGATGTGCTTGTTGAACCACACCCTACCAATGTGCCAGTTCCGTAAGTCCTGGTTATGTTAAAAATTACGCGATTTACCCAATTAATAAACCTAAACAGGGTAAAATTACGTTTATAGTTACAAAATGACTAATTTATGCTATTTTAGTATGATAGATATTATGTAAATAAAAACGCACAGACAACTAACAGTACAACAATTAATATCTGGATTTGCCGAAATACTAAGATGTAGTTCAACCATCTTTCATCAAGGAAGGTTAGTGAATGTACATACAAGTAACAAATCAGGATGAGAAAATCACTAGTGAACAACTAGTTTCTAAATATCTACTTTGGAGAAAGTAACAAAGGTGGTAAATATGAGTACAAATACAGTGTTACAATTAGGCGATCGCATTCTATCACCAACCGAAGTGTTGCAACTATTGGCACAATATAATTTAGTACCACTATTACAGAAAGAAATAATCATTGATCAAGCCATAGAGAGTATTGAATATACTGCGGAAGAGGAAAAAATAGCCTGTGAACAAATAGCCCAACAGTATCAAGCAATGGGACAGCAAGCAATGAGTTCCCAAGAATTAAAAAATATAGCAATTAAACAATTGAAAATAGAAAAATTTAAACAAAAACAATGGGGAGAAGATATAAGTAACTATTTTTTTGAACGCAAACCTTTATTAGATAAGATCATGTATTCTCTGATTAGTACAAATAGTATTGGCATTGCCCAAGAAATCTATTTTAGGATTCAAGAAGGGGAACAATCTTTTGGAGAATTAGCTAGAAAATATTCCCAAGGACCAGAAGCACAAACAGATGGTTTAGTCGGACCAGTAGATTTACAATCTATACATCCTAGATTAAGAGCAGAATTATCCAGAAGTCAACCACAAAAATTATTACCTCCCATTACCATAAATAATAATATCATAGTGATTGTCAGATTAGAAAAACTTATTCCTGCTCAGTTAGATAGTCAAATGCGTCAAAGATTATTAAATGAAAAATTCAATTATTGGTTTCAAGAGCAAGTAAATAAACAAGAATGGCAGATTGGTAGTTCATAAATGCTTATTGATAATAGCTATGCGACTAATCTGTTTGTGTATTTTTTGTTAGCAATTGAGTAATTAAAGTCAAAAAAGATATGAGCTATACGAAAGAAGATTTTACAAAATTCCTGAGATCAATTCCTGGTTTTGATCAATTAGAAAATGAGGAAATTAACCGACTTATATCACCATCTATAATGCAGCCTTTAAAGTATAGAACAGGTGATAAAATGATTGGTAAGGAACAATTACCAGAAAGAATAGTAATTCTCTATGAAGGTAATGTGAGACTATTAGGATATCATCCCCAAAGTCAATTACCAATTACTTTAAAATTATTAGAACCAGGGGCAATAATAGGAGAAATCAGTTGGTTAAGGCAAATACCTTGTGAAACAGCGATCGCCTCCACGGATCCTGAAATAATTTGCTTAACTTTTAGGGCTGGAGATTATTTAGAACTACTAGCCAAAAACAGCAGCTTTGCTGAAATTAGACAAAATCAAAGTAGTTTAATCGAGATATTTGATTTAATTGGTCCACGCATTACTCAACAGGCTTTAGGTGATTATAATCTCAAGGACATTACTCAACAAGCAATCTCAGATGCCAGCATACACTATTTACCACCAGGTAAACATTCTTTAGATGAATTTTCCAGTGAAAAATTATGGTTTATTAGTAGTAATAATATTCCCGATTTTACAGCTGGTACAGTATTAGAAAATGCCGAAAATTCTCGCCTGGTAATTTCTGGTAAACAACCGATGCGCTTAGTGGGAATTAACCGAGAAGATTTAGAAATATCTAATGTTCAAAAAACAGACATAGAGGAATCAGGAAGTACCATAACTTTAGCAAAAGCGATAGACATTCCCTATGCAGAAGATACCCAATTTGTTACACCAGAAAATATAGGAAAAGCGCCTAAAAAACCACGCCAGAAATATGCATTTTTCCGGGGAGAAGGAGAAGTAAATTCTGTATTAGCTTGCTTTCAAATGTTAGCTAAACATTCAGAAATTCCCCTAAGAAAAGAAGTCATAAAACGCATTTTAGAAGATGCTGTGAGACGAAATGGTAATATTCCATTTCCCATATGTGGTTATGTAGCAGAATTAATTGGCTTAAAAGCCCAACTTGTGGATATTCCCACCGTAGTAATTAATCGTATTCCCACACCTGCGTTAATTAGTTATGGTGATAGTTATGCTGTCGTTTATGAAGTAGATGCCAATACAGTAGTATTAGGTGTACCGTCTCAAGGAATTATTTATCGCACACCTGCGGAATTAAGGGCAGAATTAAACAGCGATGAAAGTAGTTTACAACCACAAATCAAAGTCTTACTATTAAGCACCACTAAGGAAACACCACAACAGCGTTTTGGTTTAAGTTGGTTTTTGCCCTATCTATCTCGCTATCGGAGAGTATTGATAGAAGTATTTATTGCTTCCTTTTTTGTACAATTAGCAGCTTTAGCTAACCCCTTAGTTTTACAGTTAATTATTGATAAAGTTATTGTACAAAATAGTATTAATACTTTAAATATTTTAGGGGTATTATTATTAGCAGTAGCTTTATTTGAAGCAGTATTAACTACCTTGAGAACTTACTTATTTGTAGACACCACAAACCGCATAGATATGAGTTTGGGATCACAAATAATTGATCATTTATTGCGGCTACCATTAAGATATTTTGATCCGCGTTCAGTGGGGGAATTATCCACCAGAATTAACGAGTTAGAAAATATTAGACAATTCCTCACAGGTACAGCCTTAACAGTAGTATTAGATGCCTTATTTTCGGGTATTTATATTGTGGTGATGCTGTTTTATAGTTGGCAATTAACATTAGTAGCAGTAAGTACAATTCCCATATTTGTATTAGTTACTTTAGTTGCTGCACCAACTATGAGTAGACAGTTAAGAACTAAAGCCGAACGTAACGCTGCCACTCAATCTTATTTAGTGGAAGTAATGTCTGGTATTCAAACAGTAAAAGCCCAAAATATTGAATTTAGATCCCGTAATTCTTGGCAGAAAAAATATGCCCAATTTGTGGCGGCAGGTTTTAAAACAGTAATTACTTCTACCTTAGCTAGTTCTACCAGTCAATTTTTGAGTAAACTAAGCGCCCTATTAGTATTATGGGTAGGTGCTTATTTGGTTCTCCAAAAAGATTTAACACTAGGTGAATTAATTGCCTTTAGAATTATCTCCGGTTACGTGACTACCCCTATTTTACGATTAGCACAAATTTGGCAAACCTTCCAAGAAACTGGACTTTCTTTAGAAAGATTAAGTGATATTGTAGATACACCCCAAGAAGCAGAAATAGATAGAAATAATATTGCCTTACCTCCTATTATTGGGGCAATAAAATATGACAATGTGTGCTTTAGATTTAAACCATCAGGACCATTACAATTAACTAATGTGAGTTTAGAATTTAAGGCAGGACAATTTATAGGAATTGTGGGACAAAGTGGTTCAGGCAAAAGTACCATGATGAAATTACTGTTAAGATTGTATGATGTAGAATCAGGAAGAATTTTAATTGATGATTATGACATTTCTAAAGTAGAACTTTATTCATTAAGGAGACAAATTGGAGTAGTTCCTCAAGATACTTTATTATTTGATGGTACAGTGGAGGAAAACATCGCCTTAACTAACCCAGAAGCCACCACAGAACAAGTAATTGCTGCTGCGAAAATAGCAGTTGCCCATGATTTTATTATGGGTTTACCTAACGGGTATAATACAAGAGTAGGAGAAAAAGGTTCAAATTTATCAGGAGGACAAAGACAAAGAATAGCGATCGCTCGATCTGTGTTACAAAAACCTAAACTATTAGTATTAGATGAAGCTACCAGTGCCTTGGACTATCCCACAGAAAAACAAATTTGTTTAAACCTAGCCCAAAGCTTTAAAGGTAGTACAGTTTTCTTCATTACCCACCGATTAAATACTGTAAGTAATGCTGATACCATAGTAGTTATGGATAATAGCCGAGTTTTAGAACAAGGTACACATCAACAACTCATGGCAGAAAAAGGACATTATTACTATCTCTATAAACAACAAGAAGCTATCTTTTAAACATCCCCTACCTTGCAAATACTGACCAAGACTAATAATGCTGAATTAGAAATAGTAAACTCCTCTGAAACTCTGCGCCTCTGCGTGAGAAAAAATCCCACTCTTAAACAGCAAAACCTCATCAATAACCCCCTAATTTACCAATATTATGACTCAACTTAACAGCAACCCAAGAAACGGCAGAAATGGCCATCATCAAAATCATGATCTAGCTGAAGATTCGCAAATTTTGATGTCTACAAAAGCCCAGGTAAAAAGAGGAAATAACAATTTTGACAGTCAATTTGATCAACAAGTGGTGTTAAGACAATCACCAATTTGGTCACGAGCAATTATGATTTCTCTCATGGGAGTAGCTTGTTTTGGTATTGGTTGGGCTTGTTTAGCGAAAATAGAACAGGTAGTACCAGCCGTAGGACAATTAAAACCAGAAGCAGCGGTAAAAGAGGTACAAGCTCCTATTAATGGCGTTGTTAAGACAGTGTATATTAAAGATGGTCAAGCCGTAAAACCAGGAGATTTGTTATTAACATTTGAGTCTGTAGCTACAATAGCCGAATTAAACTCATTAAATAAAATTCGGAATGCCTTAATTAAAGAAAATGAAATTTATCGAAAATTAATGTTAGTCAGTCAAGGAACAGCATCAGAATTAGAATTTTTAACCAGTAAACTTCCTCCGGACATTGCATTTTTACTCAAAAGTCGTAGTAGTTTAGTAGCAGGAAATCAATTATTACGTTCTCAATTAGGAAATCAGGTAATTACGCCAGGAGTAGGAATAGATGAAGAAGAATTATTAGCTGTCACTAAAAAAGAATTAGATTCGCGTTCCAAAGCCGCAGATTTAGAAGTAGAAAAAACCAGAAAACAACTCGCACAAACCCAGGTGAAATTAAACGACACTAAAAATAGTCTAGCCATCCAAACCAAGATATTAAATAAAATCAAAACAATAGCTGAAGAAGGTGGTATTTCTCAAATACAATATTTGAACCAACAGCAAGAAGTACAAAATAAGATTGCTGAAGTTGCCCAATTGCAAGAAGAGGAAAAAAGACTCAAATTTGATATAGAAAAAAGAAAAGAAGAACTTACTAACACCGTAGCATCTTCTGATAAAACCATCCTGGAAAAAATTGGCAGTAATAAACAAAGAATTGCGGAAATTGACAGTCAATTTATGAGAATTATCCTCGATAATGAACAGAAATTAGCAGAAACAAATAGTAAAATATCCCAAACACAGTTGAACGTTAAATATCAAGAACTTCGCGCCCCAGTATCAGGAACAATTTTTGATCTACAAGCAAAAAATCCAGGTTTTGTGGCTAATTATAATCAAAAATTACTGCAAATTGTCCCTGTTGATAATCTCATAGCCGAAGTTTTCATTACTAATAAAGACATTGGTTTTGTCAGGAAAGGAATGAAAGTAGATGTGAGAATAGACTCCTTCCCATTTAGTGAATTTGGGGATATTAAAGGCGAATTAGTGGATATTGCTTCTGACGCTTTACCTCCAGATCAAACCCATCAATTTTACCGATTTCCTGCTAGGGTAAAATTAAGTCAACAATATTTAAAACTGCAAGGTCGGCAAATTAGTTTACAGTCGGGGATGTCTATTACTGCTAATATTAAAGTACGAGAAGAACGTACAGTTATGAGTTTATTTACTGAACTATTCACTAAACAAGTGGAAAGTTTGCAAGAGGTTAGATAATTTAGTTGATTTGTAAAATATAATCCCAAAATAATCCCAAAGGTCAAATCCCCTACTTTTCCAAGAAGTAGGGGATATTATTATTAATATTAAGCTAATGTGCAGCACTCACTGTATAATTAAAAAACATGAAGTTACAGTAGCACAAGCATCTTGCTTGTATTAATTATTCAAGTTAAAGGTACAACAGCTTAATGTTTTACTGCAAATTTTAAATATGTTCCCCCCAAACCTTCTACTATTGTTCTCGTATTAGCATCCATCATTTTTTGATAAGTTTCTCCATCGCTATTAACCTCTCCTAAACCATCAATATATAATGGTCTAGGAAATAATCTTACATTGGCTTTTTTAGACACTGCTGTGAGAGAATTAAGGCTAATAGTTGTATCAGCAAAAATTGTTGGTACTTTGCTTTTTTTAATATTTTCTGCTACATTATCAATATTTACATCCGTAGTTTTACTAATATTTTTATACGGTAAATTATAGGCATTAACATAATAAATCATTGCAGTATTGGTTGTTAATAATTGGCGGTTTTTATTAGGAATACTATCTAATCTAGTTTTTACCCAACTATTAAGTTGTGATAATTCTTGATTAATTTTATTTGCATTTTCATTATATAAATTAGCATTTTTAGGAAATGTTTTCCCCAGGTTATCATTAATAATATATACCATTTTCATGGCGTTTTTAACATTATGCCAAATATGGGGCTCTGGTACTTCTTGACCATTTTTTTTGAATTTAATGGGACTTTTTACCGCAATTTCAGCCACAGGAATTTTAGGAATATTATTTTCTGTAGTTCTAATCATCTTAGTTAGTCCCGGATCAAAATTATAACCATGATATAAAATTAATTTAGCCTGATCTATAGCTTGTTTATCTTCTGGTACTGATTGATAATTGATGGGGTTAATACCAGGAGGAATTAAACATATTAAATTAATAGTTTTTGCAGCAATTTGTTTAGTTAAATCACAAATTATACTATTAGTAGCTACTACCACAGGTAAATTATTACTATTGAGATTTTGAGATTTACTATAAATATTGTTATTAGTATTTTTCTGGTTACAGCCCACAATTGTTAAAATTAAACTGATGATAGTTATATTTAATATTCCCTTAAATGTTGTTTTTTTCAACATAATCAAAAATTTATGAATATTATGAGTTAAGTTAAGATCCCGGACTTCTTAAAGAAGTCCGGGATCTAGAAGTCCGGGATCTAAAAGAATAGTTGGAAATTAGTTTGCAGACAATTGGCACAATTACAGCCAGATTGATCGATAATTGAATGTGTATTTTGATTAATTTGATTAGTGGTAATATCTAATTGTGATATTGATGAAATAGAGTGATTTTCCCATGGAGAACCATAGCTAGGATTGACTAAAAATAGTAAAGATGCTAAAAATGCAGGAATAGCTAATAATATCTGTTTGATGGTTTTCATAATTCATGTTTAAACACTCCTTTTGATTATATATAAAAGATTAACGAATTTTTTTACCTACAAGAATTTCTCGCACTTCCAACATAGCAGAATAGGTAGGGAGAATGTGCAAAGTTTCCGTCGTGGGAGTATGTTCCAAAGCAGTAGCGATCGCTTTATGCAAATCTGGTTCTACAATGAGATTGACACCACTATCCAGAGACTTTTGACTATAACGTAAACGTAAAGCCATATCATACACGCGATCGCCACTCACGATCAAAGTTCCTCCTCTTTCTACCAACTTTTCCGTATCCACATCCCAGATCCATGATACATCAGTTCCGTCCGGAGTGCGATCATTCAAAACCAACAAAGTGGTTTGATCATTACTTTCAGTGACTACCCTAATAGTTTCATTTGTTCCCACAGGGTTTTTAGATAATAAAATTCTCACTTTTTTACCATCAATAATTAAATCTTCCGCACGGCCAAAAGCAGCTTGAAAATTCTCAATTGTATCCTTAATTATTACCTCATCAATCCCTAATTCCTTAGCCGCAGTCACAGCAGCTAAAGTATTATATTTGTTATATAAACCCACTAGAATTTGTGGCCATTCCCGACTTTCTAAACTGGGTTTACTTTTAGTGAAACCGCAACTAGGACAGGTAAAATCTCCCAAATGTGACAAATAAACCCCTTGATATTCTAAAGAATGTCCACAGCGAGGACAATAAATAGAATCTACAGCGTGAGGAATAGCTTCTAAATAACTTTCTGGTTCATTTAACCCAAAGAAAACCACTCTTTGTGATAATTGTTGACCTAAATTTGATAAAGTCGGATCATCAGCATTAGGAATAACTACAGTATTATCTGGTAAAGTAGAAATAACCTGAGTCCAACGTTTACTAATAGTATCAACTTCCCCATATCTATCTAACTGATCTCGGAATAAATTTAAACATAAAATTACACGAGGTTGAAGAGGTTTTAAAACTTTAGGAACAATATTTTCATCAACTTCTAAAATTGCATAATCTACGTTTAACTTACCTAAAAAATTGGCACTTTCTATTAAAGCAGTAGCTAAACCATTTTCTAAATTTGCTCCTGTAGAATTATGGGAAATTTTATAACCTTTACCTTTTAAAATACTACATAAAAGTAAAGCGGTTGTTGTTTTTCCATTAGTTCCTGCAATGAGAATTACCCCATTTTTTACTTGTTGACTGAGTAATTGTAACAAATTTGGGGCTATTTTTCGAGCTATTGCACCTGGTAATACACTAGCAGCACCAATATTGAGCGATCGCACTAAAAACGTGATACTTTTTGCTATGGATACAGCCAAACCTAAACGTAATTTATTCATCAATCTTATCTTTTTACCTACAACAATAAATTAGCCATGATTTATAAATGAAAATTGAATTTTACCAGTTTAGGAAATATCCTGGAGAAATATTTGAGCAATATTTGAGAAATATTTATATGAACAAACTGGAAAATAGCCAACAATGTAATAATATATATCCTATCTAAGTAACCAAATTCAGCATAAACTTAGGAAAAATCACAACTTCAAAGGTTCATATTGATGAATAGCATAAACTGGCTTCATTTACAAACTAAAATAACAGCTAATTGGCAAAAATTAGTTGCAAAATCTCTCATGTTGCTAATGTGCTTATTCATAATTGGCATACAACCAGCATCAGCAGGCATTAAAGATGATAAGTATGACGGTAACATCTTCGTAGTTTATGCTGGTAATGGCTCACTAGTTCCTGCAAAAGAAACTTTAGCTCAAGCATTAGCAGAACATCGTTCAGTAATTATACCATACTACATAGACGATAGTAAAGATTGCAAAGAATATGCTCCCATAATCTCAGAAATTCAAGCATTTTATGGCCGTGCAGCGGAAATTATCCCTGTGAGTGTTGATACCCTATTTCCTAACCAAAAATACCAACCCACAGAACCGGGATACTACTACTCTGGTGCAGTGCCACAAATAGTGATATTTGATCAATCTGGTCAGGTAGTATTCAATAAAAAAGGAAAAGTACCCTTTGAAGAAATAGATGATAAATTGCGTGAAGTATTCAACCTACTACCACGTACTGAATCATTAGAGTTAAAACGTCGTTCATCTAAACAGTTTAGTAGTCAATTAGAAGAGCAATAACATAATTAAATCCTGATAATAACCTTGAATTATGTTTTTTAGGACTTACGCAAGTGTCACATCACAAATCTGATGTAAGGTGTGGTTTGACAACCTCATCAACCACGTCAGACAGCATAAATCACGTAAATAAGCAAATCCTTGATATCTGACGCACCCTACTAATGTACCAGTTGCGTAAGTCCTGTTTTTATGACTAAGCTGATGTGAAGCTATATGGTTCTTGCTGAAAAACCTAAAATCACAGTAGTGCAAGCATCTTGCTTGCATCCATTATCCAAATTAAAAGCACAACAGTTGATTTCATAATTCAAGGATCTGAATTTACAGGTTAGTTAAATATGATACGACATTTTTAATTTATTTCCTAGATAATTTCCTCATAAATAAAGAGGAGATACTAAAAATCAATAATAACCATCAATAATATTACTATTTATCAATTGTAAATTATCAATTAATAAGGAGTGGCAATGCCAAAAATTTATAATACTCAGGAATTAATCGAAATCTTAGAAAGTGAACGTCAAGCCTGTTTAAAAGGACAACGTTTAAAATTAGAAATATCCGTTTCTGGAAACTCAGTGATAGATCCATTTATCAAAACTGAAGGCTTACAAAGATTTACAGCTTATCAAGATTTCAAAACCTCAATTCATCAATATCAACAACAACATCAAGTATCAGGAATTATCTGGCAAACTATCACAATTAAAGGCAAAAATCTACATTATCCAGAAATTGATAGTCAATTAATAGCCTTAAAAAGTGACTTAGAAATTTTGCAAAAAGCGAAAAAATCAATCGTTGAATTTTGGTATTCAGTAACCAATGATATGGAATTGTATTTGAGTTTCAGTAATGGTAAAAAACATGAAAAAATCAGCAAAATAGATATAGAAAGAATTAATAAAAGAACAGAATGGGCAAATTTAATCAAGTGGGAAAATCACAACTTTTTAGAAATTATCCTGCAATTAGGATGGGGAAAACCAGAAGAAGCAACCTATAAAACAGGAAGACCTCATTCTGGTAGTGAATTTATTCATGCAGTGAACCCAGGACATTATCCCATAGGGTAAAAATTAGGGAGTCAGGAGTCGGGAATGGAGAGTCGGGAGAATAATATTTTACCCAATTACCAATCACCTATTAAAATCTACCAATGTAATGCAATCCTAAAATAACACCAGCACCTAAAATATGACCAAAACAAAGAGTTGCTAAAACTGCTGGTAGGCCAAAACCAGCGAAAAATTTAGAAGATGGTAATTCTGGACCAGAATAAGGATATTGAATCTTAAACCTACCCACAGTCATAGCAAAAATATTGGCAAGAATCATAATAATGCCAATAGTAGGACTCCATTGTAAAGGTGCAGTAGCAGTAGCTATTAAGGTTGAAGTTAACACCTAATTTACTCCTCAAATTTTTCTATCTTTGAGAATATAATCTAAATATTTACTCATAAAAATCTATATCATGGTTTACTTTACAGATAATTGTTAGATAATTTTAGGATTATTTTAAGGATTATTTTAAGGATTACAGAACTTACGCAACTGGCACATTGGTAGGGTGTGGTTCGACAAGCTCACCAACCACGTCAGACAGTATAAATCATGTAAATAACCAAATTATTGATATCTGATGCACCCTACAAAATTAAAACAGTCATAAGTCGGTACAATAGTGTACCACCGACCATAAGTAATAACTTTGTTACTATTATTACCAGTATTTTCCTAAAAAGAAGACATTGTTACAATATTAAGAGTAGATTTACAAAAAAGTTTACGAAAAAATAAAGCCTGTAAACCTTACTATATATAGGTTTTATCATTGAGGCAGAGAAATATTTCCAAAAATATTAAAAAATATTACGAAAACCCCTTTACAAAACTAAACATTTATCTTAGGATAAACTCATGAGGTAGAAACACCTACCAAAACATACATACATAAACCGCAATTATAAAAACAATGACCACAGCAATCCAGCAGCGCCAAAGCGCGAACATCTGGGATAGATTCTGTGAATTTATCACCAGCACCAACAATCGTTTATACATCGGCTGGTTCGGCGTATTAATGATCCCAACCCTAC
>NZ_JACJPV010000006.1 GCF_014696225.1 Anabaena sp. FACHB-1237 | reverse complement strand
TAAGAGCTTTGTTTGCCCTAATTGCGGTTATGACATACCGCGAGATTTTAATGGAGCTTTGGGGATTTTCCTCAAGGCAATGTGGGATACCACCTTTATCAACTCAGTTGGTAATGTTGTACTGGACATTCACGATATCTCAGATGTCAGGGAATGTCTCGGTTAAAAGTATCAGATATTGTTGTTAGATTACTATGGTAAACTTAATAATTGTTAATATTTTCCACTAGCAAGACGATAAAACTATGAGTGAACAAGCTGAACAGGCTGTAGAAACTCCAGAGTTAGACCGCTATGAGTGTCGCGCCTGTGGTTATGTCTATGAACCAGAAAAAGGAGACGACAAGTATCATATTGTAGCGGGAACAGCATTTGCTGAATTACCTGTCAACTGGCGTTGTCCAGTGTGTTCAGCTAAGAAAGCTGCTTTTGCGAACATTGGACCGGCTGGTAGTGCATCTGGTTTTAAGGAAAATTTAAGCTATGGTTTAGGTGTTAACACGCTGACACCTGGACAAAAAAACATTCTCATTTTTGGAATGTTAGCTTTAGGATTTTTGTTTTTTATTAGTCTGTACGGACTACAATAGTAGTCAGCAGTTAGTAGTCAGCAGTCAGTAGTCAGAATAAAGAATAAAGAATTTTCTCCGGACTCCCCACTCCCGACTCCCCACTCCGCAGTCAGCTATAAAATACAAAAATCCAAAAATACAAAAATCTAAAATCTAAAATTCTGTAATACCAATGGGTGCAATTTTGAAAAATTGGCAAGGGTTTCTTGCTGCATTAATAGTTATCATATCCTGTATAGGTTGTAGTAATGTTCCTTCAACTGGCTATAATCCTTGGCAGGTGATAAATATACCCACGAATGCCAAACTGTTAGATATTGCGTTTACTGGTGATACTCAACATGGTTATTTAGTAGGAAGTAATACTACTCTACTAGAAACTAAAGATGGTGGAGCAACTTGGCAATCACTAGAACCACAATTAGATGATAATAGATATCGTTTTAATGCAGTGGCATTTGTAGGACAAGAGGGTTGGATAGTAGGTGAACCTTCTTTAGTGTTACATACTACTGATGAAGGAAAAAACTGGTCACGTATACCCTTAAGTGAAAAATTACCAGGTAATCCTATCACTGTACAAGCGATCGCCCCCAATGTAGCAGAGATAGCCACAGACGTGGGAGCAATTTATGAAACTACCAACGGTGGCCAAAATTGGCAAGCTAAGGTAGAATCGGCCGTAGGTGTAGTCAGGAACATGGAGCGATCGCTTGATGGCAAATATATCGCAGTTTCCGCTAAAGGTAGTTTTTATTCCACTTGGCAACCAGGAGAAACAGCCTGGACACCCCATAACCGCAACAGTTCCCGACGTTTAGAAAACATGGGTTTTAGTAACAACGGACAACTGTGGTTATTAGCTAGAGGAGGCCAAGTACAATTTAGCGATCCTGCAAAACCCGATGAGTGGTTAGAGGTAGAATATCCAGAATTATCCACAAGTTGGGGTCTATTAGACCTAGCTTACCGTACACCGGAAGAAATCTGGGTTAGTGGAGGTAGCGGTAATTTACTTCGCAGCGTAGATGGGGGTAAAACTTGGGAAAAAGACCGATATGTAGAGAAAGTAGCAGCTAACTTTTACAAAATCGTATTTTTCAACCCAGAACAAGGTTTTATTATTGGCGATCGCGGAGTACTGCTCAAATATAACCCCCAAACAACAACCGAATTACCATCCTAATTATCTAGTAGTTGCGATTTAGCGTAAAGTTTCCCAGGATAAATCGTAATTACTCTGTAGTTACGCTTTATCGCAAAATTTCCCAGGATAAATTCTGATAAAAAAAGTTGCTAGTTGTAACTTTTTCTATTTGTAGGATAATAAACTCAATCATAGTCTTTTCAAGGTAAATAAGAAATGGCAGGTACTACAGGAGAACGTCCGTTTTCTGACATTGTTACCAGTATCCGTTACTGGGTCATTCACAGCATCACCATCCCCGCATTATTTGTCGCAGGCTGGTTATTTGTTAGCACTGGACTAGCTTATGATGTATTTGGAACTCCTCGTCCTAACGAGTATTTTACTCAAGTACGCCAAGAAGTTCCCATTGTGAAAAACCGTTTTGAAGCGAAAAAACAAGTAGAAACATTTATCGGAAAGTAATTTAAGATCATGACTAGCGGTAATAACATCAATCAACCAGTTACCTATCCTATTTTTACAGTTAGATGGTTAGCAGTCCATACTCTAGCTGTTCCCACTGTATTCTTCTTAGGCGCGATCGCCGCCATGCAATTCATTCAACGTTAGGAGTAAACCATGGAAAGAACGCCCAACCCCAATCAACAACCAGTAGAGTTAAATCGTACTTCTTTATACCTGGGATTGTTACTAGTATTTGTACTAGGTATTCTATTTTCTAGCTACTTCTTTAACTAACTGGAAAAACTTACTGTATTAGTTGCTAGGAAATACAGCTATTAGCTGTCAGTAGTCAGCAATAAACATTATTGACTAAATGCTGGAAATACTGATAATACAAGAGTTATAGCTGTCCTAGTAACTCACTATTACAAATCTCTGTTGATCATTGTTTATCTATATTTAAGGGAGAAAAAACTGTGTCTGGAAGTGGAAGAATTCCCCTGTGGGTCGTCGGTACTATTGCCGGTTTAGGTGTAATTACTGTTTTAGGAATCTTTTTCTATGGTTCTTACGTAGGTTTAGGTTCTTCAATGTAATTCAGAGGGTTTAGTAATGCTAATTTATAATTATAATTTACCATAGCTAGAGTTTAGCAGTGCTAAACCCCTACACACTAAAAATGATAAACTAAAACCGCCTTATTAATCTCAGCTAGGCGGTTTTTTGATGTATTTTAACTGGAGTGTAAATTTAATTAAATTTATTTAAGTTGATCCCTTAAAACCTCAAACCGCCCACTTTAGACCAAGGGGCGGTTTTTTACTGGTTTGTAAATTTGATTAATTTGATTAAGCTGATTTGCTAGTTGTAATAGCAATTAATAGGTTGGTAGAACTAGCCTATAAAATACTATAACGAAAAAATCAGCAATAACCAAATTAGATTATCTGAGATTACCAAATTAACCAATATTGTCACTTTCAATGTAGGAGAACAGGAAAGCGAAAATAACTGCTGGTAATACTAAACCAGTCAAAGGAACAAAGATAGAAGACAAGAAAGGGGTATAAGCCAAAATGGTGGGGAAAAAAGAAGATGACATAGAAAAATTCCTGTGAAGTCACACTACAATTCAAATAGAGCTTACTGCAAAATTTCACCTTATTTACCAAACTGTCAAGATTTTTAACAGTTAGTAACGTTTTTGTGATTTTGGCTGAGTTGTGATAACTTTTGTAAAGTTAATAGTATTATAAATATCCACAGTCAGGTAGATGATCATCAGTATTTAGATTAAAACCTAATAACTCATCAAAATCCATCTTTGGCAAATCCGCAGGTATAATTTTCTTGAGTATTGTTACCTTATTACTTTCTTGATGGGTTACTTGATGATAAGCGATCGCACCTAGACTCATTTCTAAACAACCATAGGGTACTATTAAACTAGCCACACCTTCCATTGTTCCCCAACTGGTTGAATGTATATCTGTAATAATATGAACATCATTTAATAAAGTGCGAGTTTGACAATCTTCAATCCATAACTTTACAATTACATCTGATAATATTATTGGTAATTCAAAGCGCACTATCATAGACTTACCTGCAATTAATTCACCCTCTGATAAGTATAATTGTGGTGTTGGTAAAGACTGTATCATCCCAAAGTCAACAACATCAATTTTTACCTCAACCGCTAAATTATCCTTTTTCTCTTCCGCAACCTCCCTAACAAAATCATTTTCCATAAAAACATCATCAATAACAACTTCTTGAGATAACCAAGACGGTTTTACTGCTGGAGTTATTTCCTGAGTGGGAATAGATACTTCTATAGGTTCAGAAACCGCTTCAATTTCGGCTACAGGCATATTTTCAGCAATATCAAATACATCATTTTCTTCTGGGTAGTTTTCATTGATTTCTGGTACATTTATATGTTGATAAATGGAATTTTTGCTTCTTTCTTTCCACTGTTGTAATAGAGAAAAACTCAATTTATTTTCTGGAACTTCCTGAATATTGACCTCATTAACTTCTACTTCCAAATTAACAGATTGATCCAGATATTTAGCAATATTTGATTCTGGTAAATCTGGCACTTCTGAAGTAATAATATTAATATCTTTCCTGAGATTTTTCTCAAGATTTTCTGCTAAATTATCTACTATTTGATCATCATGAATATTAGTAATTGCTTCTTGCAAATACTGATCCATAATATCATTATCAACTAATAAATGTGGAGGATTTTGTGATTCAGATATAGTTACAGATAATAAAGACGGATCATCAACTCTTGGCAATTCATCAATATTATAAATAGCCTCTTGTAAATTTTCATTAATTACCTCAGAACCCACTAATAATACAGGTACATCTTGTTTTTTAGATTTTGTGACAGGCAAAACAGGACCATGTTTACGAAGTTGATCCTGATTTGGTTTAATCTTTACCAAATAGGGAAAACTGGTTTTCACAGGTTTGATCTGCAATTTTCTTAAATTAATTGGTGGTGGTGGAGAAATTATTTTTACAGAATTTTTATTAACGACGTGAGATGATGAACTTTGTGGTAAACTAGGTAATTTAGGAACAAGCACTTCACCCATACTTTCAGGTTTAATTTGTGGTGGAAAAACTTTTTTAACAGCAGGTTTTAAAATATGAAACTGGGCTAAACTAGGAGTTTTAGCCACATTAAAAAGTTCTAAGCTTAAAACCCGCTTTTCTTGCAAAGTTTCATTATTGTCCTTGGAATTATCCGGCAGAGAACTTTGATTTTGTCCTGCTAATAATGCAGTAATATCTGCCGTAATAATAAAACTATGACTACCTAAAAGTTTAACTTGATCAACTTCTCCATAAATACCATATAAGTGAATATCGGCTAATAACAATTTTGATTCACAATTAGGAGAAATATCAATAGAAGAAGTAAAAGTAAAAGGTAGAATTTTGTCTGAGAAGGACTGTTCTATATGATTAATAACTTGTGAATTTGCAGGTGTGATTAAAGAAATTTCCAATTGCAAATTAGATAACTTATTGATCTGCAACTTTTCATCTGCCAAATTTTCCAGATCATTAATTTCCACATAACCATGAATAGTGAAACCACTACCCCATTTAGCCACATAAGTCTCTTGATCCAAAGTGATATTTACCAACAAAGGATCTGGTAAAGTTAATACATCATTGATAACTTCTTGAGTTACCTCCGGATCTTCCACAGGTAAAGCGATATCTAATAAATTTTGCAAAATTTGTTCAGTAGTTTGACCTCGTAACCACATCGGGTTAACCGGAGGATTCATTACTATATTAACTTCATTTTCTATCCATGGAGCCTGATCCTGATTTTCAGGAACAGGATCAGATAGTAATTCTGGTGGTACAGGAGATAAAACTTCAATATAGAGAGTATGTTGCCATGATTGACCTAACATTGTTGACATTACATTTCCACAACAGCGTAATTCCCAAATTCCCGGTTTAAATTGGGTAAAGGGAATTACAGCCATTAAACCATCAGCATTAGTGCGACGCGATCGCTTAAGTACCCGTTCCTTAGGAGGTACTTCCCCAGCAGCAGTATGAGTTACCTGCACCTCCACATCAGTATTCACCAGCCAAGAACGAGCCAAAAGGCGATACTTTCCTGGTAGTATTTGTAAATGAGACGACTCCAAAGTATTCCAACCGCGATCGCCCTGTTTTTGGATGAGAAATTGCCAGTTATCCATTGTCAGTTAAGCCTAAACTGAATAGCACTATATCCCATATCGGTTTTGATAGTAAGCAAGAATTTGTTTTACCCTATCCCGACTTTCTGTATCCACATCTGACTTCCAGCGTATCCACAACCCAGAAACTTGACTTTGGGTATAATCAAAATCCGAAGACGTTTGAGGTATTAAACCAACCTCCACACCAGAAACCTGAAGTAGATGCACCTCTAGCTCACGATATACAGCCAAAGGTAAATTAGTCAATGCAAACCTTTCCTCACTTCCCATAACTATAAAACTCCTAAAACCTTTTGTTGAGAAGTATTCTCCACAGCAGCCGTACTTGTAGGTTTAACGTCCTTATCCTTTCGTTCTACAGAACGAAACCCACCTGCTTGGCCACCTCAATACCATACTGTTCTAAAATTACCACTGGATTTGTACCATTGGACATTTCTACACGCTTTACCAACACCCCATTTACCAATCTTTGTCCTGGCTGTACATATCTACTACTTGGTTCATCTGGTACTTTAATAATCACTTGGGGTACTTTACCAATCAAAATCACACCACTGACAAACACACTCTTAGCTGCATCTGGTTGACGCGCAGGAACTAATTCCCGTTTAATCGCCACAGGAGGCACTAACTTAGGTAATACTGGTTTAGCAGGTTGTTTAATTACCACTCGTGGTTTAATTGCTACTTGTGGTTTAATTGCTACTTGTGGTTTAATTGCTACTCGTGGTTTAATTGCTACTTGTGGCTTTTTGATTACCGGTTTTTTCACAATTGGTAATGGTGGTAATACAGGTACTTTTTCTCGCTGACTACTAGTATTACTTTGTGACATAGGAACAATTGGTTCATAAATTCGCCCAAAAGGATCCGGTCTTCCAGTAGGAATGATATTTAACCTCTCATTCTTATTTGTTGGTAATATCAAACTAGCAACATTAGGTTTATGAGAAGCTGCAACTAATGGAGTATCAAAAGGTTGAGTCTGAACCCCCAACTTGGGAAACTTTTTCTGAACCTGACTTCCTGGCGTTCTAGTTTGTTGGGATCCTGGTTCTGGAGAACCAGTAGAAGCAGCCGTATTAGTTACCTTGGGACTTTCCCCTCCTACACATCCCACTAACAGCAGTGTCATTAAAAGACTTGCCGTTCTCATCTGATGTTGATTTTTGATCATGGATATTTTTCTCTATATGATCAGAAAGTTTGTTTACAGCTTATAATTGTAAGGTGTTTATGCTTACAATTCTGATTTTTTAAGCATTTGAGAGCATTCACTGAGTTAAGTTATTAAGTTTTATAACTCAATTAATTATTACTCAATTGCTAAGTTAGCATGAGTAAAATCTGTCAACAATAGCATATCAAAAATCTATTTATTTGCAATATTTATGCAGTCTAAGAAGATGTTCTAAAAGTATTGGGCGAATATAATATTGCTTCGCTACCGATAGGGATACGCTACTACACAAACTAATTACACCTGCGTGGACTAATGAAAAACCAAGGATTTTTAACCTGTGTAGGCAGGTTTGTCTGTGTGCAAGATGAACCGCGATTTCTAATCGCCGATTTTAGTAATAATTTAGACTTTACAAATATCCTCTAAAACACCCGACAACAGATTTTTTGAATAACACTGGCCTAAGTTTTCATGTTTTATAAATAGACATAGGAGTGAAAAAGAATCTGAAACCCTTAACCTGTCTAGCTAAAATCCCAATTTCCGGAGAGGTCTAATAAATTTTTAATAAATTTGCAAAAATGTTGATATTATGTTATATTGTAGTAACACTGAAAAAACGTCTACTAGCACTCACTATTATCAAAAAATGATAAAGAGTGTTAAAGTGTATCTTGGTTATCAATAAATATAGGGTTTAAAACTACAAAATTGGTAATAGGTTTACTGTTAAACTGATGCCAACGGGTTCTTGTGGTCAACATTTACTGTTTTAAGAATTAGTTATGGTAGTGGTGTATTGGTAAAGTTCACAAATTTTATAGACAGACTTGACTATTCATGGTACATTTTCTATAAAATCCAAGAGCTAGTCCTAAGTTGACAATTTTATAGACAAAGCTATACATTTGTTGACAAAAATCAATATATTTTAGTTGAAAAAATCAAATACTTGATATATAATCCTAACATATCAAGTATTGAATTAACACTGTCAAGTGAAGCGAAAACCAAGCAATGACGGTGATAGTCTTTTCAAGAATCTTGGTAAAAGATATTTAGGTATATTTTTTACAACTACAGTAAAATCGGGCTTAATTAATAGAAAATTCCCAAGTTAGATGTGATCCAACCAGGGAAAAGTAGTTATCAGGGTGCATCTACTAGACTTAATATTCTTCAATAATACAACGTCTTCCGGAAAAAATGATCATGATCATAAAAAACCCCCAGTGGTGTTAGCCAACCAGGGGAAGTTAGTTATCAAGGTGCATCTATTAGTTTAGCATTCTCAGGGTTAATTAACAGTAATTGAAAAGCTAACAATTACTAACAATTACCTACTTATGCTGACTGTACAAAGTCACACCTCTATGGTAACAATATTGGGATTTTGTGGTAAAATACCTTTATGCTGCTAGGATTCAAGACCGAACTCAAGGTAAACAAGCAACAAAGACTACTACTAGCACAACACGCAGGGGTAGCCAAACACGGTTGGAATCAAGGTCTAGCATTGTTCCCAAATCAAAATAGCCAGACTGCATCAAAAAATAGCTAATATCAGGAAAGATACATTACACAAAATCACTACTTGTATCAGCAAAAACCACTCGCTAATAGGGATAGAAGATTTGAATGTGTCTGGAATGTTAGGAAATGGTAAGTTAGCTAAAGCTATTGCGGATATAGGATTTGATCAATTCAGGAGGCAGTTAGAATATAAAACACAACTATATGGCAGTAAGTTAGTAGTTGTGGATAGATTTTATCCTAGCAGTAAAACTTGCTCTGATTGTGGAAAAAATCTCAATTACCACTATCACAAAGAGTGTTTAAATGTGGTAACTGCGGTTTTGAGTGTGACAGAGATTTAAACGCGGCAACAAATTTAAAAAATAAGCGGTCAGTGAGCTTGTCGAACTGTGGTTAGATTAACCGTGTTAGCCTGTGGACTAGATAGTGCTGACACTTCTAGGATAAAGCAGGAAGAAAAAGGGAACTTTTGTTAGCATTAGTTAGCTTTTTTGTATCGGTGTTTTAGAAATCAAAAATTCATTTATCTACAAAATTTATTCAGTTTGACGTACCTTACACCTGTCGAAAAAGATAAAAAACCCCCAGTGGTGTTAGCCAACCAGGGGAAGTTAGTTATCAGGGTGCATCTACTAGTTTGATATTCTGGAGTTAGATCACATCTTCCGGGAAAAATGATCATGAATATAAAATAACATAAAAAAACCCCCAGTGGTGTTAGCCAACCAGGGGAAGTTAGTTATCAGGGTGCATCTACTAGTTTAATATTCTTAGTGCCGATCCTATCTTCCGGAAAAAATGATCATGAGCATAAAAAACCCCCAGTGGTGTTAGCCAACCAGGGGAAGTTAGTTATCAGGGTGCATCTACTAAATTACTGTTCTTTATTTCCCACCCATAATCAGGATGAATTTATCTAAATTTTGTCTTACATCAAACACAGAAAAAATCTCTGGGATGATAGCTGGCTGGGGAAGTTAATTATTAGGTTGCAATTTGCTTGATTTTGTGGTGTTACGACAAAATCTTATGTCTGATTTGATGTTTGTTGACCAAAAGTTTGCCAAAATTAAAAAGAAATCCCCTAGATGGTGTTAGCCTACTAGGGGAGTTGAAGATCAAGGTGCATCTACCAATAAAATGTTCTCGATGGGGATCAATGGATCCGGATAAAGTTAGTAGAAGCGCGAGAGGTAGAAAACCTCAATCTGAAACATTTGTGAAAAAAATACATCTAAAGTATCAGTAGTGATCCCATCATAATAAAAACAGTTTAAAGTAGATTGAAGAGGCAAACAGGAGAACTTGTGACACAAGACTTTCACCTTTCTGTAACCCCAGTAGGGCAAAATGGTTATTTGGTGCGGACGGAAAAAGTCGCATCTGGTGTACCATTGGCAGAAGAACTGGTGAATTGGCCTGTGGCTGAGTGGTTATCAATGGCGGCAAAATTGATGGAGGATCCGTTGCAATCTGTTTTGCAAGGTGATGTCATATCCAGATCAACTGCTGTAAGTTTAGTGGTTTTAGGACAAGAGTTATATAATGCTTTATTTCAGGGTAGTTTAAGAGATAGTTGGATTATAGCTCAGGGTGTTGCCCAAAATCATCAACAGGTGTTAAAGCTGCGTTTAGGCTTGAAGGATTCTCGTTTAGCTAGATTACCTTGGGAATTGATGCACGTGGGCGATCGCCCTTTAGCTACAGGACCATATATCACTTTTGCCCGTTATCAAAGTGGTGCAAGTAATCCATCCCCACCACTACATAATATTGCTGGATCATCGGGTATTGGTATTTTAAAGGTATTGATGGTCATTTCTTCACCAACGGATAAAGCCCGTTTACATTTATTGCAACAAGAAGTGGTTAACCTACAAACTGAATTATACCGTAAAGTGTCAAAACAAGCTGAAGTAGATCCTCGTGTACCAGAAATTGAACTTTCTGTTTTAGATCAGCCGGGTAGGGAAGAATTAACCCAAGCATTGGAACAAGGTAGATATCATATTCTCCATTATTCTGGTCATAGTAATTTGGGACCCAATGGTGGACAAATTTATCTTGTGAGTCAAAAAACAGGTTTAACAGAAACTCTTAGTGGTGATGATCTTGCTGGTTTATTAGTTAATAATAATATTCAGATGGCTGTTTTTAACTCTTGTTTAGGTGCTTATCGGGCTAAGTCAGAAATCAATGAAGAAACAGCAGAAAGAAACTTAACAGAAAGTTTAGTTAAACGTGGTGTCAAAAGTGTTTTAGCCATGTCAGAACGCATTCCTGATGAAGTGGCATTGACATTAACACAGTTATTTTATCGGAATTTAAGTCAAGGTTATAGTTTAGATTTATGTGTGACTAGAGTACGTCAAGGTTTAATTTCTGCCTATGGTTCTCAACAAATATATTGGGTTTTACCTATTTTATATTTACAACGAGAATTTGATGGTTGCTTACTACCTCAAGCTAATTTATCGGGTTATTCAGACTTATTAAATGAATGTCAACCTCCAACAAAACCCATAAATAATGGTTATAGAAATATAGCTAATAGTTTAGATGTATCATTGGACTTAGAGGATATTCTTAATCCTAATTTAGACGATATTGGCGAAGATCATTGGTTAGATGATGATAGTTGGGATGATGGGGTGGATAATATTGGCTATGATGATCCTAGTTATCAGGAAGATATGGACATGGTTTCTGATATTATGCAGAATTTACAAGGTCAGGTATTGGATAGTAAAGTATCCAGATCAGAAGATGCTACAATGCAGACTGAGTTGGTAAAACAGATACCTATTAACAATCTTAATGATCTACCTGTTAAAAATATTAATGATACTGTTCCTTGGCGTGTTCGCATTGTGACAACACCTGCTAACATTGAAAAAAGTACGGTAAATACTATGTCATCTGGTATTTTTAGTCCTGAAAACCACAGAAGGACTTTACAAAATAAACAAACTTGGTCAGTAATAGGTATAAGTGCGATCGCTGTATTCACAGGAATTGGCTTATTATGGCTTCAAAGTAGTAGTAGTAGAAATATTACTGATGTTCCTAGTTTATCTAATCAAAATTTGACTAATAGAAAAAATAATAATCAGAATAATATTAATCTATCTAAAGCAAATACAGGTATTGTTACTGCCACAGCTACAGCACAATTTAGTCAAGGCAATTTACAAGCTGGTATGGAAGCAGTAGAGGAGCTTCTAAATCGTGCTGCGTTACCATCGGCGGAAATTGCCTTAAATTTAGTGCCTGCTCAAGAAAGTAATCATCCATCTGTAAATTTTTATAGAGGTCGTTTAGCATGGCAATTTGTACAAATAGGAAATAATAAGTATAGTGTTGATGATGCCCGTCGTTATTGGGTAGAGGCAACAAAGAAACAACCAGATTCACTACTATATAATAATGCGTTAGGTTTTGCTTATTATGCAGAAGACAATTTGAATTATGCTAATGACGCATGGTTGCAGGCTTTAAATTTTGCTTTGAAAAGGGGAGAAAATCAAGGTTCAGTAGCGATGAAATATGCTTATATAGCAGGAAAGCCAGAGACGCTAACATCCTATGCAGGGTTAGCCCTGGGTTTATATAAATCCGCTAAAAATGAAACAGGTGAAAAAAAGCAAAGATATTTACAGGAGGCGATAAAATTACGACAGTTGGTGATTCAAAATGCACCATCAGATTTTACTATAGAGAAGTTATCACAAAATTGGTTATGGACAGAACAGGCGATCACTGACTGGCGATCGTTGTTAGCAGAAAACTAGTTTGTAACTACCAGTTATCAGCTATCAGCCATTATTAGTCAGGAGAAATAATTTTTAAATTATAATGTTTAATGTTTAATATTTAATTTTTAGTTATTTCACCAATTACCAATTACCAATTACCAATTACCAATTACCCAATTCTATATGTTTTCTTTTGGTATTGAACACGAAGTTGCCTTTTTAAACCGCCAAGGAAAATTTGCTGATTTTTCTTGTACAAATTTTTCAGATTTTCAACAAATAGTTGACAAATTGCCTTTATATACTGATGATCATTTACAATTAAGAATTGGTGACGCTGGCATTAAAAAGAAACGCTGGTATATTGAAGGATTTGAAAGATTTTCACCAACAGAAAAATTTATTACTTGTATACCCAAAGGCATAGAAATTAGAACTACTATTCATCCTACCATTCAAGGAGTAATTGATGAATTAACCACAAGTTTTCATCTATTGCGGGAAATGGCTGTAAACTTTGGTTTTTCTCCAGTATTAGTGAGTTTTAATCCCTATAATTGTCTATTTACTCCTGAACCACCATTAAATGATTTTGAAATCAAACAATTGCAAAATTATCCTGATGAACAAACTGCCCATATTTATATGGTTTCATACGGACCGGACTTAAATATTTCCTTAGCAAATTTACCCATAGAAAAAGTTATTGATATTGGACAGAAATTAACTTATTATAGTCCTTATATTGTACCATTTAGTTATAGTTCTCCTTTTTATAATGGAGTATTATGGAATGGGTTATCAGTAAGAACATTTATTAGAACTGGCAAAAGATCAGCCACACTTGTATTTGTGGAAAAACCAGAACAAATTATTAAAAGTGTACCTTCATTAACAAAAGTTGGGCGTATTCCCGCAGAAATTGGTAGGATTGAATTTAAAGCCTGTGATAGTTGTGATGATTTCTTAATTTATGCTGGTTTGTTGACATTATTAAAAGGTCTAGCCCTAGATAATAGTTTATCAGGTAGAGCCATCATACCTGATGCCAATTTACATCAAATTTCTGCCAAATTTGGCTTTGGTGATCCGGAAATTCTGGACAATGCTGCTAAAATATTAGAAGTTGTGGAAAATGTCTTAGTCAATGATCCAGACATTAAATTTTTAGTGCCATTAAAAATGATTTTAGCAAATAGAAAAACAAAAGCTGATTACCTGATAGAAATGTTTCAGCATCTAGGTTCTATTGAAGAAACTCTGAAAACAACCTATAGTGGTTTTTAAGATTCGTGGGGGTGGGGTTAATTAACAGAGTAACTGAAAAGCTAAGAATGTTTAAATGTGGTAACTGCGGTTTTGAGTGTGACTGAGATTTAAACGCGGCAACAAATTTAAAAAATAAGCGGTCAGTGAGCTTGTCGAACTGTGGTTAGATTAACCGTGTTAGCCTGTGGACTAGATAGTGCCGACACTTCTAGGATAAAGCAGGAAGAAAAAGGGAACTTTTGTTAGCATTAGTTAGCTTTTTTGTATCGGTGTGCTAAGTTACTTCAAGTAAGAAATTGCGAATTGCCTATTATCTGCTATATATAAACAAAGTTATGAGAAGTTAGGATGAGAAAAATGAAGAAAGTAGAAGCCATTATTCGTCCCTTTAAGCTAGATGAGGTAAAAATTGCCTTAGTGAATGCTGGTATTGTGGGAATGACTATTTCTGAGGTTAGAGGTTTCGGACGGCAAAAGGGGCAAACTGAACGTTATCGTGGTTCTGAATATACTGTAGAATTTCTCCAAAAACTTAAGGTGGAAATTGTTGTTGAAGATAGTCAAGTTGATATGGTTGTAGATAAGATTATTTCCGCCGCACGTACAGGGGAAATTGGGGATGGTAAAATATTTATCTCTCCTGTAGATCAGGTTGTCCGTATTCGCACTGGGGAAAAAAATACTGAAGCGGTTTAACTTTTCTTTTGGTTCAAGAAGGATATTCTTGGTTTAAATAAACTATATTGCTTTTACACGAGCAATATAAAGAAATAAAATATTTCAACCGATCAGAAACCTATATCTCAACTAGCAGGACTTACCCAACCACCACATTATTAGGGTGTGTCAGATATCAACAATCTGTAATCTGTTTATTTGCAGGATTTATCGAATCTGACACACCCTACAACTAAACTAATTAGGACTTACGCAGGTGTCACACTAAAAAATCTGTTGTAGGATGCTGTTGTAGGGTGTGTCAGAGATGAACAATTTGGTTATTTACATGATTGATACTGTCTGACGTGGTTAGTGAGCTTGTGGAACCACACCCTACCAATGTGCCAGTTGCGTAAGTCCTGCTAATAATCAATATAACACTTACGTTTGCGTCTACAGCATTAATTACAAACAGGTTGTCAGCGATTTTATTATCTTGTATGATATTTGAGCATAAAAAGTATGCAACAGAAATTAGCTCTAGATAGCATCAGTGAGTAATAAAGTTTAAAAGTGTAAATTTAAGCATAGTTTAAATTTTTATTAGACATTACTTAACCTAATCTTAACAACAAACAATCACCGTTAATAAAGGATGTAATTGCTGAAAAAGTTATTCCCTGAATTAAAGGTACTATGAATTTCCTATCCACCATTGTCAATCGTGTAGTAGCTACTTCTGTAGTCACATCAGCTATGGCATTAAGCCCCATGTTGTCTGCTCAAGCTCAAACCTTAAATGGTGCTGGAGCTACTTTCCCTGCACCTTTATATGAACGTTATGCACGGGAAGTTACTAAAAAACATCCAGAATTAAAAGTGAATTATCAAGCTATTGGTAGTGGTGGTGGTATTCGTCAAACTATTAATGGTACTGTAGATTTTGGTGCTAGTGATGCAGCTATGACTGATGCAGAAATAGCTAAAGTTAAGAATGGTGTGATTTTAGTGCCCACAGCCGGTGGTGCAGTATCGGTAGTGTATAATCTTCCTGGGGTGAATACACTCAAGTTGTCTCGTGCTACCTTACCTGCAATTTTTGCTGGACAAATTAAAGACTGGAATGATCCGAAAATTAAAGCTGATAACCCAGGCGTGAATTTACCAAACCAGCCGATTAAATTTGTAGTACGGGCAGATGGTAGTGGTACAACTTTCATTTTTACTAACCACTTAAGTGCAATTAGTGGTTATTTTAAAGGTAGAATCGGAGCCAACACTGCTCCTAAGTGGACATTACCCAATGTTCTTAAGGGTAAAGGAAATCCTGGTGTAGCGGCTTTAGTGAGTCGGACTCCTGGTGCTATTGGTTATGTGGAATATGATTACGCTACTAAGAATAAGCTCAAATCAGCCCAAATTCAAAATAAAAAGGGTGAATTTGTGACTCCTTCATTAGCAGCAGCTAATTCTGCTTTATCTACAGTCAGTTTTCCCAGTAATTATCGGGTGTTTGTGAACGATCCCAGTCAAGGGTATCCTATTGTGGGTTTGACTTGGATGATGGTGTATAAGCAGTATCCTAATGCAGCTAAAGCAGCGGCAGTGAAAAAGTGGATTAATTGGGTGTTAAAGGATGGTCAACAATTTAATGATGACATGAATTATACCAAGATCCCGGCTGATGTCGTTAACAGAGTTTTACAAACTGTAAATGGTAGTGTGAGGTAATTTAGTAGTCAGGAGTCAGTCTTATGGCTCCTGAATCTCATGACTTGTTGATCTCCTAATAAATACGAGGACTTAAAAATCAATTATGGCTAATTTAGATGATAATAACTCATGGCAATCAGAACATAAAAACATTAATTTGACAAGTAATGGTGGAATGATGTTTTGGTTTGATCAAGGATTTACTTGGTTAGTGTATCTGTTTGTGGTCATTACTGCCATGATATTATTTATCATGACATTTATAGTTTTTAAAGAAGCAGAACCTGCAATTAAACAATTTGGCTTGGGATTTTTATGGAGTCAAGAATGGGATACAGGTAATCAAGTTTTTGGGGCTTTGCCTTACATTTATGGAACATTGGTTAGTAGTGCGATCGCTATTTTCTTTACTGTTCCTATTGCCATTTCCGTTGCTTTGGTTACTAGTGAAGATTTTCTTCCTTCAAGTATTAAGAATACCTTGGCATTTATTGTTGAATTAATAGCTGCTATTCCTAGTGTTATTATTGGTTTGTGGGGAATTGCTGTATTTGTTCCCGTTATAGAAAAATTACAAAAGTGGTTAGCTATTAATTTTAAGTTCATACCTTTTTTTAACACCGAAGATCCTACGGGGAATAATATGTTAACGGCAGGGATGATTTTAGCAATTATGATTTTACCTACAATGGCTGCTATTTCTCGTGATGTATTATTAGTTATCCCTAAGGAATTACGTAGTGCATCCATGGCTTTAGGTGCAACTCGTTGGGAAACTATTTTTCGGGTATTATTACCGGCAGGATTGTCCGGTATACTTAGTGCTGCCATGTTAGCTTTAGGAAGAGCTTTAGGAGAAACAATGGCTGTAACAATGGTGATTGGTAATTCTGCCCAAATTAAATTATCTTTACTTGATCCTGCCTATACAATTCCTGCTATATTGGCTAATGAATTTGCTGAAGCAGAACCAGGATTACATATTGGTTCATTGAGTTATTTAGGATTAATCTTATTTGCTCTGACTTTAGCTGTAAATATTGCGGCTGGACTATTGGTAAAGTTATTAGCTAACAAACATAATTAATATTGAGAAAATGGGCAAGATGATTTACTAGGACAAATATTACAACAATCATGATGACAAGCAATTTTAATTCTAAACCAAATCCATCAGCGACTGTAGAAATACATAAACCTCTGACTATTCAAAGGCAATTATTTACAAATATTATGAATTTAATTGCTTTTGGTTTGACTACCTTAGCTGTCATTCCCTTATTATCAATTATCTGGGAAATCCTCAATAAGGGAATATCGGGATTTGAGCTAGGAATGTTATTAAAACCAGTAATTGATGGTGGTTTTGGTAATGCTATTACTGGTACATTAACAGTGGTGACTATTGGTGCTATACTAAGTATACCTCTGGGAGTTATCACAGGTATATTTTTAGCGGAATTTAACGAAAATCCCACTATTACTAATTCTGTGCGCTTTATTACTAAAATTCTTACTGGTGTACCATCAATTGTTGTTGGTATATTCGCTTATGGTGTAATTGTTTTAACCACTAAAGGATTTACTGCCATTGCGGGGGGATTTGCTTTGTCAGTAATTATGTTACCGATTATTGCGTTAACTACTGAAGAAGCATTAAAATTAATTCCTGTGCATCAGCGTTTAGCATCTGCGGCTTTAGGGGGAACTCGTTTCCAAACTACTTTTCGGGTTGTAGTTAGTGCTGCTATTCCGGGAATTACTACAGGAATTTCTCTGGCTATAGCTCGTGCAGCAGGAGAAACAGCGCCATTAATTTTTACTGCTTTGTTTAGTCAAAACTGGTCTGATAATTTATTAAGTCCTACGGCTTCTTTACCCGTGTTGATTTTTAATCTTTATAATAATCCAGATCCAGAAGTTAATAAGTTGGTGTGGACTACGGCGATTATCCTCCTAACTTTAGTACTAGTTTTTAGCGTATTATCTCGCTTAATAGCTAGTAGAAGCAGGTTAAATTAAATATTCTTGTGTCTCTTTGTGTCTCTTTTTGTTGTCCACATTTAGCCATGAGTAAACAGTGATTCAGTCATCTGTGATGGTTTCCTGAAAATTCTGCAAAGTAGGCCTTAAAATCAAGTTCTAATAACTGATGACTGATAGCTCAATACTTACCTTTTTTCGCCAATATCCTGTTTATGATGAGTAATTTAAGTACAATGACTAATGTAACTAATCTAACTACTGCTATCAAGGTAAAAAACCTCTCTTTTTACTATGGTAACTATAAGGCTATTGAAGGGATATCATTAGACATCTATCAAAACCAAGTGACAGCTTTAATTGGACCTAGTGGTTGTGGAAAGTCTACTTTTATTAAAACTCTGAACCGAATTAGTGAGTTAGAGGGAAAGGTAAAAGTTGAAGGAATTGTGGAATTATTTGGGCAAAATATCTATGGTTCTGGAGTGAATATTAATCGCCTAAGACGGGAAATTGGTATGGTGTTTCAAAAGCCTAATCCTTTTCCCATTAGTATTTATGAAAATGTGGCCTATGGTGTGAGAATTGCTGGTAGATGTCCCAAGGTGGTGTTAGATGAGATTGTGGAGTCTGCTTTAAAGGGGGCTGCATTGTGGGATGAGGTTAAGGATAAATTACATAAGTCTGCTTTAGGACTTTCGGGAGGACAACAGCAGCGTTTATGTATAGCTCGTGCGTTAGCTGTTAAACCAAAAGTTTTATTAATGGATGAACCTTGTTCAGCACTTGATCCTATTGCAACTATGAAGGTGGAAGAATTAATTCACGGGTTACGTTCTAATTTTACAATTGTGATTGTGACTCATAATATGCAGCAGGCGACTCGTGTTTCTGATTTTACTGCTTTCTTTAGTACGGATGAAAGTAGAATTGGACAAATGGTAGAATTTGGCTCTACGGGTCAAATTTTCCGTAATCCTTTAGATAATCGTACTCGTGATTATGTTTCTGGTCGTTTTGGTTAATAATTTGTAATTGGGTTGGTATTCTAGTTGTAAATATTTTGTAAATCTTTGATTGTAAATATTCACCATCCCAAATTCAAAATCCAAAATCGTAACCCTAAAATTGACATGACTCATTCTACAGATATTACTACCTTAGCTCGTTGGATGGCGGCAGATTTTAGTAATCAAGCGCAGGTGTTTGAAAATCCCGCTTTTTATGCCCATATTCGGGTATGTATGCGTCCTTTGTCTTATTCCCTGTTGTCCGGGGTGAGTTTGTTTGTAGAACAGGCTTATGACTATATGCTGAATAGACCTTATAGAGTACGAGTGTTGCATTTGAAGAATAGTGGCGATAGGATTCACATTGAGAACTATACAGTAAAGGATGAAAAAGATTTTTACGGTGCTTCTCGTGATTTGGAAAGATTGCAGAATTTAACGAGCGATCGCTTGGAAAAACTTACTGGTTGTAATATGATTGTGCAATGGACTGGTAAGCATTTTAAAGGTACAGTTGAACCAGGAAAGGGCTGTATAGTCATCAGAGATGGGCAAAGAACCTATTTAGATAGTGATTTTGAGATTGATGCCCAGCAGTTCATCAGCCGCGATAGAGGACGAAATCCTGAGACAGATGAGCATATTTGGGGTTCTGTAGCTGGTCCGTTTTATTTTGTGCGTTGGGCTAGTTTTGCTGATGAAGTGAGAACATATTTTTAGCTTTAGGGCTGTTGGGGACGGGCTTTGAGCCTGTCTGATGAATATGTTACAAAAAATCTGGGAAAAATATTGAAAATTTTTCTTATTTCACTGGACAATGCGGCTAAGTTCTGCTATTATAGATAGGTGTGGGAGCGGCGACATAGCCAAGTGGTAAGGCAGAGGTCTGCAAAACCTTTATCCCCCAGTTCGAATCTGGGTGTCGCCTTTGATAAAAATAAGCCAAAACCAAGCATTTCAAGGTTTCAGGCAATAAATTATGGGATGAGTTTAATACTCGTCCCAAATTTTTTGGGGTAAGTTTGGGGTAAATTCAGTTAGTTTGGGGTAAAATTGGGGTAAAAGTAAAGTAATGATATTGATTATGGTGAGTTTGATGCGAGTTTGGCTAAATACAAGCCTGCTGCATCCTTAACAACCGTTACCCCAATTACCCCATCTGTTGCTGATGTACTAGAAGAACGTGATTGGACGCAAGCAGAATTAGCAGAGCGTCTAGGCTACAGCACAAAACATATCAGTTTACTGATTAATGGCAAAGCACCTATTAATGAAGAAACGGCATTGAAATTAGAACGAGTTTTAGGCAGTACCGCAGGATTTTGGCTCAGACGTGAAGCCCAGTATCGTGCTGCTTTAGCTAAAAAAGAAGAAGAAAGCCGCTTACAGGGGTGGACATTTTGGTTAGATCAGTTACCAATCAGAGAATTGATGAACCAAGGTAAAATTCCCAAGTGCGTTTTAATTGCTAAGAATAAACCAGGAGTGGTAAAAAATTTATTACATTTTTTCGGTGTTGCTTCACCGGAAGATTGGCAGAAATGCTACGGAGGTTTAGAAGTTAATTTTCGTCGCACCCGCGAAGAACAAAGTGATGTTGGTGCTATTTCTGCATGGTTACGTTTGGGGGAAATAGAAGCAGAAAAACTAGATTGTCCTAAATACTTTACCCTTGCAAGCGTAGTGAAACGGAGCGATCTTAAAAATTTTTTTTAGGTATGAAATTGAGAAATTCAGAATTTGAAACTTTGCGTCTAATACAGGTGCTTTGCTTCACTGATGCGCAAAATCGAAATAAATATCATATCAATTTACTCCTGTTGCGTATCTGAAGAAAATAAACTGGGATCAAGATAGTTTAATCTCGCTAAAGGACTCAATGCTGCTAATATCTGTGAACCATAACTACGGTTGACAACACGACTATCTAATAACGCTACTATACCTTGATTTTCTCTCACTGGCGCGATCGCTCTTTGTAATTCACTGATAGCAGTTGGTAATAAGTATAATCTGAACCAGTCTTGATGCGATCGCTTGTAATGTGCTACTCTACCAGCTACTAAGGGATTTTCTAATGATGGTAATGGTAAAGTGGCAATAATTAATAATCTTGGTGATGGTAATACATTTTGATGCGATCGCCAAAACTCCCAACCAGTAACCAAAATTCCATTATCATCTAAACAGGTTTTTTCTACCTGTACTCTTGAACCAAATTCTCCAGCCAAAATCGCGCCTAATTTTGCTTTTAGTGGTACATCTCCTACTAAAACTACAGTTATTCCTAACGTGGTTGCACTTAAACAAACTAGAGTTCTAATATTATGAATTAAAGCCCCTTGAAATTCAGGTGTATTTGGTAGTGGTAACTTATAAGGTACATAAAGTTGAATTGCTTCTCCTTGGGTATCCGCCGAAAACCGTAAACAAGTAACATCGGGTAAACCAAAACGTTGACGAAATAAAGGAGCTTCTGTTTCTACCTCTAAAGCACTACCAATCAAAACTACTGGTTGACGTTTCCAAATTGGTGCAAGAGCTTTATGAAATTCATTATGAGTATAGTGTAAAGTAAATAAACCTTGACGACGGTTAATAGTTGCCCAAGATAAAAAAGAGGGTATATGATGATAACAAAAGGGAAAATCTTGAGAGAAACTTTGCCAAATTTTTGGTAAATTTTCTCCTTGTAAATTTAAAAACAAATTTTGTAAAATATCAATTTCTGTAGCAGAAATTAAATAACAATTATAGGGGTTTTCAGGATGTTGAAATAACTCGTGGGTTAATTTTACTCTTGTTTCTCGAATTATTTCTCTTTGTTGGGGACAAGATAACATTAATTGTTCCCAGTCTGTGGGCTGAATATGATATGTGAGTTGTTCACATACCCAATTTTCCAAGTCATCTACTCCATCAATAATAGTAGGGATATCAGGAGGAAATGCTGTGGAGTTAGATAATTGTGCTTGGAACCAAGCCTGGGGAGATGTTAATAATAAACCTGGGAAATTATCATCTGGCCAAGTATTACCAATTCTGATGGGTTTATGAGTAGATAACCACTGTTGTAACCGGGGAATTTCTATGTTTAATAAACGCTGTTGTACTTCTAAAGTGGCTACAACGATTACAGGATTTGGCCACATTAAAGCAGATGCAATAAAGCTAGTGCGATATCGTCCTTGCAAACCACATAAAGCTCCCACCTGAATTAATGCACTGCGATCTAATCTTAAAGCACGTGCTACCAGCCTAGCCATAGTCAAATGATGAGGCCAGGAGGGAAACCCAGACTGGGATCGCAAGAAATTATGCAATGATAAATGAACTTCAGCCTCAATCACAAGTGTTAAATTCCATTACAAAGAGCTTTTTTTAATTATATATGGGGGGGGAAGGAATAGAGAACAGGGAAAATTGGGAAGCAGTTAACTATAAAAGGAGTTAGGGAATAGCCATGAGTAGTCAGAGCTATTCCTGATAGATATTATAACCAATGGCCGAAATCTGTGACAAAGCGATCGCTTAAAATTGACTCCCTAATTTTTTGGGTAAAGCTAATTAATTCCGTAATATTATGAATACTTAATAAAGTATAAGCTAATATTTCTTGCGATCGCACCAAATGAGCAATATAAGCACGAGTAAAATTCACACAGGTATAACAGGAACAAGTTGCATCTAAAGGTGTAAAATCGTCCTTAAACTTAGCATTTTTAAGATTCCAACGTTCACCACTAACAATAGCAGTACCATGTCTGGCCCATCTTGTGGGAATTACACAGTCAAATAAATCTATACCAGCAGCTATAGCGATAGCCATTTCTCGATAAGTACCCACTCCCATCAAATATCGGGGTTTATTCACTGGTAATAAAGGAGCAGTAGCCTGTACAATTTCTGCCATTAATTCCGTAGGTTCACCTACACTCACCCCACCAATAGCATATCCTGGCATATTCAACGCCGCCAAATCGCCAGCAGCACGGGCGCGAATGTCCAGATATACTCCTCCCTGGACAATGGGAAACAAAGCCTGATCTGAGCGTTTATGGGCGGTTATAGAGCGTTCTAGCCAGCGATATGTCCTACCTGTAGCAGTTTCCACTTCTTCACGAGTAGCAGGATAAGGTGGACATTCATCAAAAGCCATGATCACATCAGCACCTAACGTATTCTGTATTTCTATGGAACGTTCGGGGGTGAGTTTAATAATTTGTCCATCGTGAGGCGAGCGGAAAGTTACACCTTCTTCAGTAATTTTTCGCATTTCGCTTAAACTGAAAACCTGAAAACCACCGGAGTCAGTTAACATTGGACCTGTCCATCCCATGAACTTGTGTAGTCCACCAGCGCCAGCAACTATCCCTTCTCCTGGTTGTAGGTGTAAATGATAAGTATTAGCTAATACCATTTGCGCCCCTGTATCTGCCAATTGTGCAGGAGTGATAGTTTTTACATTAGCTAAAGTTCCCACAGGCATAAATCTAGGAGTTTCCACAGCACCATGAGGAGTATAAAAGATGCCTGCCCTGGCCTTAGTCTGACTACAACTAGCGAGACTTTCAAAGAAAAAATTGGTCATTCGTTATTGATCATTATTAACAAATATGGTAATAGTATTTTGTACTATTGAAAATTTAGCAGTGTTGACTGCTGACTGCTGATAGCTGACCACTAAAAAGAATCACAGCAATCATCATCAATTTCTGCATCCCATCTAGCAGCTAAAACTTGATCCATCATGGCCTCAATAGCAGTGATATTAAAATTGCGCTGGTGTCGTTCTTGGGAAGGTGTAGACAGAGGAATTAAGCGTAAACACATTTCCTCCTGTCGTAAGTCAAAATAAGTTTCTTGTTGGGGAGACTGTTTTAATTCTAAGTAATCAAAACTGTCCAGGTTGATATATATTGCATTATTAGCAACTAAAGTAGACCTTTGTGGACTTGAGAATATTTCCATTACATCCCCATCTCCCTGACTGAGTATTGTGTCATTTTGAGTGTAGATGTAGTGAACTCTACCTAAGTCGCATAGAAGTCGTTGCATATCCAGCTTACTAACGATAATGCCAATGTTGACAATGCATGGTGCTGGTATCCTAGTTTCGGGTAGATGGTGACTCATAGAGGAATTATATTTTACAGAAGGTGAGTAACAACGCAGCCGATAGGGTGAAGATGGTGTAAGCCATACAACCGATGATATAGATTATGAATTGTCTATATTTCCAAAATATCAATTTTTTGATTAAATTGTCCAATCATCTTCAGATAATTCAAGTAATTTATGAACATAATCATTCTCAATTGTGCTGAGAATGAATACTGGAGATTTGTAGATCAACTCTATTTAAGTATGGCTAAATTTTTGCTTTGGTGGCAACAGCAATTTTCGGATTTAGTAGCTGCTGTGATATTTTATACGTCAATTCCCTTACCTTATATAGAAAATTTAGATTTTCAGAGGGTGGCCTGTTTTGCACCGATGGTTGGTTTAATAATTGGTGGTATTTTGGGGGGGTTGGATGGGGGGATCAGTTATATAGGTGTCCCTGCTTTAACTCGTAGTGCTGTGATTGTGGCTGTATGGTTACTGATTACAGGAGGTTTACATTTAGATGGAGCGATGGATACTAGTGATGGTTTAGCGGTAAATAATCCAGAAAGACGTTTAGAAGTGATGAGTGATAGTGCAACTGGTGCTTTTGGGGCGATGTCAGGAATTATAATTATTTTATTAAAAACTGTAGCGTTAACAGATATTGAAGTAAATCGTTGGTTAGTGTTGATGGGGGTTTGTGGTTGGGGTAGATGGGGACAACAATTAGCGATCGCCTGTTATCCTTATCTTAAAGCCGCTGGTAAAGGAGCATTTCATAAACAAGCAATTCGTTCTTATATAGATGTAATACCCAGTTTACTTTTACTATTGTGTTTTAGTGTAGTGATGTGGTGGTTTAATTGGCAAAATTTTACTCTAGCTGTGATGATGGTTGGTTTAGGTTTGGCGATCGCATCTATCACATCTGCTTGGTTTAATCATAAATTAGGTGGACATACAGGGGATACTTATGGGGCGGTGGTAGAATGGAGTGAAGCGATATTAATAATTGTATTAACTTGTGTAGTGTAAAATTGAATATAAATTTTTAAATTATACACACTTATAAATATAAGAAGGATTAAAATAGCGCGAGTTGCTGAATTTTGTTAGTACATTTTTGTGGTTTTTGATGTAGGTTTAAATTATATTTCTCTACTATATGCTCTGGTATTGGTACTCTATTAAGATTACGAGGTTCAACCTTAATAGCACCCGAACCATAGCTTTTACCTACTAATTTAAGATTTTCAATAGTATCAGGATCATTTAATGCTTGCCAAAGATTCATAATGTATATTTCATCGGAAAAAATGGGATAAACACACAAAAAACTCGTTAATGGAACAACTCCAGCTTCATTTTTAATGAACCTTGAATTTCGGCGACCAAGATAAGCAAATAATATAGGTGGTACTTTTCTATATTCCATTCTATACCAACATTTGCGTTGTTTAATAAGAGGACGGTTAGGCAATCCAGAATTTTCTCCTTTTTTAAGATAGTTAGCCACTGATTCAGGAATATTGTTATTATCCACACAAAGTAAAATTGTAGGACGATTTTTTTCTTGCAATATGCTGATATCATCCATAGTAATTTTATCTCCCTTTACATCTTTTGTACGACCAATTGCCAACTTAAGAAATTCTGGAGGAATTTGTAGTTCTTCTACCTGTTTTTTGGTTAAAAAAAAGAAATCATTAGCACCTGTGGCAATACCTCTGGTAACTGTTGCAAAATCATGGAGGTGATATTTAAAATCACAATGATGTTGTTTAGGCCTTGATAAACCAGTGGATAATGCCTCTTTTAACTCACGGTTCTTAATTTCTAAAGTAGAATAATTTTGATAATCTTCATTCTGGAAATCTGATTCCACAAAATTAAGAAGTTCATCAGAGTTAGACTGATTTACCTTAATCCATTTAATATTTTTTATTGGTGCAGATTTTTTAATAAAAAAAACCATCGCATTGGTATCAACATTAGGAAAAGGTGTAGCATTTTCATCAAATGTGACCACACATTCAAGACAATAATTTTTAGTAATCCAGTCCCAAAGTTTTTGTGAGAAAATCCCTTCACAAGTATCAGCAGGCATAATAAAAGCTAGTTTTCCATAATTATCTAATAGATTTAAAGCCTGGACAAAAAAGTATATATGATAACCTGCTCTACCATCAATTTTAAAACCTGTAATTTTGATAAAAAGTTCTTGTAAAAATTCCTTTATTTTTGCATCAATTCGATGATGTCTAATGTAAGGAGGATTAGCTACAATTGCTTTAAAATTTTGATGTGGAGGATTTATTAAAAAATCACGAATTTCTACTAAACAATCATTTCTTTGATAAATTACATCTTGTAAAACCTTTTTATCTATATCAATTCCATAATAATTTATAGAGGGATTTATTTTTAAAATAGCATCAAAAAAAGCACCTCTACCCGCAGCAGGATCAAATATTAAACTTGTATCTTTTGCTGTGTATAAAACCATTGCTTTTGCAACCCATTCTGGAGTCCAAAATTGACCTTTATTACGAAGTTTTTCCCGTTCTTCCCAGTTATTCGGTAGTTGTTGATGAGTCATAATTATGATAATTATTAAAGGTTATGGAGAATTTTTAAAGTATTTTGAGCAATTGCCAGTGAACCACCTGTAAATTTTACATAAGGTAAAATATGTCCATTTTTGTCTTGAATATAATCAGGTACTAAAGTAGGCTGTGTTGTAGAATTTCCTAGAAGATAAGCATAATGGTAATAAAATTTGTAAATAGCTTTTTTAGTTGTTGCTCCACCTGGTGCTTGAAATACTTGAATTGTTGGTTCAATTAAACCTTCTTGAATGAGGTGTTCAGCTTCTTGAAGAGATAACCCATAAGCCTTATCAAAAAAAACGTGCCAAATGTGAACAGGAATATTATTTTCTTCTTGCCATTTATGCAAAGGAATACGGTCTTCTTCTTTAATAATCACTGTTGGTAAAACAGCATTTTTGGGTAGCCCCATTTTACCTCCCAGCCTTTTTTGAGGACGCAATTCGGTATTATAATTAGGCATTTTTTCTGCAACCCACAGTGAATTTTCACACTCAATAGCTACAATTGCTTTTTTAATCAGAGGTTGTAGTTCTTTTTCAACTATAAATGGTAATTTTTCACTTCCACCAATATCTTGTAAAAAATGATCAACATAGGATTTTTCTGATATTTTAAAAATCAATAAATCAGGACGTTTTATATTTCCAAGTCCCGCAGTTTCGAGTTTTTCAAAGTAAAGTTCAAATTCTCTGACATCATCTGTAGGGGCTGTTCCACTGGGTCCATAAGGAATTGCATAAAATTCACTAGTTTGATTAATAGCATCAGTTAAGCGTTTTTCACTCCAAACTCCCTGAGACCAACGCATCAAAAAATCACTCCCTCTTAAACGTCTTGGATTTAAGTAAAACTCACTCCAGATAATTTCCTTGATTGATTTTAATTCAAGTTCAATTTTTTCTTTTGAGACTAATAAAATCCTTTCAAATGGGTGCATGACTGATACCTCTAATTGTCAAAATTTATGTTGAATAATTTTATTATGATTTTGTTGTTAAATTTTAACTTCCTAAAAATCACAAAGAGCAACAACAATTTTTTATTATATTATGATACCACAAAGTTCACAAGGAGTTGATATGTTTGAACAAACTAATTTGACATTTTTAGGATATCTTTGAGCAGAGGCTTATACAGCTTTAAAACATATAGATGCAATAGTATCCCCTGAAGAATGGCAAAAAGTCGCAGATAAAATAGCACGTGCTTTAGTAGATATTGAATATGAAATTACTCATTCTAAAATGATGGAACAAATGAAAGTAGATAATTTAGATGATCTAGAATCTGATGATGATATTCTAGCTGCTGCTGTAGAAGTTACCAGTTAATTTTTACAAGGTCTAAAAATATCCTATGACAAGTTAAACTAGGATTACTTACTATTAACAAATAACCCCTAACTTGTCATTAATAACATCAAAAAATCTGTTATTTAATGTTAAATTAAATCACCAATTTATCACCAATTCCACATCACTGGTTGATCGTCTTGAGGATCAGTAACAATACGTCCAATACTGTCTATTTGAGCCATATCTGCGGCGGAAAGTTGCACTTTAACAGTTTGAGCATTAGCGATCGCCTGTTCAGGATAACGTGCACCAACTATAGCACTGGTTTGAGGTTGAGCAATTAACCAAGCTAAAGCTAATTGAGCTAAACTACAATTATTTTTTTCTGCAATGGGTTGTAATTGAGTTAATGCTTGTTGAGCGCGGGCAAAATTTTCACCTTGAAATAACGTATTTTTAGCTCGGTTATCTTGAGGATCAAATTTATGTCCTAAAGGGAATTTTCCAGTTAATAATCCTTGAGCTAGAGGCGAATAAGCTAGAATAGAAATATTGTTTTCTATACAATAGGCCATTGCGTCTTTTTCTACCTTTCTCCAAAACAAAGAATAAGGAGGTTGTAAACTATCAATAGTTCCATATTCAGCAGCTTGAATAATTTGATCACGGGAGAAATTAGAAACTCCAATAGCTCTAATTTTACCCTGTTCTTTAAGATAATTTAAAGCTTTCATAGTTTCAGAAATTGGCACAATTTCACTGTTAAAACTACCAGATGGCCAATGAATTTGATAAAGGTCTATATAGTCAGTTTGCAAATTTTTTAAAGACTGTTCACAAGCTGCAATTACTTTTTCATATTTAAGATCATGGGCAAAAACTTTTGTGGCATATTCTACATGATCTCGCACATCAGATAAAGCCTGAGCGACAATTTTTTCAGAATGTCCTTCTCCATAAACTGCGGCGGTATCTATGGTAGTAATTCCATGTTCATAAGCAGCGCGAATAGTTTTAATTGAGTCATCATCTTCAATTCCTACCCACAATTTTTTGCCTGCTTGCCAAGTTCCCATAATAATGGGTGTTATTTGTACGTTTGAGTTTCCTAATGTTCTTTTTTTCATGGTTTTGATCTCTTATTAGTTATTAGCTTTGAGTTATACCATATTTTAAATTTTTATATTTTACATAATATTTTACATATTTTACACTTGTTGCAGGCAAGATGCCTGCGCTACTTTGGTTCAATATTTTGAGAATTTTTAATTGCCCATTCCACTTGTCTTAATATTCCTAATAACATAGTAACTTCATTAGTTTGCAAATTTGCACGATTATATAAATGGCGAAATTTCTCCATCCTCCTGGCGGCTGTATGGGGATAAAGATAACCTATATTTAACAATAAAGTTTCTAATTCTTGATAATAAATTTCTCGCAGTTCCGCAGGTGCTGTTTCTGGTATAGGTTTATTTTCAATTAGGTTTATTTGGGCAATTTCCGATAATTCATAACAACAAATAGCGACGGCTGTGGCTAAATTTAAAGATGGATATTCTGGGTTTGTAGGAATATAAATTAATTTTTGGGCATAATTTATTTCTTCGTTGCTTAAACCCCGATCTTCTCGACCAAATATTAATGCTACTGGTTGATCTGATGCTGTAAATAGGGAAGGTAAAGCATCTGTAGGGCTTTCTAAAGGCAGTTGTCCACTATATTCGCGTCCTATGGTGGCTATGGCAAAATGACAGCCTTGGAGGGCTTCTGGGATGGTATTTACAACTTGAGCATTTTCTAAAATTGCGTGGGCGTGAACTGCCATTAATACTGCTTCTTCTGATCGGCGATCGCATTGTGGACTAACAAGGAATAATTGAGATAGTCCAAAATTTTTCATTACTCTGGCCACTGAACCTAAATTCAATGGTCCTGCTGGTTCTACTAATACAATTCTAATTGTTGATAATGACATATATGGGGTGCGGAGTGCAGGGGGAGGGAGTTCTTTGTTCTGACTCCTGACTCCTCGATCTCCTATTATCTAATGATTTCCTTTAATGTGTTGGTAAAGTTGGGATAGGATATTGCCGCAGCTTCTGCACGTTGAATGGTAGTTGTATCTGTGCTATTGAGGGCAGCGATCGCTAAACTCATCGCAATACGATGATCTGTATAACTATCTACTTCTGTACCTGTTAATGGAGTACCTCCTATAATTTCCATACCATCGGGCAGTTCATTAACTTTTGCACCCATTTTATTTAATTGTTGTGCCATGACAGTAATGCGATCGCTCTCTTTAACTCGTAACTCTTCCGCGTCTTTAATAATAGTTGTACCTGATGCAAAAGTAGCCGCCACTGCTAAAATAGGTATTTCATCAATTAATCTGGGAATAATATCACCTGCGATAGTACAACTTTTTAAAGCACTGGAACGCACGCGAATATCTGCTACAGGTTCTCCGGCCACTTCCCTTTCATTTTCTAATTGAATATCTGCCTCCATCATAGCTAAGGCTTCTAAAATACCTGTACGGGTAGGATTAACTCCTACATTTTCCACCAATAAGTTAGAATTGGGTACTATCGCCCCAGCCACTAACCAAAAAGCGGCGGAACTAATATCACCAGGTACTATTACGCTTTGTCCATAAAGTTTAGCACCTCCTGTCACTGTGACGCTCTTGGTTTCAGGATCGGTGCTTATTCGCGCTCCAAAGGCTTTTAACATTCTTTCACTGTGATCCCGTGATAATGCAGGTTCTGTAACTGTGGTATCTCCTTGGGTATTCAAACCTGCTAACAAGATACATGATTTTACCTGTGCCGACGCGATGGGGGAATGATAATGTATAGGTTTGAGAGACTGGCCTTGAATAGCTAAGGGTGCAAGACTGTTATTTTTTCTACCCCAAATTTGCGCCCCCATTTCTACCAAAGGTTTAACAACACGGGACATGGGACGCGATCGCAAGGAATCATCACCAGTTACGGTGTAAAATCTATGGGGATGGGATGCTAATAAACCTAACATCAATCTCATGGTTGTACCGGAATTACCAGCATTGAGAATATCTATAGGTTCTTGAAAGTTACCTAAACCAATACCTTTAACTTTTACTAGTTCTGTATTTAATTCAGAAATTTCCGCACCTAAAGCCCGAAAACAAGCGGCTGTACTGCGCGGATCTTCGCCTAAAAGTAGTCCTGTAATTTTAGTTTCACCTTCAGCAATAGCACCTAACATCAAAGCGCGATGGGAAATGGATTTATCTCCAGGAATACGAATAGAACCTTGTAAAGATATACCTGAACTGGGACGGTTAATAATTAGGTGATCAGAAGCGTTTTGTTGAGTTTCTAAGGTAATAACGGCAGAAGACATGATAAATACAGAGGTAATGAAATATAAGGTTTAATTATTTTACCTGTTAGTAAACCTGTAATTTGCTATAGTTTCTTAATTACCAGATTAGGAAAAGAAAAAAGCAAAGGGCAAGAGGACAAAAGTATAAAGGGCTACAAAGTCCCCCCCACCCCACACACAACACGAAAACCGAAATCGTTGTAGAGGTGGACGCGCTCCGCCCTAACATCAGTGAGGCGAGACGCAGAACGGCAGATACTAGGATTGTTGTACCAAGAACCACCACGCATTGTTACTTTATCAGTGCTTTGACTAATCCAGGCACTACCGTTACTAGGCGCGTTTATATAATTGTCATGCCAATTATCTTCACACCATTCCCACACATTCCCGTGCATATCATACAAACCAAAAGCATTAGGTGGAAACTTGCCTACTTCTGTGGTTTGTCCATATTTTCTATCATAATTGGCTAAATAAGTGGTAATGCTATCACCAAAATAGTAGCGAGTTGTGGTTTTAGCTCTACAGGCGTATTCCCATTCAGCTTCACTAGGCAACCGATATTTTTTACCTGTAGCTTTACTTAGTCTAGCGCAAAATTCCTGTGCGTCAAACCATGAAACGCGCTCAACTGGAAGATTTTCCCCTTTAAAGAATGATGGTTGAGGTTTTAAATCAATTTTTACCTTGGGTAAAGCTGCTACCCTTTCCCATTGTGCTTGAGTAATGGGATATTTACCCATATAAAAAGATGGAACAGTAACTTCATGTTGCGGTTTTTCTGTATCGCTTGCTTGGTTATCGTTATCTGGAGAACCCATGAAGAATTTTCCACCAGGAATGGCTATCATTTCTAATAATACTAATACTTGACGGCTACCAGTAAAGATGGAAAATATACCTTTGCTTTCTATAGTTCCCAAGTTTTCTGTAAAAGATTGAAACTTTGATTTTGGCTTTGGTGTTGGCGGTACAATTTTGATAGTTTCGGCATTATTAATATTAACTTGAGGAGGTTGAATAGGAATATTAACTACAGGTTGATTAACTAGTTCTAATAACTTCCTAAATTCTCCCATAGTTTGGGGACGATCTGGAATTTCTAACTCCATTCCCTTAATAATGGCATCATTGACTCTCTTACTGATGCCAGGATTATAATATTGAGGTGGTGGTAATTCCACAGCTCCTAATTTCCGCACAAAGGAAGGATAAATATATTCATTTTTGGCATTCATGCCATCTACTGTCAAAATATAATATAGGGTTGTAGCCAAAGCGTAAACATCTGTATAAAAGCCTACTGTACCGATACCATACTGTTCTAGAGGTGCATAGCCTTCGGTAAGGCCATCTCTAGTGGTAATTCTATCAATTTCACAAGCTAAACCAAAATCAATTAATACTGCTTCTTTTCTGTCTTGTCGCAAGACAATGTTATGAGGTTTAATATCTTTATGAATTGTACCATTATGCTGGTGCATATATTCTAACGCCTGAGCAATTTGGTCAATATATAATACTGCATCAGTTTCGGATAACTGCCCATATTTTTGAACATATTTACTTAAGTCGTTCCCATCTATATATTCCATTACCATCCCCCAAAGTCCATTTTCTTGTGTCATGCCATGAACTTTAACAATATGTTGATGTTTGAAGGCGTTTAATCTAAAACCTTCGTTGACAAATTTAATTTGCTGTTGCTTAAAGTCATTAGCAGCTTGGCGTTTTTGGTTGAGGGTTTTAATGGCGACTATTTGGCCTGTACGGGTATCTTTGGCGCTGTAGGTAATGCCAAAACCGCCAGGATCTCCGAGTTGGTTTAAAATGATATATTTACCGTCTTCAATGGGTTGGTTTGGTTGCCATAACATGGTAGATAAGAGTTGATGTTTTATAAATTGAACATTTGGTGAGAGCGATAAGCTGTTGTTCCTTTAATTTGAATAATTAATACAAGTAAGATGCTTGTGCTACTAGATAAGAGTTGATGTTTTATAAATTGAACATTTGGTGAGAGCGATAAGCTGTTGTTCCTTTAATTTGAATAATTAATACAAGTAAGATGCTTGTGCTACTAGATAAGAGTTGATGTTTTATAAATACAAGCAAGATGCTTGTGCTACTGTAACTTCAGGTTTTTTAATTATACAGTGAGTGCTACACATTAGCTTAGGGGTAAATTGATGAATTATCCCTAAGCAAAGATCAGGTTTTGAGTTTAATCTTGCGTAATTCTTAATACTATATACTATAATCTAGCGATCGCCTATGCCAGTTGCGTAAGTCCACCAGATACCAGATACCGGACTTCTTTAAGAAGTCCGGTATCTAAACGTCTATGTTTGATATGATCTATGTTGTGCGATCGCGCAACTCATAAATTGTCAGTTTGCCCTATCATCTATCATTATCAATTTTATGGTTTGCATCATAATTTTGACGATTTGATAATGTTCTTTGTGACTTGTCATGCTTATGCGAGCAAGATAGTTCTTCCTCATCAAGATTACTCTATCAGGTTTTTTCGGTGGTGTCAATGGGAAAAATGGTTTTGCCTTGGGATTTTTTTGATTGATAAGTGTGAACCAGATACCAGATACCGGACTTCTTTAAGAAGTCCGGTATCTAAAGATTAATAATTAAACATTCTCAAAAGATTATATCAGGTGCGTTACGTTGCCTAACGCACCCTACAGAATATGATTTATCTGCTATGGTTTATAACTGTTTCTAACGCAGCCACTAACTTATCCACACTTTCTTGACGACTATTGTAACCCATTAAACCGACACGCCAAACTTTACCCGCCAATTCTCCTAAACCCGCACCAATTTCTATGTTATGATCTAGCAATAATTCCTTGGTGACGGCTTTTCCATCCACACCTTGAGGAATACAAACTGTGGTTAATGTGGGTAAACGATATTGCTTGTCTACGTGCATTTTTAAGCCAATACTTTCCAAACTATCCCATAAATACTCTACGTTTTTTTGATGCCTTTGCCAACTATTTTCTATGCCTTCCTCTGCTATTAAACGCAGCGCTTCCCGTAAACCATAATATAAGTTTATTGGCGCTGTATGGTGATATGTGCGTTCTTCTCCCCAGTATTTGCCTAATAACAGCATATCTAAATACCAGTTAGCAACTTTGCTTTTGCGGTTGTGCAGTTTTTCCATTGCGCGAGAACTCATGGTAAAAGGAGATGCACCAGGAGAACATCCTAAACCTTTTTGACTGCAACTATAGGCTAGGTCCACTCCCCACTCATCTAATAATATGCGAACTCCCCCTAAACTGGTGACAGTATCAACTAATAATAATGTGCCATGTTCACGACATAATTCACCAACTTCTTCTAAGGGTTGACGCGCTCCTGTGGATGTTTCGGCATGAACTAAAGCTAATATGGCGGGTTTATGGGTTTCTAAGGCTGTCCTAATTTCTGCTAATGAAAATACTTGTCCCCAAGGTTTGTTTATGGTTCTCACATCAGCACCATATCTTCCGGCCATGTCTACTAAACGGTTGCCAAAGTATCCCGCAACACCAATTAATACTACATCTCCACATTCCACTACGTTAGCGAGGGTTGCTTCCATTGCGGCTGTACCAGTACCGCTAACTGCGATGGTATGCTCGTTTTCTGTTTGCCAAACATAGCGCAATAATGACTGAATTTCGTCCATTATGCCTAAAAATGCCGGATCTAAATGGCCTAATGGTGTGGTACTCATGGCCTGCAATACCGCAGGATGGGCGTTACTTGGTCCTGGTCCTAATAATAAGCGTTGGGGAACTTCTAAGGGTGATAGTTCTAGGCGTTGTTTTTCTTTGATGGTTTTTGTAGATGTCATGGTAGTTTTTTATGAGTATATTTCACGCAGAGTCGCAGGGCGATACAGAGTAAGATTTGACTTTATGAGTATGTTCTTCCGCGCCATTCTTTGGGTTTTCTCAGGGCTGATAGGAAGATACGGATTACTGCTAGGATGTCTGCTAGTGGGGATAGCCAGAATAACCAACCTCCTTTGGCATTTTTGCGATCATAGGATGGTGCGATCGCTAATAATAAGGCAAATCGGATCACTAGTAAAAACATATTCAATGCTAATAACACAAAACTTATAGATGGATATGTTGGTATGTTTAGTAAACTGGGTAAAACTATAATTAAGGGTAGTCCCTGTACTGATGTTAATAGCCATATATCTGACCAGGTTTGAGCAGGTGTGGAAGCATCTTTAAGGTCTAAACTGCGTCCCCATTCTTTCCAGGTTTCTAATGCACCTTCGTACATCCTTACTTTTAACAGTTTTGCGCCATCTAAAAATCCTACTTTGAATCCTTGGGATGCTATATATCTTGCTAATGTAACATCGTCGCAAAATGAACTTTTAGCACTGGTATAACCTTCTACGGATTGCAATACGGAACGTTTACATAAAAAACATTGACCATTGGCCATGACTCTTTCTGGTGCTTCGGTGTAAATTCCTGTGGGATCAAATCTATATAATAGTGTCATTAATAGGGCTGGTTGTAACCAACATTCTCCAGGATATTTGAGAATAAATTGCGGTGATAATGATACTAAATCATATTTTTGAGCGATCGCTGTTTTTACTAAACTTGCTATTAACCCAGGATGAGGTTGTACATCTGCATCCATTCCTAAAAACCATTCACTGTCTTCTGATGTAAATAAAAAGCCGTTATGTAATGCCCAAGGGCGACCTACCCAATTTTTAGGCAAGGGATCATCTGTTATTACACGAAAACGCGAATCTTGTTTCTGAAAACTCTTAACTATATCCGCAGTACCATCTGTAGAACGACTATCAACAACTATGATTTCTCTTACTTCCTCTTTTTGTTGACTTAACCCAGTTAATAAAGGAGTAATACGTAATGCTTCATTTAATGTAGGAACTACTACACTTACACTACCGTAAATTTCTGGAGTTGGTTGTTGTGGTTGTAATGGTGGATACCTTCCTGGTCCTTTTAATAACCGAGATAGTAGAATGGCTGTAGCAGGAATTTGTAGTGATAATAATAACAGAGGAATAATGTTAAAATACGTAATCATTGATTTTATAACCTTTGTTTTGTGTAGCTTATCAGATATTTTTTTATGACTAAATATGACTTAATCATACATATTTGGTAAATCTGTACTCAGCTATTTTACGAATATTCTACTTTACCATAATTAGTTACTTGGGTGACTATTCTGAGAGAATATTTGTGATTTTATATAATCTCTATTAATTGCAGTATAAATCTATATCTATTTTATCAGATTAAATATCAGAATTGAAAGATAAAAATATTGAATTTTCTCATGACTTCAACGCAAGGAAGAAAAATTTTCACCGAAATTTTTCAATATTAATTTAAACATAGAGAAAAGTATATAGTCATCCTCTATTATTTGTAATTATTTTGAAGAGTATTTTATCAAAAGTTGACAAGATATTAACATGAAGTTGATGTTGCCATGATAGAGTTAATTTGTATCAGCATCAACAGAAAATCAAATCAATAAAGATCAATACATCTACATGATCAAAACCAATAAATTAATCAAAAATTAAGAAAGAAGACAACACAAAATTCTCCATTCATTACCTTACTTTGCAAAAACTATGACTACAAATTCTTACACTCAAACATCTTTATTTACCTCCTTGCGGAAAAATATTCGTGAGGTTGTTTTTAAATCTCCACAATTAGCTAGACTATATTATAGAATGACATTTTCTCGTCCTGTGCTTCCCCATTGGGTAGGGAATAATTATTATCGGGAAACGTCATCTTGGGAATTAAAACCACATTTATGTCCTTGTGATGTGGACTTTATGCAATATTTAGAACAGGAACAAATTCACAATAAGACTATCTTTCACTTTGGTACAGGTTCTCATCATATTTTAGGTTTAGAAAATCGAAAATTGACTGCTGCTAACCAAATTTTAGGAATTACGGCATCAGTTTTAGAACATCAGAAATATGTGAGTTTATGTCAAGAAAACCGTCATCTCAACAAATACTATAAGGTGTTATTTGCAGATATTTACACTCTCACTGCTGCTGCTTTACCAATGTTTGATATAGTCTCTTTATTTCATTTGGGAGAATTTTATTTAACAGAAGAAGCTGATTTTGTGCATCATGATGATCAGTCATTGGTTAAGATGTTTTTAAGTAAATTAAACCCTGGAGGTAGAATTTTGTTTTATCCTGGTTCTGTAGGTTGGGGTAAGGTTGCAGAGTTTATTGATAAATGTGAATACCAGGGTAAAATTCACAAAGTTGCTGAATATAACAGTCTTTTAGTTTATCAAAAATAGCAGGAAATAGGCTAGTGTGGAGAAGTAATTATTCAGCTATTAGCCATCAGTAAATAGTATCAATAACATCACAGAGTGTTATTTGCATTTGTTTCTTTTCATTCTTTGTATTTCAACATTTCAGGTAAATAACTGAAGGTTTAAGTGGGGAAGTAAAAGACTTGGGAAAAAGCAGGTATTTACTGATAAATTGATCAGCATAGATAGAATGATCAATTATCAATTATCAATTGTCAATTATTTTCAATTTGTCTGACAACTGTTAATGCTGAATAACTAACTCCTGCTGTACCTTCTCCGGGATGGGTTGAGTCTCCTACTAACCACAAATTTTTGATAGGAGTGCGGTTAGCAAAACCAAAAGGACCAAAGGTAGAAATTCTTTGGCCTATTCCCCCAACTATACCTTGATCTCGTCCAGTATATTGAAAAAATGTCCGTGGTGTTGCTGCTTCTACATGAATTAATGTTTCTGGTTTTAAGTAGAAATATTCTCCCAGTTTTGTAATTGCATCTTGGGTAAATTTTTCTTTCATTTCTTGATAGTTTATCTCCTCCCACCAAGGTTGATAATTTACAAATGATGATGCAATAATTGTCGCTTTTCCTGTGGGTGCGCGGCCATCTCCTGGGTGACTGACAGATACAAATAAGGAGTTATTTTCTCCTATTGGTTTATTTTGATCATACATAAATTGTAGATGTGGTGGACATTCTGGAGGAATTGCACTAGCATCAACTCCTAAATATAATACGTAAGCACCTGAAGCTGGTGGTAATTTCTCGACTCTATATTTATATCCCTGGGGAGCATTTTCTGCTAATAGTTGAACTAGGTTTTGTGCGGTGACATTAGCAATAATGTGATCTGCTTTTTCTGTGAATATTTCACTGTTTTTCTGATTTTTAATAACTATACTTTCTGCTTGGTTATTGATAAGATTGATTTTTTCCACGCTATGACGCATGAATATTTGTCCGCCATCCCGTTTTAAGGATTCTACCAAGCGATCGCTCAACACTTGCATACTTCCCTGTAAATGATATAATCCTTGGGGAGATTGGGATACACTTAATGCTGTGGCTGCATACAATAAAGCTGTTTCTTCGGCATTAACTTGAGAATACAATTTTAATTGTAAATCTAGGAATGTTCTTAACCTTTTATCTTTGTCTAAACCATATATTCTTAAAGCATCTCCCACTGTCATTAATGTAAATGGTACTGTAATTAATGTATTTAATCTTAAACTCTTGATTAATTGTCCTAAGTCCCATAAATTACGAGGTGGTAACACGGGATCTCTACTTTGAAACTCCCAACTGACATTAAATAAGGTTGCTAATAATTGCCAAAAACCTGCACTTCCTGGAAATTGTCTTTCTCTTTCTTCTTCCCATTTTTGCGGATCTCGCCAAACATTAATAGGATGAGATTCTCCTGGTAAATAAACCGCACAAGCTGGATCACAAGGAGTAGCATCAGGTATATCTATATTTAATTCTGAAAAAATCCGATGATGAATACCTCCAGGTTCTAAACCTGCTACCTGAGTAGCGCCCACATCAAAGATAAAACCTTGACGTTGAAAAGTTGAAGCACAACCTCCTGGAACTATAGCTTGATCAAATATTTTCACTTTGTAACCTCGACGCGCTAATAAAGCTCCCGCCGTTAAACCACCTATACCCGCGCCGATAATTACTACATTATGGTAGTTTTTGTCAATAGGTAAATTAGACATAATTGGACAAAATTCCTAAAATCAATGATTAAGTTAATAATTATTAATATAACTTAATATATAGCAATCCTAAGATCCCGGACTTCTTTAAGAAGTCCGGGATCTTAGCCTCTGAGTGTTTGCGAATCAAAAACGTTTTTAGTTGTAGGGTGCGTTAGATATCAAAAATCAGTTTATTTACAGTATTTACAGTATTTATACAGTTTGATGCACCCTACTGATGTGTCAGATTCCTGTAATTAATACAAATAGTTGCAAATACTTTGTTTTTTGGAAACATTGAGTTATACAGTATGTGTAAAATTAACTATGACAACAAGTGATGATCATAAAATGACAAAACAAAGTTTACAAATTCAGGAATTAGCGATCGCCATAGCTGCAAAAAACCTTAACCCAGCAGCGATTAATCCAGACGTAATCAAATACACTAATATTATTCCTGCGGAATGGGAACTAGCAGCAGAACCAGTATACAGAAATAATTTAGTACAAGTGATTTACAAAAACGGCATCGGAATTATTATTGAACCCAACCGTATTAATGTAGTAGAAATCATTGGAGGGAAACCACCGGCAGAAGCACAAATAGCAAAAATAGCTAGTCAATTAGTAGATAAACTATCACAAATAGACTATCAAGCTATAGGTATAAACCCCAAAGGATTTAGCATATTTCCATCAGAAACAGCAGCTTATCAATATATGTGTGGTAAACTATTAGCACCTGGATCATGGCAAGAATTTCGTGGTAGTAAAGTTAATCCTAGTTTACGATTGAATTATCCTTTTGAGAAAGGAGGGTTAAACATAGATATTAATCTAGTTAACGTACAACTTGGGGAAGCAATTAACTCAGCAATTCTTTTTTCTGGTAACTTAAATTATCCCTTGGTTAGTGAAAGCACAAATGACAGAATTAAACAATTGCAAACAGTCATTAATAACTGGCAAAATTCTGTAGGTCTATTTCAGAAATTTATTCTTGATAAGTTTTTGGAAGTTGAGGAAACTACTAAAAGTGCATCAGTTTTCCAATAATTTACGGAATAATTACTGATAAACTTGGTGTAAACTTTGTGAATGTTTCCGAAAATCTACTATATTGATCAGTAAACATTCAGTTATCAGAAGATCAAGAAAAATAAGGATAGGGTACTCTGATAAGCTGTTGTGCCTTTAACTTGAATAATTAATACAAGCAAGATGCTTGTGCTACTGTAACTTCAGGTTTTTTAATTATACAGTGAGTGCTGCACATTAGCTTATCGGCTTTATTTTCAAGAACACCTCTAAGTGTAATATTTACTAATATTGACCAATATTTGAGGTGTTCTTGAATAGCTGGTTATTTCTGACCTATCAGCAAAATTATAGGTTTAAAATTTTCAAACTTTAAACAAACTTTAAAATTTAAACACTCATTTCTAACATCCTTTGCATGGGACGAAGCGCAGCAACACGAATATTCTCATCCATAGTAATTTCCGGACTGCGTGACTTCATCGCTAAATACAATTTTTCCAAAGTATTTAACCGCATAAATGGACATTCATTACAATTACAGTTATTTTGTGGAGGTGCAGGAATAAAGTGTTTATGGGGTGCGAATTTTTCCATCTGGTGGATAATTCCTGGCTCTGTAGCCACGATAAACTCCTGTGTAGGGCTTTTTTGACAATAACTCAATAACGCGGCTGTAGAGCCAATATAACTGGCATGACGCAATACACTAGTTTCGCATTCTGGATGAGCGATCGCCTCCGCATGAGGATGTCTAATTTTTAACTCTACAATCTTCCTCTCAGAAAAAGTTTCATGAACAATACAGCTACCTTGCCATAACAGCATATCTCTTCCTGTTTGTTCCATCACATACCTACCCAAATTTCGATCTGGAGCAAAAATTATCGGTTGATCTACAGGTATCTGTTTTACAATTTTTACTGCATTTGAACTAGTGCAGATAATATCGCTCATGGCTTTTATTTCCGCACTACAATTAATATAAGAGATTACTAAATGGTCTGGATGAGCAGCTTTAAAAGCCGCAAATTGATCAGGAGGACAACTATCCGCTAAAGAACAACCGGCATTCATATCTGGTAACAACACCAATTTTTCTGGGTTAAGAATCTTTGCGGTTTCGGCCATAAAGTGAACACCTGCAAATACAATAACATCAGCATTAGTTTGGGCTGCCGCTCTTGCTAATTGCAAAGAATCACCAATAAAATCCGCTATGTCCTGAATATCTGGATCTTGATAGTAATGGGCTAGTATAACCGCATTGAGTTCCTTTTTTAAATTCTCAAGGGCGGTAAATAGGTCTATGGGTGAACTTGGTGGGGGATTAAGTGTAGTTGTAAACACGGTTAAAAGTTGCTTTTAGCTGCAAAATAATTTAGTGGGTGGTTTTTGTTAGCAATAGCACAATTGGACGGTTAACATTGTAGAACATTGTTAAACTGCCCTCAGTGTTTCTGCTAGTGTAGGGAATTGTGAACTACTGAAATATGAACTTCTGTATCATGTAATTCAATTATAGTAGTTTTTACCAAAAATAAAGAAAATTTCCTATCTGAAATTATTATATGGTAGAAAACCATGCAGAAAACACATCTAATAACTGCTAACCTAGCAAATAGCAGTCAGCAGTCAGCTATCAGCCTGAAATGTGAAGAATGATGGCTATAGTCTTCAAATATCTATATAATTAAGATGGTTAGTTTAAAAAAATTAACATTTGGTAATCATTCCTCATTAAAATATTAGCTGACTACTGATAGCTGACAGCTAATAGCTAAAACTTATATAACAAGGATACTTCACAAGCATGGCTCAAGAGCGCACATTACCCACATTTAATACTGCTAACGTCCAAATTACCAAAGAAGAAGGATTGCGGTTATATGAAGATATGACATTAGGGCGGTTTTTTGAAGATAAATGCGCCGAAATGTACTATAGAGGCAAAATGTTTGGTTTTGTCCACTTGTATAATGGACAGGAAGCCGTATCTACAGGTATTATTCAAGGAGCAATGCGTCCAGGCGAAGATTTCGTTTCCAGTACCTACCGTGATCACGTTCATGCATTAAGTGCTGGTGTACCTGCAAGAGAAGTTATGGCAGAATTATTTGGTAAAGCCACAGGTTGTAGTAAAGGCCGTGGTGGTTCAATGCATATGTTTTCTTCTGAGCATCGTTTATTAGGAGGTTATGCTTTCGTAGCAGAAGGTATTCCGGTAGCTGCTGGTGCTGCATTTCAAAGCAAATATCGCCGCGAAGTGTTAGGAGATAAAAATGCTGATCAAGTTACAGCTTGTTTTTTTGGAGACGGTGCTGCTAACAATGGTCAATTCTTCGAGACATTGAATATGGCTGCGTTATGGAAATTGCCAATTTTATTTGTGGTAGAAAACAATAAATGGGCGATCGGTATGGCGCACGATCGCGCAACATCAGATCCACAAATCTACAAAAAAGCTAGTGTGTTTAACATGGTAGGTGTAGAGGTAGATGGGATGGATGTGTTAGCAGTACGTCAAGTTGCCCAAGAAGCAGTAGCTCGTGCTCGTGCGGGAGAAGGTCCAACCGTGATTGAAGCATTGACCTATCGTTTCCGAGGACATTCTCTTGCTGATCCAGATGAACTTCGCAGTAAAGAAGAAAAGGAATTTTGGTTCTCTCGTGATCCAATTAAAAATTTAGGTGCATATTTAATAGAAAATAATCTAGCTACAACAGATGAACTTAAAGGAGTAGAGAAGAAAATTGAAGCAGTTATTGATGATGCAGTACAATTTGCACAAAGCAGTCCTGAACCAGATGCTAGTGAATTATATCGCTTCATTTTCGCTGAAGATCAATAGTAATTGTAGGGTGTGTCAGATACCATAAATCAAGCCAATAAACAGATTATTTGTGTGTGGCGCACCCTACGGCTTGATAAGTATATAGCAATTCCCAAAACAATCAGGTACAGGAATTAGTTAAAAAACGCAGATAAACGCGGATAATTAATTCTACTTGATTAGATTAGGAAATGCTATATCCATGTTAATTATCCATTGTTAATTATCCATTATTATCATGTACACAATTACACAAAATCAAAATCAGTATCATACTTATATTCTTGCTGATCATACTGCTAATTCTTTCATAGAAGTAGTACCAGAAAGAGGAGGTATTATTACTCGTTGGCAAATTCAAGGTCAAGAAATTCTGTATTTAGATTCAGAAAGGTTCACAAACCCAGAGTTAAGTATTCGTGGTGGTATACCAATTTTATTTCCTATATGTGGGAATTTACCAGATAATAATTATACTTATAATGGTCAACAATACCAGCTTAAACAACACGGTTTTGCACGAGATTTACCTTGGCAGGTAACTACACAAACAACTCAAGACAAGGTTAGTTTAACTGTAGTTTTGCAAAGTAATGAAATAACCCGCGCTGTTTATCCCTTTGATTTTAAACTTAGTTTTACCTACACTCTTCAAGGTAATTATTTAATAATTGATCAAGATTATCAAAATTTATCTACCGTTCCTTTACCTTTCTCTGCGGGTTTTCATCCCTATTTTCAATGTGGAGATAAGTCACAGTTAGACTTTTCCATTCCTTCTGGACAATATTTAGACCAAAAAACTAAAGAATTATACGCTTTTGATGGTAAATTTGATTTTTTACGGGATGAAATAGACTTTGCTTTCGGACATTTACGCAGTCAGACAGCCACAGTTACAGATCATGATCGTAAGCTGAAATTAACTGTGGATTATGATGATATTTATGCTATGCTGGTTTTCTGGACTCTTAAAGGTAAAGATTTCTATTGTCTCGAACCTTGGACTGCTGGTAGAAATTCCCTAAATACAGGTGAATATCTCACGGTTTTAAAACCAGGAGCAAGCAGAACTATGTCTATAAAACTGTCTGTGACTAAGTTTTAGGTTGTTAGCAAACTTTTTTCAAATTTTTTCCTCAAAGTAGTTGACAAATATGAAAAGAGTTTGCTATATTGAGAAAGTTGCTAAAGGCAAGCGGGTCGCTAACTCAACGGTAGAGTACTCGGCTTTTAACCGATTAGTTCCGGGTTCGAATCCCGGGCGACCCATTTTTTAGGATGGTTACAATATTTGTTTAAATTTGTTTAAGTTAGCTATCCTCAGAGGGATAGCTTCTTCCATTGTACCCGTTGAGGTAGAAAGTAAAGTCTAGTTTTGTCTAGGTTTTACATGGCAGATATCTCAATCTCAGCTATATCTATGGTTTTTTCTAGTCTTGTTTTATCAACACCAATCTGATTTAATAATAACCATGTTTGTGTTAAATCTGGTCCGTGCACATCTCCAGTTAATGCTACTCTGAGCGATCGCATAACTAACCCTTTTTTCACATTTTTCTCTTTCACAACTTGCTTAATAATACCCTGGGCTAATTCCGCTGTTAATTGCTGATTGTTTAAACTACTGAAAACCGCTTCTAATACAGCTTTGACACCTTCTTGTTGTAACTGTTGACTACCTTCTGGACTCAATTCTATATCATCTGTAAAGAAGATTTTAGTCATATCTACAGCATTAACCAAGCGAGTCACACTAGCCGCTATTAAACTTACTAACTGTTCTAACCAGGGACGATCTCTACCTCTGGTAAATTGATAACCTGCTTTTTCCCAAAAAGGTATGATTAAATCTGTCAATTTATCAATAGGCATATTATGGATATATTGACTATTTAACCAATCTAACTTATCCCAATCAAATTTAGCACCTGCTTTATTAACTCGATCAAAATCAAAGTCCTTAGCTGCATGATCTAAGCTAAATATTTCTTGAGTGCTATCTATAGGTGACCAACCTAACAACGTCATATAATTTACTAAACCTTCAGGTGTAAAACCCATTGCTTGAAAGTCAGAAATAGAAGTTACACCATCACGTTTAGATAATTTGCGTCCTTCTTGATTTAATATGAGGGGAGTATGGGCGAATTGGGGAATTGTGGCGTTAAAAGCCTCATAAAGTAAGATTTGCTTCGCTGTGTTAGCAATATGATCTTCTCCACGAATGACATGACTAATTTGCATATCAATGTCATCTACCACCACCACAAAATTATATAATGGTTGACCCACACCATCGGATGCAGCGCGAGCAATGACCATATCACCACCTAAATCACTGCCACGCCAGGACATTTTACCACGTACCAGGTCATGCCAGACAATTTCCCGATCATCATCTATTTTGAAACGAATTACAGAAGAACGGCCTTGTGCTTCAAAAGCTGCTTGTTGTTCTGGTGTAAGATGACGATGACGGTTATCATAACGAGGTGCTTCATTTTTAGCTTTTTGGGATTCTCGTAAAGCGTCCAATTCTTCAGATGTGGTATAACAACGATAAGCTAAACCTTGATCTAAAAGTTTTTGCACTGCTTCTCTATAAAGATGTAAACGTTGAGACTGGTAGAATGGACCTTCATCCCAATTTATTCCTAACCAACGTAAACCCGACATAATATTTTCAGTATATTCGGGACGAGAACGTTCCAAATCTGTATCTTCAATTCTAAGAATAAATTTGCCACCATGATGGTGAGCAAATAAATAATTAAATACAGCAGTTCTCGCTGTACCAATATGTAAATTTCCTGTGGGACTAGGTGCTATGCGTACTCTAACGGTCACAATTAATCTGCTCTCTTTCTAAACGTCAATTCAATTAATTTTCAGCTATCCGTAGGGGTTTAGCACTCCTAAACCCTTACAGCTATCAGCTATCAGCATTTAGCTAATAGGATCTGTGACAACACTATCAAAAATAATAATAATAGTTAACATAATTTTCTCATAGAACTATCATTGTCAGTGGTAAGATATTTATTTATTTATATCAAAAACAATATATATATTGTTTTTAGTAAAGTAGTGCTTATTTGATAATTTGTAATAACTTTTATGGAGTAAACCTAGTAATGATTCAATTCCGTATTCAGCCAGATAGCGAAATACCTGCTTCTAATCAATTATTTAATCAGATAAGATTTGCGATCGCTTCTCGTCAATACCCACCTGGATATAAACTACCTAGCACCAGAGCATTAGCTATGCAAACTGGTTTACATCGAAATACCATTAGTAAAGTTTACCGTCAGTTAGAAGAGGAAGGATTTGTAGAAAGTTTAGCAGGTTCAGGAATTTATGTGCGTACTCAAGGACATGAAGGCGGCAGTAGATTACAATTACCCATACTTAAACAATATCCTCAAGCATATAAAGTAGTACAAAATGCCTTAGATGAGTTATTTAATCAAGGTTGTTCTCTAAGTCAAGCAAGAGAATTGTTTTTAACAGAAGTGGATTGGCGGTTACGTTGTAGTGCTAGAGTTTTGGTAGTTGTACCATCACAAGACTTAGGTGCAGGGGAATTAATGGTAGATGAGTTAGAAGAGGCATTGGAAATTCCTGTACAGTTGGTAGTTACAGAGGAATTACTGGCGGTATTAGAACAAACTACCTCAGCCACGCTAGTCACCAGTAGATATTTTATCGCAGAAGTAGAGGCGATCGCTGCTCCAAAAGCAGTGCGAGTTATTCCTTTGGATATTCACGACTATGCAAAAGAATTGAACTTAGTAAAGAACTTGCCTAAATCTAGTTGTATTGGTATAGTTAGTCTTAGCCCAGGCATTTTAAGAGCTACAGAAGTAATTTTACATGGATTAAGAGGTGATGAATTACTAGTAATGACTGCACAACCGAAAGACGCGTACAAACTAAATGCAATTATTAAACGTTGTGAAATTGTATTTTGTACAGATCAAATTAGTTATACATCAGCCCAAGGTACAGCGCAAAACTTCATAGATGATATCATCCGTCCGCCTAAATTAGTTCGTTGTGAAAACTACATCGGTTCTCATTCTATTAATTTATTACAAAGAGAACTAGGATTGGCCTAAATATCCACTTTCATCCGTCAACCGTCAGTAGGGGTTTAGCAATGCTTAATGGTGTCAACTTAAGCTATAGAAGGCTTATTTGTTGGCTGACTTACGTTTCACGTTAATTTGACACCAATTGCAAAACCCTTAAAACTTGGTGCGTCAAATATCAAAAATTTGTTTATTAACACGATTTATACTCTATGAAGTGGTTGGTGAGCTTGTCGAACCATACCATACCCTAAATCTGTATAATTATAATATTGTTAGCTCTTGTGGAACAGGCATCTTGTCTGTTAAACTCCTGTGAAACTTATACATTAAACTGATACAACTTCAATACAGTACGGCTGATTGCTGAACCCTGAGAATAACGAGTAAAAATAATAACAAGATAAATAAAGATTAATAATTGTTTATTAAGAAATATCAACTAAATTATACTAAATAAAAAGTTGCCATTATGCTTGAGAGTAATTATAATTACAAATAATGTCATCTAAATTAGGCTGATCATCTAGCAAAATTACTAAAGTTTGATAGTTGATAGCTAGTATTTGACAAATATTCCTAGGTATTACTAAATATATTCATCCTTGAAATTGCATCATTGACTATGGATAAACCCACACCAAAACCAGTAATTAAACATGATAAAGAATCTGTATTAGCACGTCCACAAAAAAAATCAGATCAGACTAATGTACCTAATTTAAAAGAAGCATTTGATTTACAAACATTACAAAAAAATCCTTGGGGACAATTCTTACTATTTATAGAAGACTGCTACAAAGATTTTACACCTCGTCCCAAAGAAGAACTACAAAAACGGGCAAAAATGATCCAAAATGGCATTAAGCTACTTAATGAGAATTATCAAGATTCCTGGGCAGAACTTTTAAGTAAAATACCTCCAGCAGAAAGAATAGAAGTGGATGAAGTTTATCGTCACATTTCTCGCACTAAAAAACTTACACCCCAGGAAGTCTATCAAGAATCACAAGCTGCTATTAGAGGGTTAATTAATAATGCAGAATATGGATTCTTAGATACAGAAAATCGAGATATTGGCAGAATTAGTCAATTAAGTGATACGATTAATTACTTCCAAAATCATCAATCTAAAACCTATTTAATTCTGTTTCAATTACCTGGTGTAGTGTCCGAAGATGCTCAGGCAATGTTTACCGCATCCAGAGGTTTTCAAGAAATTATAGATGCAGGACCAAGCCGCAAATTACAAGATTTTGGTATGGCATTAATGAAACGTTTTCAAGTAACTCATACCGCCATTAAAGCCGAAGCAGCCAGTAATTTAGTCATTAGTATAGGAGAAATTGAAAGAAATTTAAAAAATCAAATTCATACCCTAGAACAACAAAAATTAGAACTAGAAGAACAACTACAACAACAGCGTAACCAAGGAAAACAAAAAGCCTTAATAGAAATTGCTACTTCTCTACAAAATGGTAGACAACCAGCCCTAGATCAAATGCAACAAATGATGAAAATATTAGAATCACAAATAGAAGAAAATGGCGAACCTGCACTTTCTTCAGAACAATCTTTGAGTGTATTTATTATCCTGAGAAATATTATGAAAGTATTGCAAGAATTAGGTATAGAAACCTATCCAAAATCATTGACAAAGCCCTTAGAAATCTCCCAAAAGCAACTTTCGGAATATGCATATATAGAAGGAAAATCTTTTGTAAATCAGCAAGAAATTAAAAAAGTTGAATGTATTCAACAAGGATGGAAAGTAGGAGAAACAATCATCACACCTGCTAAAATCAGAGAATTAAATACATAAAATATATTATTATATATTACTATAGGCAAATTATAAAACACCATATACAAACATATAGGAGAATAAATAATGGCTGAAAATGTTGCTATTTTATTGGATTTAGATAATATTAAACCAGAACTACGAGAAATAGAAGAAATTTGTCGACAATATGGTACTGTGGTAGAACGTCGGGCATTTTCTAATACTCCATCTGTTCTCGCTGCTTATGGGAGTAAATTACGGGATTTACAATATCGTTTTGAATTAACACCAGGTTTAAGTATTGTACCGCAAGAAGTAGATAATTTAATTGTTAGAACAGCCGGAGAATTAATTAATAATTCGCAATTTAAAATCAGTATCATTGCTGTAGTTAGTAATGATAATGATTATGCCAATTTATTTATCAATTTAACTAGTAAAGGTATTAAAACCTTAGCTATTGGTAATAACCAACTGGGAAATAAGCTCAGAGAAAAAGCTACGTATATTGAGTTTATTAAAAATGTCCTCCGTCCTACTTATTTAGGCATTGACTTAGGTACTACTAACACAGTTATAGCCTTAGCAAACCAAAAATTAAACTATCAACAACAATGGACAGCCACAGCTATTAATATTCCTGTGAAAAATGAACAAGAAGGACTACAACAGACTCAATTAATTCCTTCTTCCGTGCGTTTTTCTAAACTAGATCATGCAGAAATTGGTAAGCACGTTCGCAGTCAATTTTATGCTTTTAGAGATCAAACTATATTGGCCTGGAAACATGATATTGGTACATTGAAAAATGGTCTACCTTTTGAATATGAATTAAGTATTGGCAAAATTAAACCAGAACAAGCTGCGGGAGAGGTTTTAAAATTTTGTCGTCAACAGTTAATTAAAAAACAAATTGATGTGGGAGGAGTGGTAATTACCCATCCTGCATCCTATGAACCTGATGCAATTGAAGCTACAAGAGAAGCAGCTACTTTAGCAGGTTGGAAAAAGGATGATATTGTTTTATTGGCAGAACCAAAGGCAGCATTATATGATTTTCTCTACCGTTTTACCAATGGGGAAATTTTCGCTAGTTTAGATACTGGTCATCCTTTAAATATTCTCGTGTATGATTTAGGAGGAGGTACTTTAGATACTTCTTTACATAAAGTAGAGTGGAATAGTGATGTTGCCCAATTTTTAATTGATGATATTTCCATTGGTTCTCGCACAAGAATAGGAGGAGATCAAGTTGATGAAAGAATTGTTGATTATCTGTTTGATAAATATAGCAGAATCCAAAGATTATCAACACCAGAACAGCGTAAACTTTGGTATGAATTGAGAATTTATGCGGAAAAGTTTAAACAGGTTTGGGGAGCTAAATATTTAGATAGTTTGGAAAAAGATGAGTTTAAATTGGCTTTTGAATATGTCGGTTTAGATGCCAGTTTCCCGATTTTTTATAGTGTTAATTATCGGCAAATGCAGGAAGCACTAAAGGATTTATTATGTTTGGATATTAAGCCAGAATTAATTGAAAAGTTAGATCCTCAAACTGCTTTTAATGAACCACCTTTTACAGATCGTCGGGATACTTTTGTCGTTCCAGTGTTAGATGTTTTATTAAAAGCTAAGGATAAATTAGGTAAAGTTCCCACAATTGACGCGATTTTACTTAATGGGGGAATGACTTATTTTCCTTTAATTAGAGAGCGTTTAGAGCGTCTTTTACCAGGGACATTAATTCTTTGTGAAGGTGATCCTGATTTAGCGGTTGCTCGTGGTGCTGCGCTTTATGCTGCGGGTACAGTGAGAAATCCTGAAGGTATTAATCCTACCAATATTTGGTTAGAAGTTGTTGATCCTAATACCAAAGAATCACAATTAGAATTATTGGTTGCCCATGGACAAAAATACCCTTATCGGACTACATTAAATGGCTTTCGTTTACCAATGGTGCATGACGGTTTAATTGGATTTAATGCTTGGGTAGGAATGGGTTCAAAACTTGGTCAAAATACTACTTTACAACGGACTCGTTATGTAAAATCTGAAGAAATAAAAAGTGCGAATATTCAACCAGGAGATGAGTTAAATTTAGAAGTTGAATATACTTTTGATGAAAGATTGTTATTAACTCTTGTACATAAGGATCGTCCAGATTTAAGATTTAAAATAGAAGTTGGTGCAACAAAACCAGGAGCAAAAACAGCGTTTCCTTCTGTGAATACAGGAGGAAATATTACAGAAAAAGAACTCATTCCTCATATTCCTCGTTTTCGTATAGGTAGTGATGTTGATCCTACAGTGGAAGTACAATTTACAGAATGGGGTAGAGTTTCCTTAAGTCTTTCCAAGGGTTGGCAAAATGGCGCTGTTCAAGAACAGAAAAAAAGGTTGGAATATCAAAGTCGTTTAGCTACAAATCGTCTATCTATTGCTAATAGTTTATTGCAATGGTTGGAACAAGGAAATAATTATAATGCTGATTTAAAACGCACTAGACAAACTGTAGCAGTGATGGCTTTATCTAATATTATTCAAGTTCTACCTTCTGATGCTAGTGATTTTCAAACTAGACAACTGGAACAAAGATATCATAATTGGATTTTACGCCAATTTGAAGCAGGATTATCGCGGTTTCAATCTCATAATGATTTATATTCAGCGATCGCTCACACTCCTGGTAAACTATTATGGTCAGATTTTACTGAACTAATTTATCAGGATTTTGCGATTAATTCTCATCAGAAAACTTCCGTTTATTTGCTTAACTCTTTTGGTATTTGTGCCGAACCTTCTTTAAGAAACATCACCAGATTACAGTCTATCATTCAATCTAATCAACATCTACATTTACGACAAAAAGCATTTTGGTCTTTAGCAAGAATTATCAGCCCTGGACAACCTACAGAGTGGCAAGCTACACTAACAAATGTGGAAAAAGTGGCATCTTTTGTATTAGATCAAATTCAACATCGTATTACTGAACCACAAGTTGCCCTGGATGCTTTAAGCTGTTTAAGTCAATGTATTCTATGGCATATTACAGGAAATTTATTACATGAGAGGATAGTTAATGAAATTCTCTCGTTAACAGATATTTACATACCTTGTAAAACTAATATGAGTTCATTTCCCGGCATTTCTCATCAATTTGATCGTAAATTAGAATTAATAGAATCTGCTTTTAATTTAAGTACTGCTACTGCCGAAGATATTAGAGACTTAAAAGCCTGGTTTTTGGAAATTACTAAGGGTTAGGAGTTGGGAGTTGGGAGTCAGAATACAGAATTTTCACCCTGCACCCTGCACCCTGCACTTACTAAAAAGCACTATTAATCATCATGATCATCAAAGGGATCATCTAATTCCTTACTTGGTGGACCAAAAGAAGTATAAATTGCCATACCAGTAATAGCTACTAGTGCCGCGCAGAAAGAGATTCCCATGATAGCGCCGGGTTCTAAGTCCATAAATTTACACAGATATTATCAAAACTATCTTTATATAATATTACAAAACTTAACATAAGATTTAACATAAATCTACAAATATTCAACAACTAATCAGTAGCAAAATAATAAATAAGTTATAAAAAATACTAAATACTTAAAAATTTTAAAAATTGATCTTTTTGCTACTGTTCAGCGAAGTAGCCATAGTCCAGTAGAATCAAAATGGTGATACTTTCAAAACAATAACAAAAAATCAATTAGGAGAGTTTAGCTGTGTCTAAAAAAAATTTAGCTAGTTTGTCTGCTGCTGATATCTCTGGTAAACGTGCTTTAGTTCGTGTTGATTTTAATGTACCTGTAGATGATCAAGGTAATATTACTGATGATACTCGTATTCGCGCTGCGCTGCCAACTATCCAAGATTTGACCAAAAAAGGTGCTAAGGTGATTTTAGCAAGTCATTTTGGCCGTCCCAAGGGTGTAGATGACAAGTTGCGTTTAACTCCTGTTGCTAAACGTCTTTCTGAGTTATTAGGCCAGGAAGTTGTCAAAACTGATGACTGTATTGGTGATGATGTAGCTGCTAAAGTGAGCGCGTTAGAAAATGGTGAAGTTCTCTTATTAGAGAATGTACGTTTTTACAAAGAAGAAGAAAAGAACGATCCTGAGTTTGCCCAAAAGTTAGCATCTAACGCTGATTTTTATGTGAATGATGCTTTCGGTACTGCACACCGCGCTCATGCTTCTACTGAAGGTGTAACTAAATATTTAAGTCCTTCCGTAGCTGGTTATTTGGTTGAGAAGGAATTACAATACTTACAAAGTGCTATTGAAAAGCCTCAACGTCCTTTAGCTGCTATCATTGGTGGTTCTAAGGTTTCTAGTAAGATTGGAGTTATTGAAACTCTATTAGAAAAGTGCGATAAGTTGATTATTGGTGGTGGAATGATTTTCACCTTCTACAAAGCACGTGGTTTAAGTGTGGGTAAGTCTTTGGTAGAAGAAGATAAGTTAGAGTTAGCTAAGTCATTAGAAGCTAAAGCTAAAGAACGTGGTGTAGCTTTATTGTTACCTACAGATATTGTTTCCGCAGATAAGTTTGCGCCTGATGCTAATGCTACTACTGTAGCTATTGAGAATATCCCTGCTGATGGTATGGGTTTAGATATTGGTCCTGATTCTGTGAAGTTTTTCCAAGAGGCTTTAGCTGATTGTAAGACTGTAATATGGAATGGTCCTATGGGTGTGTTTGAGTTTGATAAATTTGCTAAGGGTACAGAAGCGATCGCTCATACTTTAGCAGAAATCGGCAAAACCGGCACAACTACCATTATCGGTGGTGGTGACTCTGTAGCGGCTGTAGAAAAGGTCGGTTTAGCTGATCAAATGAGCCACATTTCCACCGGTGGTGGCGCTAGTTTAGAGTTGTTAGAAGGTAAAGTTTTACCTGGTATTGCAGCTTTGGATGAAGCGTAATTAACATCAGATCCCCGACTTCTTAAAGAAGTCGGGGATCTGGATATTCAAGTTATACAAGTGATAATGTGATGGCAACAATTGAAGAAATTTCTGTCAAAAACTATAGGGTTTTGCAAAATATTACCCTAAAAGATATTAAACCTTTTTCTGTTTTCCTTGGTCCTAATGGTAGTGGCAAAACTACCTTTTTTGATGTCATAGGATTTCTTTCAGATTGTCTCACTACTAATGTGAAAAAAGCCTTAGAAAAGCGGGGAAGATTTCAAGAAGTTATTTCCCGTGATTGTGGAGGTCAGGAAATTGAAATTGTAATTATATATCGTGAAAATAAGAAATCTCCTAAAATTACTTATACAGTTGCTATTGCTTTACAAAATGGAGCGCCAATTGTTTCCAGAGAAACTCTCAAATGGAAACGAGGTATTCATGGCAAACCATTTGATTTTTTGAAGTTTGAAAATGGTGAAGGTGTAGTAATTAGTGGTGAAAATCCAGAAATAACTGACAATAGAATCTCCTATAAAATGGATGATCCAAGTTCTTTAGCAATTAAAACTATTGGTCAATTGTCAGATAACCCACGTATTGCCAGTTTACGCCGTTTTATTGAAGGATGGTTTCTTTCCTATTTTATCCCAGATCAAGCTCGTCAATTAGCAACGGCTGGTGCAACGGAACATCTTACTCGTGAAGGAGACAATATTGCCAATGTAGTTCAATACCTTGCTGATGAACATCAAGAAACTTTATCCAAAATTTTGAAGTTATTAGCCAAACGTATTCCTAAATTAGAAAAAGTAGAATCTGAACCAACAATTGATGGTAGACTCGCTCTTTTATTTAAAGATGCACCTTTTAGTAAGCCATTTCTAGCACGTTTTTCTTCAGATGGAACACTTAAATTATTGGCATATTTGATATTATTAAATGATCCTAATCCCCCCCAACTACTTTGTATTGAAGAACCAGAAAATGGGCTTCACCATCGGCTTCTTGATCCTTTGAGTGAAGAGTTAAAAGCATATTCCCAACGCGCACAAGTTTTTGTTTCTACCCACTCACCATTTTTTGTTAATACTATCAAAGATGCTAGACAACTCTGGATTTTTCAACGAGATGATAATGGTTATGCAACTGTTACCAGGGCTGATAAAATTGAGAATGCTAAACATTTTATAGAAACCGAAGCTGGTTTAGGTGATCTCTGGTCTGAAGGATATCTGAGAGGATTACCTTATTAGTAATATCAATTATGCACATAGAATTTTTAGTAGAAGAAGCCTCCACAGAAATTGCTTTAAAACAAATTGTTCCTAAAATTATAGGTAATGTTCATACTTTTAAAATTCATAACTTTCAAAGTAAAGATAGACTTTTAAAAAGATTGCCTGAGCGCATGAAAGCCTATGCTAATTTTGTAACTGATGACTGGCGAATTGTCATTTTAGTAGACGAAGATAGATCAGATTGTCAAAAATTAAAGAAGAAACTCTGTGATGCTAGTAGCATTGTAACCCAAAAAAAAGGAAATATTGTTCTTCATCGAATTGTTGTAGAAGAACTGGAGTCTTGGTTTATCGGTGATGTAGCAGCAATCAGGGCTGAATATGAAAAAATTCCTGCTTCTTTATCCCAACAAGCTAAATTTCGTAATCCAGATACTATCAAAGGTGGGACATGGGAAGAATTAGATAAAATTTTGAAAAGATATGGCTATGAGACAGGGTTACAAAAAATGGACTTTGCTCAAAAAGTATCCCCCCACATGGATGTGGAAAACAACCAATCAAGAAGTTTTCAGGTTTTTCGTGATGGATTAAGAAGAATGATTAGTTAAAATTTATCTGATTATGATACAATCAATCAAATTTTATTAATTAAGATTTTGGTGTAGTAGTTTGATTATAATTAAATGAAATCTGCAAATAAAAATATTGTCAAGGAGAATAATATGGAAGTACAAACTCGCATACATACTTACACCCCTGAAGAATATTTAGAATTAGAGGAAAAAGCACTTTATAAAAGCGAATATCGCAATGGAGAAATTATACCTATGACTGGAGGAAGTGGTAATCATAATAAAATTACACTAGCTATTGCTGCTATTTTATTATATGCCCTGAGACGCAAAAAATATGAAGTTTTTATGGCAGATATGCGTTTATGGATTCCACAACTAAGACAATATACTTATCCTGATGTAATTGTAACTGATGGTCAAGCTAGTTATACAAGTAAAAATAATACTACTGTGACTAATCCTTTATTAATTGTTGAGGTTTTATCTAAGTCTACAAAAAATTATGATCAAGGTGAGAAATTTACTTTTTATCGTTCTATTCCCCAATTTAAAGAATATGTTTTAGTAGAACAAAATCAATATCAAGTCATGCACTATAGCAAAACTAATGAGGGAGAATGGATTTTTAGAGAATATAAATCTGAAAATGATATTGTTAAATTGCAATATCTTGATTTTGAAATTAGTTTATTTTATATTTACTCCAATCTTCCATTTTTAAATCAGGAACTTTGTTAAAATCTTGGGAATTTTGAGTGACTAAAATTGCATTATTAACTAAAGCTATAGCAGCAATTCTTAAATCTTGTGTACCTGTATTAATTTTCTGCTGACGCAGTTTTTTAAAATATTCGCAAGCTCCTTCATTAAAATCCAATAAATTTACACTACTATAAAAATCACGAAGGTTTCGCAAATCTCGATAAGCAGATATTAGTTTTTCAGTTTTTTGACTGTTACTATTTACCTGTTTTAACCTACCTTCTAACTGTTCTTGAAAAGTCACAACTGTAATAAATATACTACTAGGCTGAATAGACCAAATACGCTGAGTAATTAGAGTATTTTTGTGTTGAAAAAGAGTCACAATATTAGTATCGAGAATATATATACTCACGCCACATCATTCTCCTCTAAAGATGCTTCGTAACTAGCTATTTCCTCATCTAATTCCCGGCGATTTTTAGCCATTTCTTCGACAAATTCATCAAATAATGGATCATCTTTAAACATAACAGCAAATTTAATCCAAGGATTAGATTCCTCTACAATTTCTTGAGGAACTAATATTCCTATACAAAAACATAACCGTAATGTTAACCACCATAAGTAAGAGAAAATAGAACTAGAAAAATCATCATCACTAATTAAACCATGAGCCATTTTATTTCTTAAATTTGAGCCAGAATGTTCAATTAGTAAACCTCGAATATCGAGAAGAGTATCTTCATCAAAAATAGAAGTAATTTTTGGATATTTACTGGGATAAAGCGTTGAATTTAAGTTATCTTCTTGTTGAATACCATTATTTTTATTATCAATTCCTGAAGTGATTACTCCTCTTTTCAAAAGTAAGTAGCGAACAGAGTTTTCAATTTGAGGAATTAAAATATGAGTAGAGGTTATGAAATCTCCTATCAAACCAGCGTAAAGACCTTTTGCAAATAACTTTTCTCTTCCTGGTGGTACAAAGGGGTTATTTGAAACTAATGGTATTAAATCAGTCTCTTTAATTCTATTATCTTCAGCTTTTTGTAATATGTGTTCTGAAAATATTTGATATCTAGCTGGTTCAATAAATGCTTGAGTATGACATCTATGAGTCACAATTGCTATCCTGTACATTTCAAAAAGGATTGCCTCTTCTGCTTTATTTGGCTCTATAGGTTGACGTGCAACAGTCTTTCCCATATCATTTTTTATCTTTATTGGCATGAATTGAGATAACAAGGAATTTCTTTCTACCATCTGGCGAAGGTCTAAAACTTTTTGAGGACTTCCTAACAAAGCTAAAGCTAATATTGCTTCTGAGAATTTTTTTCCTTTAACCTGTGATTGAGCTAGTTCTATTTCATTGCTAATATCAAACTCAGAATAAACTTTTATTAACTCATTAGATGATTGCTGCTGATACTCAAGAAGAGGTTTGTGAATTTCTTCTAATTTAGTGTTTATAGCAGTTCTTTCCTCTTCTGTACCTTGGCTTTTTAATCTTTCAAATGCTTCAAAGGCTTTTTGTAAGTCATGAGATGCTTTGGAGTAAGGGGTTGGATATTTAGTTAACGAATCTTCAGATTCCTTGATGTAAGTTTCAGCAGCAAGAATTTTTGATTTATATAATTTTTCATAATTCTTTTCAATACGATGCCATTCTACTTTAATTTCCCACCATCTCCTAGCTTTATCCCACTCTCCATTAGATTCTGCAAAAATTGCTCCTTTTTCAGCAAGAATAGAATATTTATTAGCATTGCCAAGTTTACAATCTAACAAAAGTTCCATTAATTTGACAGATAACCATAACGGATCTTTTCCTTGGTTACGGTTTAAAACTTCATCTATATATTCAACAACAATTTCTGGCTTATAATTAATTTTAAGTGCTAACCTCAAAGCCCTTTCAATTCTGTATGTACAATCAGTCCATGCCTCTTTCAACAGCCTTTCAATCTCATCTGTACAATTAGAGCATTCTTCACGATGTTCTAATTCCTTAGCTGATTTTAAATAAGCATCAACAGCTAACTTTCCCATTCGATAGTCACCCTTTTTCACCCAGAGAATATCAGCGACTCTTGCTTGAAGTTCTGGATCTGATATTTCAAGTACAATCTCACTTAGAAAGTTTAAATGTTCTTCTGTGAAGTTACTAAAAATTTGATTTAAAAATTCATCGTTTGATTTTGGTTCGATAGCAGCACCAGTTATAGCAGCTAAAATTCCAAAAACTGCCTGTTCTCTAGTATTTCCCGCTTTTTCTGCTTTCTTCGCTTTATTCCAGAATGCCATGTCATAGCTCTGACAATCTTTTCTCTCGCTGTTATCAATTACTTCTTGCCAGCCAGACTTAATAAAATCTTCTTTATTGAGAGGAGGGTTTAACGACATCATAATTTAATATTAGGTAATAATTTAGATACTTACTATATTAGCACATAACCCCACACAAACTTTATCTTTGGTGACAAATTTTCATCAAGCAAATTTTCATCAAGCAAGAAACGGATCTTCATACAAGATTAAGCCGCTCCTGTTCTCGTTGTGCCTTTATTGCTCTCAAATGCTGTATCATCGGGGAAGGATTAGCCGCAGCTTCTTGATAACGCTGTTCTCTCCACCTAGCCAACCGCAACATATAAGCATCTATTTCCCCACGATTATGGAGATAGTAGGTAATAGTAGCGTGAATCTTTTCTAAATCTAGCGATGGCAAATCTTCCAGAATTTGTTCAGGTATGTATCCTTGTAAGTAATAATCAATCACATCATCAATACCGATTCTATGACCCTTAATGCGGATATCGTCTGGATCTAAAAATTCAAAATAATCCTCTATTTGCATATTTTTACCTTTATACAGTCCTTTGATTCTATCTTACTTGACAAAGGCTTCTTCGTGGGAGCTTAATTTCTGAATTTTATGTGTTGTGATTGTGCTTACTGCGGATACGGAAGCGAACTGATAAGTCAGAGCTTGCGAGATCGCTCATACTCTAGCAGAAATTGGCAAAACTTGCACAACAACCGTTATCATTAGTGGTGTATCTGTAGTTGATAGCGTTATCAGCGCTATGCTAGAAATAGCAAACTTCAAGGAAAGAGCAAATCATGGAAGAATTACTAGAACTCAGAGAATTAGTGGTTTCTGGCAACCTAAAAGCGGCTCTATCTTTAATTGATGAATTAGAAGAAATGAGCAAAGAAGATAAAATCAATAAAATTTATAGCTATTGTGTAGTGCTTTTAGTCCATTTAATTAAACAACAGGCAGAAAAAAGGACAACTCATTCTTGGGATGTTTCCATTCGGAATGCTATTGACGCAATTGATCGGATCAACAAACGCAGAAAAGCTGGAGGATATTACATGAACAAACAAGAAATAGAAGAAATTTTACCAGGAGCTTATAATCGAGCTTTAGATAATGCTTCTTTAGAAGCTTTTGGCGGAATTTATGATGAATTAACCTTGAGAAATATGGTAGATCAAGAATTAATTATCAAACAGGCATTAAATTTTATTTTTAATTAAATAAATCGCGAACTTAATTAATGAAAAAAATTCTTTTGCGAATAAATTATACTATTGACACAAATTGCTATTCAAAAAATCTTTTAATGGTGAGTCATGAAAATCGAAAGTATCCATCTAAAAAACTTTAAAGCTTTCAAAAATGTGGAAATTAAAAAAATTCCCAAGATGTGCGTTTTTGTCGGTGCAAATGGTACTGGTAAAACCACACTTTTTAATGTGTTCAGTTTTCTCAAAGATGCTTTAACCGATAATGTTCATGTTGCCCTCACGAAATTAGGAGGAGGTCGAGGATTTCAGGAAGTAAGAAGCCGCAATTCAACCGGACTAATAGAAATTGAATTAAAATTTCGTCTAGCTGATAAATCACCCTTAATTACTTATTCTTTGCAAATCGCCGAAGAAGATGGTCTTCCTCTCATAGAAAGAGAGATTCTTCAATACCGCAGAGGTAGTAAAGGTCAACCTTGGAGGTTTATTGATTTTTCTAAAGGTAAAGGACAAGCTGTTATTAATGAGCCTGATCAGATTATAGATGAAAAAGAATTAAAAAGAGAAGACCACGAGTTAAAATCTCCAGATATTCTGCCTTTAAAAGGTTTAGCACAATTTGAAAAATTCCCTGCAAGTAAAGCAATTGGTAATTTACTTGAAAATTGGCATATTTCTGATTTTCATATCCAACAAGCGCGACTAGAACGGGAATCTAGTTATGCAGAACATCTTTCCAAAGAGGGCGAAAACTTAGCAATGGTGACGGAATTTCTCTATAAAAGACATCCTGTTATTTTCCAAAAAATTCTGGAAAAGTTAAAACAAAGAGTTCCAGGTATTAGTCAAGTTGATGCAAAAATTACTGAGGAAGGAAGAGTATTATTAAGGTTTAAAGATGGTGATTTTCATGATCCTTTTTTAGCAAGATATGTTTCTGATGGAACTATCAAAATGTTTGCTTATTTGGTGCTTTTATATGATCCTAACCCTCATCCTTTGTTATGTGTAGAAGAACCAGAAAATCAACTTTACCCTAAACTTTTATATGAACTTGCAGAGGAATTTCGAGAATATGCATTCAGAAATCCTGATAATCTTGAAAGTCCATCAAAAGAACTAAAATCACTTGTACCTGAATACCAAAAAATAAACGGTTCACGAATGATAGCACCTTATTTAAATCTGGAAAATACACGCTCTCTAAGTTTTTTCACTTTATCAATGCCATTAAAAGCATTATTCAGTCTTAAATTTTAACTTAGAAAAAGGTTATTTAGGATTGCTATACATCATGTTTCTGTTTCAAATAAAGCATTATTAGTCCACTGGATATCGGGATGGGGAAATTATAGCGATGACCGGGGGAACTGATAATCATAATAAAATTACATTAGCGATCGCAAACCAACACTTTATAACCCCTTGTTATCATATAGGAATAATACAGAAAATGAAGAATGGAATCAATTTTTACTTCAACAGACTATGAGGGGTTTAGAAAATGATTATCTCCCAAAATACACAGAAGCGAATCTTATAGAAAAATGGCAATAACAGGTTAAATCGTATTATTCAAATTTCCCCAAACAATATTACCAATTTGTGCTACATTGTAAATACTTAATTATATTAATTATAAATGTATCTACCACTGCACAACCATGAATCAAATATGTTGTCTCAACCCAGGGTGTCATAACCCCCCAGTTCCTGAACACACCCAATTTTGTCCTAGCTGTGGAGTTACCTTAATAACATTGAGAAACCGCTATCAACCAATTAAAACATTGGGTAGTGGTGGATTTGCTAAAACCTATTTGGCGGTAGATATTGACAAATTAAACGAAAAATGCGTTATTAAGCAATTTGTACCCCCAAACCAAGAAACAGTAGGTTTACAAAAAGCTACAGAATTGTTTTTACAAGAAGCGCAACAATTACAAAAACTTGGTGAATATTCACAGATTCCCGCTTTATTAGCATACTTCAGTGACAACAACCATTTGTATTTGGTACAACAGTTTATTGATGGTGATAATTTATCAACAGAATTAAAAAACCAGGGAATATTTAACGAGTCTAAAATTTGGGATTTATTACAGGACTTATTACCAGTTGTAGAAGCAATTCATAGCCAGGGTATTATACACCGGGATATCAAACCAGATAATATCATACGTCGTCATAGTGATAACAAACTATTTTTAGTAGACTTTGGCGCAGTTAAGGTAGTAAAGCCACAGCAGCGTACAGCTATAGGAACAATTATAGGATCGGCTGAATATTGCGCTCCTGAACAGTCTATGGGTAAACCATTATTTAGCAGCGATTTGTATAGTTTGGGTGTGAGTTGTTTCCATTTATTAACAGGAATTAGTCCCTTTGATTTATATAGTTCCTTAGAAGGGGAATGGGTATGGCGAGATTACTTGAATGGAAATGTGGTTAGTGATAAATTGGGTAAGATTTTGGACAAATTAGCACATCCTATTCCCAAGTATCGTTATCAATCTGTTCCAGAAGTTATTAATGAGATTAATCCTGTAAATCAACATATTAACCTAGTTGCTTCTCTAGCTGTTACAGAATTACCTGTAGTCAGTGGATATCAAAAACTAGAGCAATTTTTAAAATGTGGTCAATGGAAAGAAGCGGATGAGGAAACTTTCAGGATCATGTTAGCGCTAACAAATCGAAAAAAAGAAGGTTGGTTAAATGAAACAAGTATTGATCATTTTCCTGATGATGATCTTCATGTCATTGATGATTTGTGGATCGAGTACAGTAATGGGCACTTTGGTTTTTCTGTGCAGAAACAGATTTATCAAAGTTTGGGTGGCACTAAAGAATATAATGATCAAATCTGGGCTGCCTTTGGCGATAGAGTAGGATGGAGGATAGGAAATAAGTGGTTATATTATGAAGAGTTAACTTTTAATACTTCTGCACCACAAGGACACTTACCTGCAATTTATCCACTGAAAAAAAATGGAAAATATCGAAGTGATGTACGACGAGGGTTTTCTTTTCTAGTATCCAGAATTAAATCTAATTCAGAAGTTGTTAATACTACTATACCAAGCTGCTGTCAAAAACTAGAGCAATTTTTAAAATGTGGTCAATGGAAAGAAGCGGATAAGGAAACTTTCAGGATCATGTTATTTCCTGATGATGATCTTCATGTCATTGATGATTTGTGGATCAAGTACAGTAATGGGCACTTTGGTTTTTCTGTGCAGAAACAGATTTATCAAAGTTTGGGTGGCACTAACGAATATAATGATCAAATCTGGACTGCCTTTGGCGATAGAGTAGGATGGAGGATAGGAGGACGGAGGTTGTGGTATAAAGATGTCACGTTTAATATATCATCACCTCAAGGACACCTGCCTGCTAGATTTTGGGATGATTGGGATGGAAAGGGTGTAGGTGGAGGAAGTAGGTCTATAGGTCGTGTCAATTTTCTTTTTTTTAAAACTGGTAAACTGTAACATCTAAAGCTATAGCAATTCCGGGGTTGCTGAACTCAGGTATGAAATTGAGAAATTCAAAATTTGAAACTTTGCGTCTAACGCAAGTGCTTCGCTAATGCGCGAAATAAATATCATACTTCAGCAACGCCGCAATTCCTATTCAAGTGAGGTACAAGTATTAATAAAAAAACGCAGATAAACGCAGATTTATTTGTTTGCTATAATACCAAACAATCGTCTCAAGAGTAATAACCAATGTTTAAAACTAGCAGATTTAGAGAACTAAAATCCAGACTGTACAACGAGAAAGACCTATCTAAAGTATGGGGTTTCTACATGGATAACTTCACAGATTATGAAGAGTTTACCAAGTTAGGAGAACGTACCACCCATTCATTAATAGAACAAGTAGTACCAGTACTGAGTAGACAAATGCTGAACGAAGATTCCCATAACCTACGTTTAATTCTCATACCTGAATACAACTTTATTCATGGAACTTTTATGGTTAAAAACAGCATTGGTGGAGTTATGTACTTTGAAAATAGTCTTAAAGGAATGGTAGCCATATCCGATTTTCCCCCATCCAATATGGTAAAATATTCCCGATTTACTGGAGAACCCATAGATCCTAATACCTTAAATGGCAACCCCCTTAACTAAATCACATATCAAATTTTCCCATTGAATTATATAGTAAATAGTAGAGTAGGTATTCTGCCATTTACCTTAAATAAACTAAATATGCTGTATTAAAATCAATGGGAATTAACATCAAAACAAACAACTAACAAATAACTAACAAATAACTAACAAATAGCTCATCAAATCAATCACCAAACCCTAATTATCCACAACTAATAATATGAATAATCCCTTAGAAAACTATAACCCTAATGATATTGCAGTAGACAATGGTAACTTTATGGGCTTACCATTTACCTACGAAACAGCCAAATTAATTATTATTAGCGTACCCTGGGAAGCCACAGTTTCCTATCATCAAGGAACAGCACAAGCACCACAACAAATATTAGACGCTTCCCTACAAATAGACTTATTTGATTTTGATTATCCCGATGGTTGGCAACAAGGAATATTTCTTAAAGGATATGCCCAAGAAATGTTAGAAAGCAATGAATACTATCGTGAACAAGCCACAAAAGTTATTGAAAATCTAGCCATAGGTATAAAAGTTGAAAATTCTCAAGATTTACGAGATTCGATTTTTATCGTTAATCATGGTTCTAAATTATTAAATGAATATGTCTTTAAACACTGTGAAACTGCCCTAAATTTAGGTAAGAAAATCGCAGTAATTGGTGGAGATCATAGTGTACCTCTAGGTTGTTTCCAAGCCTTATCTAGCAAATATAATGACTTTGGCATTTTACATATTGATGCCCATGCAGATTTACGTAATGCCTATGAAGGATTTGAATTTTCCCATGCTTCAATTATGTTTAATGCCATGAAAATTCCCCAAATTACTAAATTAGTACAGGTGGGTTTGCGGGATATTTGCCATGAAGAAGTACAGATGATTAATGAGTCTAATAATAGAATAATTGCCTATTATGATGCACAAATTAAACAACAATTATACGCTGGAAAATCTTGGTTGGAACAATGTCAAGAAATAGTTAGCAACTTACCAGAAAAAGTATATATCAGTTTTGATGTAGATGGTTTAGATCCTAAACTTTGTCCCCACACTGGTACACCAGTTCCAGGAGGATTAGAATTAGAACAGGTATATTGTTTATTTAGAGAAGTGGTTAAAAGTGGCCGGGAAATTATTGGTTTTGATGTTTGTGAAGTTGGTGATGATGAATGGGATGCTAATGTAGGAGCAAGAATAACCTATAAATTAGCTAATTTTCTTCATTTATCTACATATTAGGTATGGGAGTGAAAATTAAATGTGCGCTGTTTAAATTGTAGAGATGTTCTATAGAATGTCTCTACATTAGTTACCACCAGATATAACCACCAAACCTTTGTAGGGACAATTCATGAATTGTCCCTACGATAATTTTCACCTAATGGATGCAGAAACTCCCAGCTTTGTACATATACCATAGGTAGATGTGATCATATCATCTACAGGTTAAATTAATTTGGGATGTTGTTATGCACTGGATTTAAGTTAAGGTTTGGTTAATCACCAAACCTTTTTTATTAGACATCTTAGGAAATTAGGTTTTCAGCTAGACAAGTTAAGGGTTTCAGATTCTTTTTCAGGCGTTGCTGAATTGGGGTGTGATTATGATATTTATTTTGCATATCAGAGAAGATAAGCACTTACGTGAGGCGCAAAGGTGCAAGGTTTCCAATTTTGAATTTGTCAATTTCATACCTGAGTTCAGCAACGCCCAATTATTCCCCAAGAAATCCCCCCAAGGGGACGGAAATAGATTACAATTATAGATGCGATCGCTCATGCTCCATCTCTGCGTGAGAGCAATTCATACTTGCATTATCCATCTATCTCTGCAATCTTATGGCCAAAACCACCAAACCCCAAAACCTCACCTGGTCTAATGATACCCAATTAGTCGGGTTAGTCTTGGAATTGGAATCTACTAGCACCACTTCCTTATATGCCCAATATACCATCGCTCTTCATGCTTGGTTTCTCAATCAAGTACGTCAATATAATCCCGACCTGTCAGCATATTTGCATGATGGCGAATCGGAAAAACCTTTTAATATCTCTGGGTTGGCAGGTCAACTTGTTCCCACAGGTACACAATTACAACTACAAGCCCATCAAATCTATCAATGGCACATCAACGCCTTAACCCAACCTGTGGCAGAGTTTTTTCAACATTGGTTGAATAATTTACCTGCCACTGTAGAAGTTAGAAATGCACCTTTGCAAATTAAAAATGTTAATATTGCCCATGCTCCCACTACTTACTCGCACCTATTACAACAATATAGCGGTAAAAACAGAGATGTAAAACTCAGTTTTATCTCTCCTACCAGTTTTCGTCGTCAAGGTCATCATTTCCCTTTACCCGTTCCTGTCAACCTTTTTCATAGTTATTTACGACGCTGGAATGATTTTTCTGGGATGTCTGTAGAACAAGATGCGTTTTTAGAATGGATAGACAAAGGTATTATTATTAACCAGTTTCATTTAGATTCAGCTAAGGTGGCCGCAGGTAAACGCGGTTCTGTAACTGGGTTTATGGGTGCAATGTCTTTAAGTTTAAATCAAAAGGCTTTAGAAAATCCTGATTTTACTAAGTTATTTTATGCTTTAGTTAAACTTGCTCCCTATTGTGGTACAGGTCATAAAACTACTTTTGGATTGGGACAAACTCGATTAAACTGGGTTGAATCTGTACCAAAAACATCCGAGGTAATAACTAATTTGTTAGGGGAGCGTATTTCTGAGTTAACAGAATTATTTAAAGTACAAAAGAAACGTCAAGGAGGAGAAAGGGCAGAAAAAACTGCTTCTACATGGGCAACTATTTTAGCTAGACGCGAAATGGGTGAATCCTTAATAGATATAGCTACGGATTTAGAAATACCTTATGAAACTGTAAAAACCTATGCTAAACTAGCTAGAAATGCTTTGAAAGAATAATTAAAGATCCAAAAATCCCCAACTTCTTATTTAATCTCATAAATAAATCATGATACTATATTTGGAAGTCGGGGATCTATCTAAACTTGACTAAGAATAGAATCGGAAAAACTCCGTTTTAGCATAAATACAGCTAGGATGATGCCTAATATCGCTAAGGCAGCGGTAGGATAGAAGAAAACAGTATAACTACCGAATATGTCTCTAATTCTACCCGCTAATAAAGTTCCACCTAAAGCACCTGCACCATAGGCGGTAAAAACGATACCATAATTTTTGGCGTAGTCTGCGGATGAAAACAAAATTAAGGTAGTTGTGGGAGCGATCGCTAACCATCCACCAAAAGAGAAGTAAAATAGTGAAAATGCCAATAAATAACTCATTACCGCACCTTCACCAGTTTTTAGCATAATTAAAGAAGCCACAAGTACCATTGTAAAAGATACAATTGCCGCTAATTTAGGACTAAAACGATCCGTAAACCAACCAAAAAATAAACGACCTAAAGCATTAAATATCGCAAATAAGGAGACACTACTTGCTGCGGTAGCCGCATCTAATTTGACAATTTCCTGGGCTAAAGGGCTAGAAATACCAATGGCAGCTAGTCCTGCGAAAGTGCCGATGGTGTAACATAACCATAGTCCATAAAATGCCGGATTTTGAAAGATTGATTCTTGAGTGTTAGTAGATGTATTATTAGCTAAAGATGCTGGAGTCCAACCTGCGGGTTGCCATTGTGCTGGTGGTGCTTTCAACACAGTGGAGATGAGTACAATAATAGCGGTAAAAACCACACCTAAAATAATAAAAGTCTGCCGTACTCCATAGCTATCAATTAAAGACTTTGCTAAAGGTGCTGTAATTAAAGGAGAAAGTCCAAAACCAATGACGGTTAAACCCACCGCAACACCTTTTTTATCAGGAAACCATTTAGCTATTACTGCTATGGGTACACCATAGGTTATACCTACACCTATACCTGCTATGACACCATAGGTAAAAGTCAATGTTTGTAAATTTCCATCTATACTAGATGAAATGTAACCTAAACCCATAATTACTCCACCAAGGGCAGTAACAATTCGAGTACCAAAACGATTAATACAAAATCCAGTAATAGGCATTAAGATGGCAAATAGCACTAACAAGACTGTAAAAGGTAAGAGGCTTTCTGTGGCATTAATACTCAATAATTTTTCTAAGGGTTTTCTAAAAATACTCCATGAGTACACAGTACCCAGACAAAGTAACACAATTGCACTCAAGGGAATAAGCAACCATCTCCCTTTTTCTGCTGGCATTCCAAAAAGTTTTATGTTTTCCATTTGTTATCCTCAATTTAGTAAGCTGTTGTGCTTCTTTAATATGGATGCAAGCAAGATGCCTACACTGTAATTTTAGGTTTTGTGGTTATACAGTTTAGTTGCACATCAGCTTATCTTATTTTTGCACTGATTTTATATGAGAAAATATTGCTAGTATGACATAGCTAACTGCTGAATGCTTAGGATTTCTATGTTTATTTTCTGACAACTAAACTACTGGATGGTTCTATTTTCATGTCTCTAGTTTGTTGGATAATTTGTTCTATCTCTTCTTGGGATAATTTTTGTACATAGTTAATTTTCATTTCTTCTAAAAAGTCGTTTAGTAAATTCTGAACTTCTGTTAATACTTGTTTTTCTTGTATTTCTGAGGTTAGAGTAGTTGTGAATTTTTCCAATAGTTGAGTCACTAATTTAGCACCTACAGGATCTTGAATAGCACTTTTTAAGACTGCGTAAATGTTAGTGGTAATTTGATTTGCTAATTGTTGATTAATTTGCGTTTGGGCGTTGCCTATTCCTGGTAATTTTAATAGGTTATTATATCCCGGTATTTGTTGACAAGCAACATCTAGGTTATGACTTAAAATGTTTTTAAGTTCTGGTTGGATTTTTGGTAATACTTGATTAACTATAGTTTGAACTAATAAACCAGCGATCGCTTCAATTTCATTAACATTATTAATATCAACATACTCCTTAACATTTTCTGACTGTAATAACCATTTTGTCATCTCTCCACGCCTGATAGAACCTTGAATTTGATTAATTACTCTGACTACTACAATCTCCGTAATTTCCTCCGCGAAATTAGCCACAATTCCTTGATGAATTTGTTTATAAACCAAATGTAAATCTAATAATTGTGCCTGATCTAATCTAATGATTACTGGTAAAATTCTCATCCATCTAATTACAGGTAATAGCAAAAATAAATCATACCATCGCCATAAAATTGCCTCCAACCATGTCAATTGACGATTTTGTAATTTAATTAAAGATATTCTCGATAATAATTCTATAGCAAATAATATTAAAAAGGGTAAATCAATTAACCAAAAATTATCTACAAAATCCCCATTTTCTCCTAATTGGCGATAATAATTACTAGCAAGTAAAGGACGAATACTTGCATTAAAAAAATCAATTTCCTTATTCCAACCTTGCTGAGATAAATACTCAAAACTCCAAAAATCTTTAAAAGCCTGTTTTGAAGATTCTACTTTAATATGTTCCCGCATTCGGTTTTTAATTTTTTCCAAAGTTCCCGTTTTTCCTACTCCCGCAAAAGGGTTACTATTAATCATTTCCACACTTAAATTCCGCATTTTTTCTAATTCAGTTTGTACTTGTGGAGAATTTAAACCTGTTTCACTTACTTGTTTTTCTAATGCTGTTACTGATTGCAAATATTTCTGTGTATCTCTATGAGATTCAATTCCTTTAATCGGATCATATATTATAGTGATATAAGTTAAATTGCGAAAATAAAAATCCCTTCCTGATACATAACTTAAATCAAATGCAATTAAACCTAAATTAATAGTAGCAAGGATAGCAATTAATTTTTCTAGCCAAGTTTTTTTGTGTTGATACTTTTTAAATTTAGTCATAATAATGATATATAGTTACAATTATGGTATTTATGTATTTTTATCTTAATAGGGTAGATCAGATATCAATAATCCCTTTATCTTTAGATTCTATACGGTTTGATGCACAATATAACAGATTTTTGGGATAAAAATTCCGTAATTGCTAAATATCATCTGTTGAGTATAACTAAATTATTCGTCAAGTTTTAGATTTACTGAAGTTCTACTAGTCAGGACTTACACAACTGGCACATTGGTAGGGTGCGTCAGACTGCATAAATCATGTAAATAAACAGACTTTTAATGTCTGACGCACCCTACTCTCTATTTATTTAGATCCTAACTTTGACATCAGGGCGTTTTGTGAAACTCAGGAATTGCGTCTGGATAAAAAGTAGGAATAGTCCCTTTTTAGTGACGAGAATATTAGTAAATGTTTTATTATCATCACTAATAGTTAATAAACTATTTTTTGTAACACTCTGGAGGGTTATCACCTGGTAGATTGAGTTCTTTTCTTAATCGTAAATCATAACAGGCATTTTGCCAATTTTTAGCAGATTTAATTTGGGTAGCAGTTAAACTTTTCGCTCCCATAAAATTAGCGCAAGTTATTTTTTTAGATTCTGTAGATTTATCAAAAACGTCACCACATATTATAGCACCTTTAAAATTAGCACCTTCTAAATCTGCACCTGGAAAATTTGCACCTTGTAATTCAGCTTTTTCAAAATCTGCTCCTTTAAGTTTTGTATCTCTTAATTTAGCACCTTGCATTTTTGCTTTAAAAAAGTTAGATTTTTGGAAATCAGCATTATATAACTCTGCTCCTTGTAAATTGCTATAAGACAAATTCGTATTAAGAATTTTTGTACATTCTTCTTTACCATTATCTCGTGTTATACAGGTTAATTTGGAGTTTTGAAAATTAGCATCAATTAAAAAAGCATTATTCAAACTTATACCACTTAAATCAGCATTATTAAGAATTACATAGCGCAAACTAACTCCATCCTTATTGAGTTCTTGTAATGCTTCAATTCTGCCACCACTACCACTTTGATCCTTAGCACCGTTAATTATTTCCCACGCTTGATAATGAGCTTGTTGTTTTCTTTTTGGTGCTTCTTGATAATAACTTACTAAAGATACTATTAAACTAATTAATACCCCTTTTTCTAGTAATGTTAACAAGATAGTTGTTCCTACTTTTCTCTTCTTGGGAAATTTAATCAACCAACTTATCCATGCTGTTAATAACCACCACTTTTGTGGATATTGGGGAATATGTATTTTGTTTTGTAAATAGGTTTCAAACAAACGACGGTAATTTTCTGATGATATTCCTAATTTTTGAGCTTCATTTTCTAACAATGAAAACTTATATTCACGAGTTAGAGGATCAGAAGTATTAGCTATTTCTGAAAACTGTTCACGTATTTTCTGGACATCTGGTAATTCTTCAGAAACAGAATTATTTTGAATACCAGATGATTTATTTGTATTAGGTTGTTGCTGGTTTTGATATGGATTCATGGACTTTATGATTTAACTAGTATTGTAGTTTCTCTTGTTGACCTATTGTTGACCTAAAATACGTTGACAATCTATACATTCTTTGGAAGTTGAATCATGTTGACAAATTTGCTTACACCTATTTTTGGTCCTATCTTGAATAGCTTTAGCTCGTTCTACAATAAATTGTACCATTGGTATAGCAGCTATAGGAGCAGGTGGAGGTGGAGGTGGAACATGATCATCACTTGCACCTGTACTATTCATTGGTAATGCTGAGATAGTTGCTAAATTAGCAGTTCCTAAATTAAATTTATTATCAAGATGTTTTTTACAATTTTCTCTAAATTTTGGTAAATCTGAATCTAGTTCTTTACTACCTAATAAATCTAATAAAATATCAGTTGCTTCCTCGGCTTGTAAAATTGACTTCATCAATTCCTTAGCTAACTTTTGATCATCGTCAGATAAATTATCAAATTTAGCAGGAAATGAAATTTGTGTGGTCATAAATAGATCCTTGTGTTTATTTATCCAAATATGTTTATATGTTTACAGTCAACAATATCACAATTATCCTCAATTGTGTGTATCAAAATGTATAAATTTATTAAATAATTTTAACAGGTCTGTGATTTATGATACTAGTGAGGTATTTGATGATAATTAATTAGTTGAAAATCACTTGCTGTTAACTTTTCCTTAACTTTTTCACTTAATAAAGCTGCTAATTCGGTTGTACCACCGGGATTAATATTAGTATTTTCCGTATCAGGATGAGCATAAATTTCTACTAATTCTGCATTTATTTGAGGAATTAAACCTAGTAAATAATTTTCATTAATATTTCCAGTTTGTAATAATCCATAAACGCGATTTGCAAAGTTAATATTATGGTTCGTTAATAACTTTTCTCCATAACGTCGTAATTGTCCAAAAACCAAAAACCAGAGCATTTTATTAACCAAATTACTTTTGTCAATTTTCAGATTTTTAGATAATTCTTCCGATGGTAAACGAATATATTTAATATTAAATTCTGGTGCTAACTCAGTTAAAATGTTTAAAATTACTGGATGTACATGAAGGTGTAAATGTCCATCCACATGGGATAATTGTAAGCCAGAATCGCGGAATCTTTCTAATTGTGCGCGAATTTCTAAACGTAATTCTTGTTGGGCATTTTGATTAAATTGATAGTGTAAACCTGCTTGAGTAGGATCATCAGAGAAATTACCTTGAAAGTCTACTAGATGGGGAATTTTAGTAGGAGGTAAAACTGATTTACCACAGACTAAAACCAGATGTAAACCTACTCCTAAATTGGGGTAATTTTTAGCTAGAGAAATGGCATTATCAGCCGCATTTCCAGTTACCATTAAACTAGTGCTGGTTAAAATTCCCTGAGTATGTGCTTGAACAATAGCAGTGTTGACACTATCAGAAAAACCAAAATCATCAGCGTTAATAATTAAAAAATAGGGTTTATTCATAGGAGTAAATTCAATGTTATTTAACTATGGAAATCGGAAAAAATTTTACTCATCTTCTATAGCTTCATCTATTAGATTTTCTTCCTGTTCAATATCATTTAACTCCTCATCTGAGATACAGTACATTCTATCTACATGAGATACACTATGAACACAGCAAGACTTGTACTGAGCTTGTCGAAGTATGCCTGTGTTACAAGGGTTTTATCATTAACATCTGTACCTCATAATAACGGAAACTGCTGTATCAAGTTCTTTTTTAGCAAATACTCTTCTAGCTTTTCTATCAAGAATTTGTGCAATATTTGTTTTATCTTTCTTGATAGATTCAATATCATTTTTTTGTAACAAAATCGTATAGTAGCGAGATACATCCATCATTCTATACGCATATTGATAAGAATCTTTTGTAAATTCTCCAGTTGTAACAACCATAACTACATCTGCTCCTGTGACAAATGCTAAAACATCAATATCAACCTTTGCTGTATTTTTACATTGAATTTGCCAATGACTTATATTATAGCAGTAAATACACTGAAAATAAAAACCATCAGAATTTCTAATCAGACATCTTTCATATCTCTGTGGTAGATCCTTGACTAGATCCCCAATTCCAGAAATCGGGGATCTCATTTTTAAAGTGTATTGATATCAATTCCTTTAGCTTGCAATTTTGCTAATAAGTCTTGATAATTTTGACGTTCCTGTTCTGCTCGTTGACGTTCCTGTTCTGCTCGTTGATATTCCTGTTCTGCTCGTTGATATTCCTGTTCTGCTCGTTCATTTAATTCCAAAGATGTGAGAAACTTTTTACCGTCAGGATAATAAATTTCCAAATTATCTGATGTTAATTCAAAACGTATTCCTAAACGGGGACTTACCCAACCATTAATTTCTTCAATTTCTTCTAACCATTCTTCTTGAAGAATAAATCCTGTTAATTCGATTTTCTCTGGATTATAAATATAGTACTCTTCTACTCCATGACGTTGATAAAAAAGCAGTTTTTTGGCCATTTCTTGACTACGATTTACTGGAGATTGAATTTCAAATACTACCTGGGGAGCAATATTATTTTCTTCCCATTGTTTATAAGAACCTCTTCTACCTTTTGGCCTACCAAAAATCACCATTACATCAGGTGCTTGACAGGTTTTTACACTTCCCTCAACAGGATACCAAAGTAAATCACCTGCGATGAAAACATTGTTTTCAGGAACAAATAATATTTCTAAATTTTCTTTGATTTTGACTATCCATTCATAATGTTCTGTATTTTCTGCCATTGGTTTTCCATCGCTATCAGGGTAGATGATTTCTGCTTTTACTTTTGGTATAAGTTGCTGTACCATATCTATATCTCCAATTTTTGACAGTGGTACTTAATATTAAGCTATTTATCATTATATAATATTTATTGATTTTTTTATTAATAATTCTATAAATATGGAATCATGTAAATGTTAGATCATGGTTAGATAATGAATTTTTATGATACTTTTTATGATACTTTGTATGAAAATTTAGGCGTTATTGATAGTATTGGACTTTAGACTTTGTATCATCTAAAATCTAAAGTCTAAAATCTTTAAACTACCGCAGTCTGTTTACTTTTCGCTTGGGTACGACGCTCTTTTAAATAGGAGAAAAACTCTCCACCTTCTCGCAAACGACGTACTAACATTTGTCTATCAGTAATCATTTCCCTCACAATGGGAATAATGGCTTTTGGACGGAAATAAAACTTACGATACATCTTTTCCACTGCATCTTCAATTTCCGCACTGGAAAGATTAGAATATTGTAATGTTGATGTTTGAATCCCTGAGGTTGCTACTAAGGAATTACTACTAAACCAACCATTTGCTTGCGCTTGTTCATATAATTCTGTGCCAGGATAAGGTGCAGCTATAGAAACTTGAATTGTATGGGGACTTAATTCGCAAGCAAAGCGAATTGTTTCTTCTACAGTTTCCTTAGTTTCTATTGGTAAACCAATAATAAATGTACCATGCACAGTAATTCCTAATTTATGGCAATTTTTCATAAATTCTCTGGCAGTTTCTAGTTTAATACCTTTTTTGATATTATTGAGAATTGCCTGATTTCCTGATTCAAAACCTACTAATAATAACCTTAACCCGTTATCTCTTAAAACTTTTAAAGTGTCATAATCTAAATTTGCTCTGGCGTTACAACTCCAGGTAATATTTAGCTTCTTCAAATGTTTACTAATGGCGATCGCTCGATGTTTATCTATGGTAAAAGTATCATCATCAAACATATATTCCCGTACTTTATCCCCAAATAATTCCTTAGCTTCAGCCATTTCTCTACCCACAGCATCAGGACTTTTATGGCGATATAAATGACCACCAATAGTCTGCGGCCACAAACAAAATGTACATTTTGCTGGACAACCTCGCCCGGTATAAAATGAAATATAAGGATGTTGTAAATAGCCAATAAAATATTTACTAATATCCAAATCCCTAGCATACACTGGAAATACACTAGGCATAGCATCCCAATCATGAATTAAAGCACGTTCTTCATTATGGCGAATATGTCCCAAATGATCTCGATAACTTAAACCTGTAATTTCCTCCCAATTTTTTCCTTCCGCTAACTCTTTACAAGTGTAATCAAATTCATTACGACATACAAAATCAATTACCTGATTTTCCCGCAAAGTTTCCTCTGGTAAAACTGCAACGTGCGCCCCCACAAAACCAATTTTTACCGATGAATTTTGGGCTTTTATTGCTTCTGCACATTTCACATCATTCTTTAAGGAAGGTGTGCTAGTGTGCATAATAATTAACTCATAATCCTTGGCAATTTTTAACACATCATCCACATTTTGATCATGGGGAGGTGCATCCACCAAACGACTTCCAGGAACTAATGCTGCTGGTTGTGCTAACCAAGTTGGATACCAAAAGGATGTAATTTCTCTCTTGGCTTGATAACGCGCTCCCGCACCACCATCAAAACCATCAAATGATGGAGGACTGAGAAATAAAGTTGTTTTCATAAAATATTCTCCCACACAATTTAATTGATAATTGACAATTGACAATTGATAAATATATCCTACTCCCTACTCCCAACTCCCTCAATTTTTTGCAGTAGTGCATACACATCACTACGACTTAACTTATCTTTGCCACTAGCTAAAGCATCTAATGTACCTTTTGCTAAAGCTAATGGAATTTGACAAAACATTAAAGCTGGCCCATAAGGCAAGGAATTTGTATAAGCATCTCCTAGCGACAAATTACGGTTTGCATACTCATGTAACATTTGAGGAGTCCAACCAGTGGGGAAAAAATCTACGCCCCTATGCAAATCTTCTGTATGATTACGTAAAATGTTCACCGCTTGTAAACCTCTACCAAAACCTATGGCTTGTGATCTATTGGTTTGTGTACCATCATACCACGCCCACAAATCAGAAAGTAATAAACCTACCGCACCAGCTACACTGAAAGTATATCTATCTAAATCCGCTTCTGTTTGTATATTCCAGTTTGTTTCTGCCCAATCAGCCATTCGATCAGCCATTGCTGCCGTTGCATCCCAAATTCTTGGTGCTATACTTTCAGGAGCAAGAATAGACCATTCCCGTACTCGTAAACTCACTTCTGGTAAAGAATTTTCATAACCTATAAACCCAGAAGAAAACGCATTTAACGCAAAACCATCTCCTCCCGTTTGCAAAGTGCGGCTAATGTTTCTAAGTAACTTGCTTTTAGTGCGATTATCTAATTGACTATCATCCTCAATTTCATCAATGGCACGCATACATAAATATGCCGATGTTACAGCCCGTTGTAATTCAGATGGTAACATACTAATAGGTATATAAAAAGTTCTACTAGTTTCTTGTAGAATTTTTAACGCTTCTTTACGTAAATCCATACTACTCACTCCTCATGGAATTGAAACACCACAATAAATTCTGTTGTTTTTGATAATACTAGATAAAGCTGTTGATTAATCTAAAAAACTATTAATATCCAAGTATTGAATTTCTAAACTCTTAATTTACAGTATCTTAATTAACATAGCCTTTGATCAAAGTTTAGTAAAGTTTAATATGATATCCTAAAATTGACGAAAATTTTACTCAAGTTGTATGATTACCGGACAAAAGCCAAAATTTGGATCTGACATATCAGTAAAAATATGAAAATTACTCAGACAATACTTAAATTTATCTTAATTTTTCTGGAGCAATATCCACAAAACAGGATTTGATGAGATGCTTACTAAATGCTAATTTCTAGGTTATTATTTGGATATATGGCTAGTGATTTTCTCTTTAACCCGAATTTTACTAGTAATCTCACAGATCCCATATATTAAATCAAATAAAATTTATTGACCATGATTTTTAACATCATCTTTAACATAGTTGAACCATGATATTTACAATATTTCCGATAGCAACTAAACAGCTATTTGCCCCGAAAAGTCAAATTTTGGCAATAAATTCCAATTGCACTGCAATTTGATCCCAATTAAGTGTATTTTGGGTAAAGTAGATATAGATGGAGGAAAATTTGCTTTTTAGCTGACCTGACCACAAAAATTTGCCAAAATCACCCTGGCAATTTATGCTGATTTATAGCTCAAGACTTGAAGACTAAAGATTTGAGACATTTCATACAACAGGGAATGACTAGCAAGTGAATAGCAAGTGAATAAAACTTATTTTATAGTGTCCTTAAACAGTTCCCAGTGCCACAATTAGTTAATTATAATTAATTGCAGACAAACTACAATTGTTTACACTTGCTAATTTATCCACAACATTCACGATTTAACATTGAGAGGTATCATGCAATTCGATCATAGCAAAAGAGCGAACGAGTATAAAGAACTCAAAGAAAAACCTCAGTGGCAAGGACCAAATATAAAAGCTACAGTGAAACCCAAGGAAACAAATACAACACCGAAAAATATGGCTACAGAAGAAGAAAATCGTGGCAGAGTGGCCATATTTATTGATGGTTTAAACTTATTTCATGCGGCCTTACAATTAGGCATTGAAATTGACTATGTAAAATTACTTTGTCGGTTGACAAAAACCTCTCGTTTATTAAGAGCTTTCTTTTATACCGGCATAGATAATGGCAACGAAAAACAACAGGGTTTTCTGCTATGGATGCGCCGTAATGGTTATCGGGTAGTGACTAAAGATATGAGCGTGATTATAGATAGTTATAAAAAACCAAATCTTAATGTAGAAATTGCTGTTGATATGATTACTTTAGCTCCCTATTACGACACAGCAATTTTAGTTAGTGGAGATGGTGATTTATCCTATGCTGTAAATACAGTCAGTAATGCAGGAGCAAGAATAGAAGTTATTGGTTTACAAAGTACCACCAGTGATCATTTAATAGATGTAGCTGACGAATTTATAGATTTTGATAGTATTAAACAGTACATTCAAAAAGATTCTTACGTCGGTTATAGTTATCGCTCTTCTTCTAATTCCCATCTGTAGCAATATGAATGAAATTCAGTTACCATTAATAATTACCTACATATTAATGACAGTGTATTTTTTGATAAATTGGTTAATTTTTCTGGGGAAAAACCCCACATCTACCCCAGAAGAAAAGTTTTTATCTTTGATCATGTTGATCATTACTACTGTATTATGGCCTCTGGGTATTGTCACTGTTTGTGGCGAAATTTTCCAAAAACGCCAAGTACAATTTCAACAAATCATTCCCTTATTTTTAGGGATAATTATTTTTAGTGTTTCTTGCTATTTACAGCAATTTTTAACTTTTTAACTTTATATCGTTCAACAATCAGCTATTCATTTTACCTCACGAAAATTAACCTAATTAACTAATATGGATTTGTATCAGTAATTGGTTGAACAAATCCTTGTTATAAGTTATTAATCTAATTTATTGTATGACTAATCGTCCTCATATTCAGCCCAAGAATTAGGAGTTTCTGATACAGCAACTTTTAGCTTAATATCTGGAGATAATCTTTTTTTGGTTTCATCATAAATATATTTAGCAATCATTTCTGCTGTAGTTTCATATTCAGGAGGTAAGACTTCATTTAATATACAATGATCTAAACCTCCTTGAGTCACATCTTTTTTTGCCCAACGTAAACTTTTAAAATCAGCTACCATCACAGGATGGGGACAATATTCTGAAGAATGTAAACTAGATGATTGTACTTCAATTTTTACCTTATAATTGTGTCCGTGCATTCTACCACAAGGACCATTATAATCCTTAATATAGTGAGCACTATCAAAACTAAATTCTGTAATTAATTTCCATTTGGGCATTGTTCTAATTACCTTATTTTGATGAGGAACAGGAACAATTTAGGTAAGTTAACCTAAATTTTTATTGATCTTAACTTAATCTTTGCTTAGGAGCGATCGCTAAGTTAGAAAATAATCATTAAATTGTCAACCGCAGAATATTTCAGGAGTTGAAATGCTTGAGACTGTTGTTATTGCTTGGCTATTATTATTCCTTGGTGATTTTCTTTCTACCTTTGTTTATCATGTCCCAGAACACATTTTTGGTAGCCTGCACTTGACAACGCACCACTCCTGCAAAAAGAATTTCCGTCACTATGCCATTTTAACATTAAACTTCCCTGTACTGTTAGATGGAATTTTAGGAGCATTACCTTATTTATTGGTAGCAGTATTATTGTGGAATTTATCGCATTGGGGTGTTATTAGTGGTTTAGTATTAGGTCAGATTCATGTATGGTGGAGACACACCACATCCTTAGGTTGGAACACACCACATCCTATTATAGTTGTATGTCAGTTATTACGTATTACCACACCAGAACAACATTGGCTACATCATCGAAAAACTAACTTAGGCTTTGGTGATATTTTTACCTTTTTTGACAAACCCGCAAGAATTTGGATGAGGTGGTTACGTATGCTAAAATTTTATGGGCGTTCTTTAATGTCTAATAAGGCACATATAAATAATTTATAATAACATTCTCATAGAACCTTGTAGGGGTTTAGCAATGCTAAACCCCTACATAATACTGACTCTTAGCAATTTGGATTAGTAATAGAATATTATGAATTTAATAAAGTATTAATTGATTTTCAGCATTGCATCTGGTACTATTCATCAGTGCTGGTTAAACTTCATCCCACACTGAAAAATTTCATGCTGTTATCTCTACTTGTATCTATTATCGGATCTATTGTAGTATCGGAGATTGTATTTTCCTTTACAGAACATCAAATGCACTCAAGGGTAATGCATAAAAAAACATTACCAAAATGGTTTTATAAGAAATATCCTATATTTGAAGATATTTTTGAAGGTCATGCTATCAGACATCATGGTATTTGGTATCGAGACTTTGACTTTGAACCCAATGAAGCAGGGCGTAATGATAATATTAGATTTAGGACACTTGATGTGATCATCATCATGACTTGCTTATTACCGATCAACGCCTTATTTTTTGCAGTATCACCAATATGTGGTATAACATTTATAGTAATGTTATTAATACATGGCAATGTCTGGAATACTATCCATACACAAATGCACTTACCTACACCAGCATTTTTTAGTAATTGGGGAATTTATAAATGGTTAGCAGTTCATCATTATATGCACCATCAATTTACTAATAAAAATTACAATATTGTCTTTCCTTTAGCGGATTATATTTTAGGTACTAAAATACCAGCCAGAAGAAAAGATATTAGAGAACTTTTGCGGTTAGGATATATAGAACCAAAATCAGCAAGAACCAAACTAATTTTAGCAAAATTGCGTAGTCAAATAGCAACTAAACGTGAACAACAATTAGCATTAGTTTCTTAATCATAGCATGAAAATTGGGCATTGCATAATGGCAGTATGAATTTTGTTTCGCGTATCAGCGAAGTGAAGCACTGTCAGTGCGTTAGATGCAAAGTTTCAAATTTTGAACTTCTCAATTTCATACCTGAGTTCAGCAATACTGATAATTGATAATTGATAATTGACAATTAATAATTGACAATTATTAATATATCAATTTATAATTTTTGTAATTTTTATTTATCAATGTAATCAAAAACATGACTAAAGAACGTACATGGTTTCAGACTGCATTAAAAGTCAAGGGTTCAGTGATAGGTGCTATTTATCAAAGAGTGATTTTATGTGGCATATTTGGTATATTAGTCTCCATACTTTACTATTATAAATTACCCGTTTCTCAACCGATTTTAGGCAGTGTAATTCCTAGCATAGTTTTAGGTTTGTTACTAGTCTTTAGAACTAATACAGCTTATGAAAGATTTTGGGAAGGTAGAAAAATATGGGGTTCAATAGTTAACACAACCCGCAATTTAGCTAGACAAATTTGGGTAGCTATCGACGAAAGGGGAATAGAAGATAAAGATAATAAAATCGCTGCATTAAAGTTATTAATTGCTTTTGCCATATCTACAAAATTGCATTTGCGAGGAGAAGAAATCAAAGATCATTTAGAACCTTTCATGTCAGAATCTAAATATAGTAAATTAAGATTGACAACTAACCCTCCCTTAGAAGTTGCTTTTTGGATTGGAGATTATTTACAAATAGAATATAGTCGTAATTGCTTGAATAGTTATCAATTAACATCCATGCAGGAACTACTGAATATATTAGTGGATAATTTAGGGGCTTGTGAACGAATTTTAAGAACACCAATGCCTTTAGCTTACGCCATTCATCTCAAACAACTGTTATTATTATATTGTTTCTTATTACCATTTCAAATAGTACAAAATTTAGGATGGTGGACTGGAATAATTACAGCCTTAGTTAGTTTTACATTATTAGGAATTGAAGCTATAGGATTAGAAATAGAAAATCCTTTTGGTTATGATGCTAATGATTTACCATTGGATACTATTTGTAATACCATAGAACGAAACATTAATGATTTAATGAGTTTAACTCCCAGCGTACATTTATCAGATAAAAATATTTAGGGTTTGCACTAAAAAAATTTACAATGTGTAAAGTAAAAAGTCAGAATCGCGGATTATAGGGATTAAAGGATTGCACGGATTAGATTATCTGATATAGTTTCAGATTTAGAAGGTAGTTTGAAAAATTGAAGTTTAATCTGTGACTGTCTTTCATAAACTTCTAATATGCTGTATGTAAAATCTGTGAAATCCTTTAATCCGTCTAATCTGTGATTCTGACTGGGGATTAATGGTTTAGAAACGGTAGAGAATGGGATGACTTTATCGCTAAAGGTAAGTTTCAGTCCCCTTGCGGGGATTAGGTAAGTAGAAACCAGGGTTTTTGACCTCGCTCCAGTCCCTGCAAAAATCTATGTGTCTATCATACAATAACTACTTGTTACCGTCAAACATAATTTTATCTAAATTTTGTATCTTTCAACAACAAAAACTTCATCAGGCTAAATGGCTGTATCTGTAGTCTATATTATGCCAAAATAGCGAAACCAAGTAATCACATCAGGAGTTTTCATTGTGGAGTCTCGATACAACCCAGAAAATATAGAAGATAAATGGCAGAAAAAATGGTTAGAAATCGGCTTAGATAAAACAGATAAAGATAAAAGCAAACCTAAATTTTATGCCCTTTCCATGTTCCCTTACCCCTCCGGTAGCTTGCACATGGGTCACGTTCGTAACTACACAATTACAGACGTAATAGGTCGCCTGAAAAAAATGCAAGGGTATAGAGTATTACATCCAATGGGATGGGATGCCTTTGGTTTACCTGCGGAAAATGCCGCCATAGATCGCGGTGTACCTCCTGCAAAATGGACATATCAAAACATTGTCCAAATGAAGCAACAGTTACAACGTCTGGGTTTATCCTTAGATTGGGAATGTGAAATTGCTACCTGTTCACCAGATTATTATAAGTGGACACAATGGATATTTTTACAACTTTTAGCAGCAGGTTTAGCTTATCAAAAAGAAGCGGCCGTAAATTGGGACCCAGTAGATCAAACAGTATTAGCTAACGAACAAGTTGACAGTGAAGGTAGAGGTTTCCGTTCTGGCGCAATAGTAGAACGTAAATTACTAAGACAGTGGTTTTTTAAAATTACGGACTATGCTGAAGAACTACTCAACGACTTAGATAAATTAACAGGTTGGCCAGAACGAGTTAAATTAATGCAAGCCAACTGGATAGGAAAATCCACAGGTGCATATTTAGAATTTCCCATTGTGGGTAGTGATGAAAAAATAGGTGTTTATACCACTCGTCCTGATACCGTTTATGGTGTTAGCTACGTCGTATTAGCCCCAGAACACCCTTTAACTCAAATTGTCACCACATCAGACCAAAAAGCCGCCGTTGAAGCCTTTATTAAAGAAGTTAGTAATCAAAGCGAATTAGAACGCACTGCGGAAGATAAACCCAAACGGGGTATTTTTACAGGTGCTAAAGCAATTAATCCCTTTAATGGCGAATCCATTCCTATTTTAATCGCTGACTATGTACTCTATGAATATGGTACAGGTGCGGTTATGGGAGTACCAGCGCATGATGTTCGGGATTTTAAATTTGCTAAAGAGCAAAATTTGCCCATTAAAGTAGTAATTGTTCCTGAAAATAGCACAGAAGAAATATTAACCGCAGCCTACACAGAACCAGGAATTTTAGTTAACTCAGGTGAATTTAATGGTATTAATTCAGTAGTAGCAAAAACAGCAATTACAGAATATGCCGAAAAGCAAAACTTCGGTAAATTAAGAGTACAATATCGCCTCAGAGATTGGTTAATTTCCCGTCAAAGATATTGGGGCGCACCTATTCCTGTAATTCACTGTCCTGAATGTGGAATTGTCCCCGTACCAGAGCAAGATTTACCTGTAATTTTACCAGAAGAAGTAGAATTTACAGGACGCGGAGGTTCACCTTTAGCACAAATGGAAGATTGGGTAAATGTACCTTGTCCAAGTTGTGGTACTCCTGCAAAAAGAGAAACAGATACTATGGATACTTTTGTTGATTCTTCTTGGTATTTTCTGCGTTATGTAGATGCCAAAAATGAGCAGCAAATCTTCAATTCTGACATGGTAAATGATTGGATGCCTGTAGATCAATATGTGGGCGGAATTGAACACGCAATTTTACATTTATTGTATTCTCGTTTCTTTACCAAAGTATTAAGAGATCGGGGTTTATATAACTTTGATGAACCTTTTAAAAAGTTATTAACTCAAGGAATGGTTCAGGGTTTAACTTACATGAATCCTAATAAGGGAGGTAAAGATAAATGGATACCTTCCTATTTAGTAGATGCGAATAATCCTGTAGATCCGAAAACAGGAGAACCTTTACAAAAGTTATATGCTACTATGTCTAAATCTAAAGGAAATGGTGTAGCACCGGAGGATGTGATTGCTAAATATGGTGTAGATACAGCGCGGATGTTCATTTTATTTAAAGCACCTCCAGAGAAAGATTTAGAATGGGATGAAGCAGATGTGGAGGGACAATTTAGGTTTTTACATCGGGTTTGGAGATTGGTTACAGATTATGTAAATGCAGGAGTTTGTAAACAAAAAGTAGAAGTTGATAAGTTAGATAAAGGGGAAAAAGATTTAAGAAGAATCATTCATTTAGCAATTCAAGCAATTACGGAAGATGTGGAAGACGAATATCAATTTAATACCGCAATTTCCGAATTGATGAAATTAAGTAATGGGTTAAATGATGCTAATTTAAAAAATTCACCAATTTACGCGGAAGGGATTAAAACGTTAGTGATTTTATTAGCACCTTTCGCGCCTCATATTGCTGATGAATTATGGCAATTATTGGGGAATACAAATTCTGTGCATCAGGAAAATTGGCCAAGTTTTGATCCTGCGGCGTTAATAGCTGATGAAATTACTTTGGTAATTCAAATTATGGGTAAAACTCGCGGTTCTATTCAAGTTCCTTCCCAGTTAGATAAGGCTGGTTTGGAAAAATATGCGCGAGAATCTGAAGTTGCACAGCGCTATATTGAAGGGAAGGAAATTAAGAAGGTAATTGTCGTTCCTGGTAAGTTGGTTAATTTCGTTTTGGGTTAGGTTTTCTCACGCAGAGGCGCAGAGGCACGGAGAGTTTTTTGAGGTGGGTTGGCGAAAGTTTAACCCACCTTTTATTTTTTGGTTGTGACTTGTTTTTTTAGTAAGTAGTCGTGCAAAATAAATTGCACATTAGAAACATAAAGTGATAAAGTATCTTATGAACAGTAATAAGTAGGAACAATCATGCGATTTATTAGAGATTTAACTTTTGATACTGCCAAATTATTAAATAGAATATACAAGCAAAGTAGACATTATCAAGTTAGACAAAGAGCGCATTGTATTTTATTGAGCTATAAAGGAGTGACAATTCCTGAATTAATAGAATTTTTTCAAGTGAGTAGGAGAACAATATATTACGATCCGTCTCTTGCGATACAATCACTGGTTAGACCGTATGCTGATCAAGATTCATTACTATCTAAGGTCATAAAAGATATTGCTGATGAACTGGATACCACAGAAGAAATAGCTTTAGATTATGGAATCAAGGCTAAAACAGCTATCAATTAAATTAGGGACTGATCTAAATCAGTGTGTAGTTTGTAGCGATCGCTTGACATTCAAGACAGTAGCTACTATTTAGTGGATATAAATTAAGAAAGGATTAGGTTTTTACAACTAAACATTATCTTGATGATGGCGTTCTTTAAGTTGTAACATGATTTCTGCATGAATTTCACGAGTTAAGGGATAAAAGTAATTTACTAGTAAACCCAAAATTAAAAATATCATGGTTAGTGGACTTATTACTAAACGAATACCTAATAATGCAGATTCAGGTTGTACAATAAGTGTTTCTCCAGTTCCCGCTTGAAAACCAGAGATTTCTAAACCATAACTAACCAAAAATATTCCTAAAGCTAATACTAATTTTTGCAGAAAAACCACAAAACCATAAAATATTCCTTCTCGTCTTTGGCCATGATTCAACTCATCTAAATCTATCACATCAGTAATCATTGACCAAGGTATTAAATAAGCTGTAGATAATCCACAACCTACCATCACACACAGTAAATACGTAACATACATTTGTTGAGGTTGCAAGAAAAATATCCCAAAGGAAGCAATTATCCAAATACCAATACCTAAGAAATAAACACTTTTCCTACCATATTCTTTACTTAAATAACTCCAACAATATAACATTATTAAAGCTGTTACTTGGACAACAATCATTAATTGTGGAATATGAGATGGTGGTAACTTCATCAAATAAATCACAAAATAGGGAAAAATTGTGGCTGTAATATTTGCCCCTAACCAAGAACAGAGGAAAATAATAATTACGAATAGAAAAGGTTTATTATCCCAAAGATTTTTTAATTGTTCTGTGAAAGGAATATGTTCTAATTCCTGGTTATGAATATGTTGTTTTTCAAATAAAAGTAAGCGATCGCGTGTTTGCCAAACACACCAATATAAACATATAATTGTCACTACACTAAAAATTCCTGCCAATAACAAATATTGATTTTTTATCTGTAGATTTGTAAAAATAGGATGAGAAAAAATAATTTGTACTAAAATTAATGATGAGATTTCACCAATAATAGAAAATGTAAAGCGAAAGCTATTTAAACTAGTACGTTCATCATAATCTTGAGTTAATTCAGGAGTCATTGCACCATAAGGTAAACTTACTGCTGTAAATAATGCTTCGGCAATAATTCCTATCACAACATAATACCAAAATAATAAACCAACATTACTATTTTGATTCTGATTGAATGAAGGTACAAGCCACTGTAAAAAACGAAATAAAGCAAATGGTATAGTACCATAGACAATCCAAGATAAACGACGACCCCAACGAAGAGATTTTGTTTGATCACTTAACCATCCAATTAAAGGGTCATTAACTGCATCCCAAACTTTACCAATTAATAAAATAGCACCGGCTAAACCTGGGGAAATACCTGCTACATTAGTAAAGAAAGTTAACATAAATATAGCAGTCATATTGCCTGCCATAGATTGTCCTAAAGTACCAATACCATAGGATAATTTGGTAGTAAAATCCAATTTACCATTCGAGTTTTCCCCATTGTGATAATTATTAATATTATTATTCATTGATCGTCCCTTATTCTCACTACTTTGTAGTTGGTTTGTGCTTATTTTTTTGGTGTTTTTCCGCTAATTGTAACATTATTTCTGCGTGCATTTCCCGAGTAATAGGATAGAAATAAGTTAAAATTAGACCTAATATTAAACAAATTGTTGGGATCGGTCCAACGGCGACACGAATAGCGAAAAGTGCTGAATCTGGTTGTATAATATTCACTCCTCCAATTGACTCTTTAAAACCCGATGTTTGTAAAGCATTACCAACTAAAAAAAGTCCTAACGCTAAACCGAATTTTTGTAATAAAACCATAAAACCATAAAATATACCCTCTCGTCTTTGTCCTGTTTGTAATTCATCTAATTCTATAACATCAGGTATCATAGACCAAGGAATTAAATAAGCTGTGGACACACCAAAGCCTGCCATAATTGCCATGATATACATTAAGGTAATTTGGTGAGGTTGTAGGAAAAATAGTCCTCCAGCAGCAATTATCCATAAACTCATTCCTAAGAAATAAACTGTTTTTTTCCCAACTTTTTTACTTAAGTTACTCCAGAAAAATAGCATGATTAAAGCGGTAGCTTGTACTGCTATCATCACTGTAGGAACATCCGCATTTTTCATGTTCATACAGTAAACTACAAAATAGGGAATAATACTAGCAGTGACTTGTACCCCTAACCAAGAACAAAGATAGATACCAATAACAAAGAGAAATGGTTTATTGCTAAAAGCAATTTTTATTTGTGTTAAGAAAGGGATATTTTCTGTTTCTTCTTGAGTTTGTAAACGGTTATTTTCCATCAATAACACTCGTTGTTTTGTGCCAAAAACACACCAATATAAAGATAGGATAGAAATAATGGTACAAACACTAGCTAAAACTATATATTGATATTGAGGATCAGGAACTACATCAAAAACTATTTTGGCTAATATTAAACATAAAATACTACCACTAATAGAAAAAGTAAAGCGAAAACTATTTAAACTTGTACGTTCATCATAATCATGGGTAAGTTCAGGAGTCATTGCTGTATAAGGTAAACTCACGACTGTATATAATGCTTGTCCAATAATACCAATGAGCACATAATACCAAAATAACGCCCAAATATTATTATTAGGATTGTTGCTAAATGGAGGTACAATCCATTGGAGAAAGAAGAAAATACCGAAGGGAATAGCACCATAAAAAAGCCAAGGTAAACGACGACCCCAACGAGTAGATTTTGTGTTATCCGTTAATAACCCAACTATGGGATCATTAATACCATCCCATATTTTACCCACCATTAAAATACTACCAGCTAAACCTGCGGGAATACCTGCCACGTTGGTGAAAAATATTAATAGAAAAAAGATGGAAACATTTCCGGTAATAGCCGGTCCTAAATCTCCAGCACCATAAGCTAATTTAGTGCTAAAATCTAGTTTTTCAGAAATAGCATTGTTTTCGATATTGTCATCACCATAAAAATTTTTTGCTGAATTTTTCATAATTAACCAGGTTTATATTATAAAATAATTTGCGATTTACTTAATGTTTGTGATCAATTTATTATCAATGACAAATTACTAGAAATTACAAATTTATGTCAGAAATTTACATTTCTTGGTCAGAATATCATCATCTGATTGAACGGTTAGCAATAAATATCTATGATTCTGGTTGGGAATTTAACCAAGTTGTTTGTTTAGCTAGGGGAGGTTTACGAGTAGGAGATGTTCTTTCTCGTATTTATAATCTACCTTTGGCAATTTTAGCCACGTCATCTTATGCTGATGGAAGTAAAAACGATAGGAATAGTCTGATTATATCCCCACAGTTGACTATGACTACGGAAAAATTGGGCGATCGCATTTTATTAGTAGATGACCTAGTAGATTCTGGTATTACCCTACAAAAAACAATACCTTGGTTAGAACAATATAGTCAATGTGCAATTACGGAAATTAAAACGGCAGTAATTTGGTATAAATCCTGTTCCGTGATTATTCCTGATTACTATACTACTTATCTACCGGAAAATCCCTGGATTCATCAACCTTTTGAATTTTATGAACATATTACTCCCCAGGAGTTAAAATCAAAAATTGGTAATTGGTGATTGGTAAAATAACTATCAACTGTTAATTATCAATTGTTAATTGTCAATTACCACAGCCACAACCACAAAGGTAAAGTAAATAATAATACTATCACTCCCATCGCTAAAGTTGTCACTGCTAAATCATGATCTAAATTGAAGGTTTCTGCTAATACCAATGTAGCAAAAGCTGGAGGCATACCTGTTTGTAAGATTATTACTAGTGCTGGTTTACCTGTAACACCCAAACATGATAATAGTATCCCTACAATCACAGGAACTAATAACATTTTAATCACAACACTAATGGATGCTTGGGGTATATTCCCCCAAGAAGTTAAGCGCGACATTCTTACGCCAATTAATATCAATGATAAGGCCAAAATAGCCCAAGCGATTTTATCTAAGGCAAATTCTAAGGGTTGGGAAAGCGTCACTTGACGAAATAATACACCAAAACCAAAACTCCACAGTGCGGGATTGATAAAAATGACCTGTAGTATTTGTAAATAGTTGTGAATATTGTTACCAAATTTAGCAGCTAATACTGTTCCCACACCATAAGCAATAAATAGACTACCCAGTAAATCATAAAATAACGCCCAAGCAAAATAATCTTTACCAACCATTGCTAAGGTGACAGGAAAACCTAAATAGCCTGTATTTCCTACCATAGCTGCTAAAATTACACTACCTTGAGTTTTAACTGGGGAGGTGGTTTTACGGCAATAACTGTAGGTTTTCATTGCTAACCATGCTAATAATATTCCTATAAACATGGCAAAATAGGCGATCGCTGGTGCTATCCAAATTTGACCTGATAAGTCAGTTTTGCGTAAAAACGCAATGATAGTTATGGGTACTCCGATCCAAAATAGAAAGCGACCGATATAAGTAGCAGTGTTACTGGGTAGTTTACGTCCTAAGATAAATCCTAGTGAGACTAAGCCAATTAATTTTATGTAGAGTTCTATAATATTTGTCAAGACTACACCTAATATCTTTGATATGGTTAATTTATACGTGTTTTGTAAAACAGCTTATTTAACAATGACCAAAAATCTGGGATACAAGCCCCGTGCTTGACGGCTTTTGTTGATTTTTAATATACCTTCAGGTCGGTGAGTATGTCAAAACTTTACCCCATTACTGTTTTTTGGGCTTGATGGAGAATTGGAGAAAATCTGTAATTGTTTACTTTTGTAAAGTTGATAATCTGGCAAATGATCAGATTTTAACAGGGATGGAAACTTTATAAGATGTACAGGCAAGATGCCTGTGTTACGGGTTTTTGATCACCTTTTCCCGCAAGGGGATGGAAACATAGCCTCAACCCAAGTAAATAGTAGCGCAAGCATCTTGCTTGCATTCATGATCTAAATTACAGAAAAAAGAGTAGGAAAATTAATCAAGTCCTCGGTGAATTATTGATATAATTCACCGAGGATTTTAACTAAGCTGTAAAATACTTAGCTATAGGATGATAGGCAATAATGGCTGTAGTTGATTGTTCTGGATACAATTGTTCACTATCATCCATATACATTTTAATTCTCTGAGTTCTTAATAACTGCAATTGTGTAAATTGATCTTGAATATTAGGACAAGCGGGATAACCAAAACTGTAACGTGAACCTTGATAACGCTGTGCTAAAATATCCCGAATATTATCAGGTTCAATATCCCCAAAACCTAACTCTTTTCTAATTCTGGCATGAGTCCATTCTGCTAATGCTTCAGCTATTTGTACAGCCATACCATGAAAATACAAATAATCGGTATATTGATTGTTAGCAAATAGCTTTTGGGCAAATTCTGTGGCTACTTCCCCTACGGTAACAGCTTGCATGGGAAATACATCCATCATTCCAGAATCTTTAGCTAAGAAGAAATCAGCAATACATAATCTTTTCCCAGACTTTTGACGCGGAAACTCAAAACTAGCAATTTTTTGAGTTTGCGTTTCCACATCATAAATATGTAAAGTATTTCCTTCAGACTGACAGGGGAAATATCCATAAATGACTTGGGGATGTAATAATTTCTCGTCAATAATGCGTTTTTTCCAAATTTCTAAAATTGGGTAAACTGTGTGTTCTAAAAATTCTTGATGTTCTTCTTTTGACTTATCTTTTGCTTTGCGAAATTGCCATTGTCCAACAAATAATGCTTGTAAGTCTAAATACCAAAATAATTCTTCTAAAGAAATATCTTCTGGCTGTAATAATGTTGTTCCCCAAAATGGAGGTTGAGGACGTTCTATATTGATATCTACAGCTTCAGAGGGACGAGTATCTATTTCCTTAACTTCTGTTTTTACAGGAGTTTTTTCACTAGAGGAAATATCCTTTTCAGGAAGAGGTGTATTTTCCACAAATTCATCCATAAAGCCTTTAATATCATCCCAATTTCCTGTGGCTTTTGCTGGCATTAATTTATCCATAAAATGCAAGTCAGAAAAAGCGTCTTTACCATATATTACTTGACCATTATAGGTATTTTGACAATCTTGATTCACAAATTTCGGGGTTAATGCTGCACCTCCCAAAATTACGGGGACAGTAATACCTTGTTCATTGAAAACCTGTAAGTTCTCTTTCATAAACGCAGTAGATTTTACTAGTAAACCACTCATGGCAATACAATCTGGTTGATGTTCATGGTATGCTTGAATGATATTTTCTACTGGTTGTTTAATGCCTAAATTGATTACTTTATAGCCATTATTAGATAAGATGATATCTACTAGGTTTTTACCTATATCATGAACATCTCCTTTAACAGTAGCAATGACAAATTTACCTTTGGCATTATTTCCTGATTCTGATTTTTCCATGAAAGGTTCTAAATAGGCCACTGCTGCTTTCATGGTTTCGGCTGACTGCAACACAAAAGGTAACTGCATTTGTCCAGAACCGAATAATTCTCCTACTACTTTCATGCCATCTAAGAGAAATGTGTTGATAATTTCTAAGGGAGGATATTGTTCTAATGCTTTGGTTAATTGTGCTTCTAAACCTATTCTTTCTCCGTCAATAATATGGCGTTTTAATCTTTCTTCAATGGGTAAATTTTCATCAATTCCTGTATTACGTTTAGCTTTGACTCCTGCAAAAACTTTTGTTAATTCTCCTAATGGATCATAAATGCAAACATCACCATCAAATCTCCGTTGATCATAAATTAATTGGCAGCAAATTTCCTGATGTTGCGGATCTATTTTGGCTAAAGGTAATATCTTACTGGCACTAACGATCGCTGCATCCATCCCAGCATTCATGGCTTCATGTAAAAACATGGAATTTAACACTATTCGCGCTGCTGGATTTAAACCGAAGGATATATTTGATACACCTAAAATTACATGACATCCTGGTAATTCTTGGCGAATGCGTCTAATTGACTCTATGGTGGCTTTGCCATTTTCCCGATCTTCTTCTATTCCTGTGGAAATAGGTAAAGCTAATGTGTCAAAGAATATTTCAGTTGCGGGTATACCATATTCTACAGCTTGATGGTAAGCACGATGGGCAATGGCGAATTTTTTATCTGCGGTTCTGGCCATGCCATCTTCATCAATTGTACCAATAACTACCCCCGCGCCGTATTTTTTCGCAATCTCCAAGACCTTTAAAAATCGCGGTTCTCCATCTTCATAGTTGGTGGAATTGAGTAAACATTTACCACCCGCTACTTTTAACCCTGCTTCCATTTTCTCCCATTCTGTGGAGTCTAGCATCAGAGGTAAGGTAACATTATTAACTATGCGAGAAACAACTTCGTGCATATCCCGCACACCGTCACGACCAACATAATCTACGTTGACATCTAATATATGTGCGCCTTCTTTTACTTGTTCCCGTGCCATGGAGACTAAACCATTCCAGTCTTCGGCATTCAGTAAGTCTCGGCATTTTTTAGAACCACTGGCGTTTAACCTTTCCCCCACTATGAGGAAGGAATTATCTTGAATGTAGGGTTGTGTTGTATAAATTGATGCGGCTGATGGTTCTAAAATCGGTTTTCTAATAGCGGGTTTTAATTCTTGGGCAATTTCTGCTAATTGTTGAATATGTGCCGGTTTTGTACCACAACATCCACCAATTACTTGCACTCCTAAGTCTTCGATAAAGTGCATTAATGCCATGCGTAGTTCTACGGGTGTAAGTTTGTAATGTGCTTGACCTCCAATATTTTCGGGTAGGCCAGCATTGGGAATACAGGAAACTACGAAGGGGGAATGTTCTGATAAATACTTGATGTGGGGTTTCATCAAGTCTGGTCCTGTGGCACAGTTTAAACCAAGTATATCAATTTTGTAAGGTTCTAATATGGTGACAACGGCTGCTATTTCTGTGCCGACTAACATTGTTCCCATGCTTTCCATTGTCACGGAAACCATGATCGGTTTTCTTGTACTTTTTTTAGTAAATGCTTCTTCAATTCCGTTCAATGCAGCTTTGATTTGTAATACGTCTTGGCAGGTTTCAACTATTAATAAATCTACTCCACCATCTATTAATGCTTCCACTTGTTCAGCAAAAGCTATTTTCATGGTGTCAAAGGCGATGTGTCCTAAGGTGGGAAGTTTTGTGGTAGGTCCGATAGAACCAGCAACATAGCGAGGTTTTTCGGGGGTGCTAAATTCTGATGCTACTTGTTTAGCTAGTTCCGCTGCGGTTTTATTGAGATAATAGGTTTGATCTTGAAGGTTATATTCTGCTAATACAATAGATGTACCACCAAAGGTATCGGTTTCAATGACATCTGCTCCTGCTGCTAAGAAGTCACGATGGACTTTAGCCACTGCTTCCGGTTTTGTATGTACTAAATATTCGTTACAACCTTCGTATTCTGGTCCTCCAAAGTCTGCTGCTGTGAGGTTTTGGGTTTGGAGGTTTGTTCCCATTCCGCCATCAAAGACGATTATAGGATGTTCGGGGCTATGTAGTCTTTCTAGGAATGAATATGTCATATTTTGATGGTAGTTTTGCTGTTGGTTAAGGATATTTTCTATTTTTGTTCCATAATGATAATCAATATTATGGGTTTTTTTTAGTTTTTTAGATGTATGAGATTAAGATGATGATATTTAGTGATTGGCTCAAAAGGTTTATATTTATTCTTTTGATTGTTGTGAGTTTGTTTGTGAGTTTGTTTGTGTTTGGGATGAGGCATAAAGAGCAAAGTGGTAATTTAGTATCTACTGTCACGGGTCCTGTGGTTGGGGAATACCCGATGATGAGTGTTCCATCTTTTGCAAGTTCTCCTCAACAGGTTACTACACAGAAAAAATCTTTAGAACAAAAAATTTTACAACAAACTGCTGTGAAAGAAAAATCTGTGTCACCAACTCCTGCTAAAATTAAACCTGTTTATGGTGGATATGTGACTACTGCGGCTTTTGCTATTTATAAACCTCGTTATCAAGTGGTTGCGGTTAATCCTACTAATTATGGCGATCGCTATTCTACTGATGTTAATGGTAATCCTGTCAATAATCAAGCTATTATTGTTCTTCATGAAACCAGTAATTCTGCTTCTAGTGCAATTAATTTCTTTAAAAACACTAATAATGATGAAAATGTCCAGGCCAGTTATCATGCGTTAATTGCTTTGGATGGTAGAGTAATTTATTTAGTACCTCCTGATAAACGCGCTTTTGGCGCTGGTAATTCGGTTTTTGACGGTGGTAATGGTGTGGAAACTGTGCAAACTAATCCTAATTTACCACCTTCGGTAAATAATTTCGCCTATCATGTTTCTCTGGAAACTCCCCCAGATGCTTGGGGTAAGGAGAATATTACAGGACATAGTGGTTACACGGATGCACAATATAATTCTTTGGCTTGGTTAATTGCTCAAAGTCAAGTACCAGATGATAGAATTACAACTCATAAGGCTGTGGATAGGTCTGGAAGAAAAGTAGATCCGTTAAGTTTCGATTTTGATAAGTTCTTTAATCTTCTCCATCGTTTTAGAACTTTAGCATAAATATATTACCTGTCTAATTTTATCTGTATTCATTTCTGTTTTATGGTGCATCATTTACATGGTAATTATGGTAATTTATTGTTATCCTGACTGTTAATTATTGCATAGATAGATCATGCAATCTCTTACTAATTACCTACGTTCTGTGACTATGGCTCAATCTGTTGAACTAGAATGGTAATTATCATCTCTTAGTACCTAATGAAATATGTCATTATCCAATTTTACCCCTTGGTTATAGTGGGAAAAACCCAGCAATTAACATGGCAATTAGAACATGAACAGCAAAAAGCAGCACGTTTAGCAGAAAAGTTGCGAGAGTTGGGTATTAACCCAGATAAGGTATGATGAAAATTAATTTAATTAGTTTAGTTAAATCAAAGTTTTGCAGGTATCTTACTTGAATTACTATGTTGATAACGGAGAGGGGGGGATTCGAACCCCCGTTGAGTTGCCCCAAAACGCATTTCGAGTGCGTCACCATCAACCACTCGGACACCTCTCCAGTTTAACGACATTATAACACATTGTGGATTAAAAACAAGCCCCAGATCCCCGATTTCTTTAAGAAGTTGGGGATCGAAATGTGCTATCACAACACTGAAGATTTATTTTCTGTATTTCGTATAAAGGTGGAAAATTGCTGGTTTGGTGTCCATTGAATAGCCCCATCTTTACCTGTAAAATATATCTTTGTTGATGATTTTTTTAAGGTGGATAATGTGGTATTTTCTAGGTTACTGTTGGGAGCGATCGCTATTTGTGGTTTTAAGGCTAAAACCAGTTCTGGTAATGCTTCTGAGGTACACCACAGAACATCTACAGGAGATAATTGTCCACTTTTAATTAATTCTAAAATTGGTGCTGCGGGAGTATTGCCTACTAATAACCAATTTTGATCTAAAATTTGTAGTTTTATAATTGGTATTTGATCATCAATTAGTTGTATTATTGTAGATTTATTGGTGATCATTTGACCAATTAGTAATGGCCGATATATGCCTTTTTGTTGTTGTAGTTGTTGTTGAATTATTTGGGTTTCTAATTGATCATCTGTATTAGGAGTATATTCATAGAAGTTTTTGATGGGTAATTTGTCCATTATTTCTAACCACGCATCTTTGCTATAACCAGGAAATTTACTAGCAATGGCGTTATTTATTTGATTTATGCCTTGTTGTCTTAAAAATGGTAAAATTGTGAATCTTCCTGTACCTTCGTCACCACTATTTATCAATGTAACATTACCTTGTTCTTGAATTACTAATACTGGTTCATTTCTAGTTGCTAATAATGTGACTTGAAATAAATTATTAGTGGAATACCACAGAGGAACTAATATTAACGCAACAGCAATGATTAAACTTAACCACCAGCGTTTTTGGAAACCTTTAATTAACCAAGTAATAATAATTAAAGCATAAATAGCCAACATTTGTAAATTAGAAATACTACCAACTGTAATTATATTTCCTGGTAAGTTCTCAAATAGTTCTACTATGGCAATTAACCAGTGAGTTGGATAATACAAAAAACTGGCTAAAATGCTTCCTATATCTGGAGAAATAACACTGAATAAACTAGAAAGCATTCCTCCCAAACTAATTACAGAAATGAACGGGGTAGCGATAATATTTAAAGGTAAACTATAAATAATTAGGGAGTTACAAAATTCTAATAATCTGGGTGTAGTCCACATTGTAGCAGCTAAGGGTACAGAGATTAAAGAAGCGATCGCTGGAGGCATCCAATCTAAACGTTTATCAATGGCTGATGCTGTGACTACTAACCCTAATGTGGCCAAAAAACTCAGTTGAAAACCTAAATTCCAAATCCATAAAGGGTTAAATAATAATAGCAGAGTTGCTGCTAATAGCAAAGATCCTAGCTGTTTAATATTTCTGCCTAAAGCCAAACCTAGTAAAGCTGCAAAACCCATAATTACCGCTCTTAAAATTGCGGGTTCAAAGCCAGATAAACACAGGAAAATAATTAAACCTAATGTTCCACAAATGATTTGTATTTTCTTACTACTGCGTTTAGTTAAAGTGAGAATTACTCCCAAAATTAAGGAAGTTTGAAAACCCGAAGCAGCTAAAGCATGAGCTAAACCAGTATTAACAAATATGTCACGAATATCATACGGTAGATCAACCGCTTTATTACCTAATACCATCGCACTGACAAGAATACCTTCTGGTACACCTAAAAAGCGTACTTGCGATCGCACAATTTTATCTCGTATTTGCCACCATCCCCAGTTTTTACCTTCATCTAAAATGTTCATCTGTTTACCCACTAAACCGGCAAAACAGCCCTCTTGTTGTAAATACCTTTGAAAATCAAATCCACCGGGATTTATAGGCTTTGTAGGCTTGTATAATAGCCCTGTTACTGCTACCTCTTCACCTGGGTATAAACCTGTTACTTGCAGCATTGGTACTGTGACATATAATTTACCTGTTGCACCTTTAGGCGAACTTACAGCACCTTTATCGTTTGTAACTTCATCTAGTTGGGTTACATTTAACCAGAATTGTCCTTTTTGACTGCGGGTTAAGCGGGGTTTACTATCTACAAAACCACGTACAATTACCACTTGTTCTAAGTTACCACTATCAGCAATTACAAATTTACTAATATCTTTTTCTCCTGGTACTGGGACACGCCAATTAAAATATAATGTTGCTAGTAAGCCAATAATTCCAGCTATAATCCATATACGAGGATGGGGAGCGCAAGATAGAATATTTAAGTTAAAATTGGAGTTACCTTTTTGAGCTAATTTTCGCCATCTGGCATAAATTAGAGGAGATATTACTGCGATAAAAATCCCTAATAGTAAAATCCATAAACCACTCCAGGGAAAAGCCGTAGATAATAGCCCTAGTATATAACTCAGACAAATAATTACGAAATTCGTTTGCATTATTTCAATCCTATTTTAATCCACAATCACCTATTACAGCGATTCTCACTTTTAATAATGGCGTTTTCATATCGGGGTGAGGAAAATAAAAGTGATCTTTTCTTGATAGAATCAAAAAGAGATCACTAACTTTTCAAATTTTAAATTATGTTAAATAGTTTAATCGCTAAACTCAAAGAAGTCAAGCATTTTCGGCAATCTCAAGAGACAAGACAGGAGTTAAGTTGATGTGCAGATATATTGTATATTCTGAAATTCACAAAAAACTTGCCTGAAAGTGTCTTCAGTTTTGACTTGCTGTTGTGAATTTTTCATGCAAAATAGCTTATGGGTAGTCCTAGCTATTATTATTTTAGGCTTATGAATAGGAAATGTCAGTTATAAGTAAATTGCTGATTTTAGTAAAGCTGAAGAAAAAAGTTAAACCTGCCATCTTATAGTACAATAAGAAGATTAACTAGTGGAATCAATATCATAGAGATTCAGTGAATATTTGACTTTTTTAGCAATGAAAATAAGATCCCTTGATTTGTAAATGTTGACTTTTACATAATGCCAAAATTAAGGTATTAATTGCCAAGATAACTGGAAGATTTGCAACAATTTGATTAATAAATAGGAAATTTTTAATATGGGCATGAATCATCTACTACAACAATTGTCTGATTTATTACTTAATATAGGGATATTTATAGTAATTGGCTACGGTGGTATTTGTATATTTTTGCTAATGCGACAAAGGTGGTTTATTTTCTTTCCTTCTCGTGTGATAGAAAAAACACCAGCGGAATTGAATCTTCCTTATCAAGATGTGAGATTACCAGTAACATCTAAATTAGGAAAAACAGAAAAAATTCATGGTTGGTGGATGAAATCATCAAAACAAAATGCTCCAGTTTTGCTATATTTACATGGCAATGGTTTAAATATTAGTGCCAATATTAATCATAGTAAAAGATTTTATGAATTAGGCTTTTCGGTATTATTAATAGATTATCGTGGTTATGGTTGGAGTGATGGGAATTTTCCCAGGGAAAAATCTGTTTATGAAGATGCTATGACAGGATGGAATTTTTTAGTTAAAACCCAAAATATACTACCAGAAAATATAATTATTTATGGACATTCATTGGGGGGAGCGATCGCTATAGACCTAGCTATTAAACAACCAAAAGCAGCAGGTGTAATTGTAGAAAGTTCCTTTACATCTATTCTAGAAATGGTCACAATTCAAAAAAGATTTTCATTATTTCCAGTAAAATTATTACTCAATCAAAAATTTGCTTCCATTGATAAATTACCCAAATTAAAAATACCTATTTTATTCATTCATGGTACAGCCGATAGTACCGTGCCATCCTTCATGAGTGAAAAACTTTATGCAGTTGCTCCAACGCCGAAAAGCTTGATTTTAGCTCCTGGAGCAGATCATAATAATATTGCTACCACTGTAGGTTTAGAGTATTTAAAATGGATACAATCTTTTATTAATCAGCATTTATTAGTTAAATATAGCAGGGAAAAGGGAACAGAGAACAGAGAATAACAGAATTAAAAGTCTATTAATGTCTAGGTTTTTTCCTCAATTTGTTGTATCTCATTCAAGTGCATACTGCTATAGTTGACTAGATTAATAAATTAGATTGGTAGGGTGCATCAGACAGTATAAATCATGTAAATAACCAAATTGTTGATATCTGATGCACCTTACAAGAGATTTTTTAGTGTGACACTTGCGTAAGTCCTAATGAAATTAGCAATAGGATATGAGATCATAGAAATACTTAACTAAAAATCCGCAAAATCTCAACAATGGAACAAACACGCAAATCAACAGTAATTATTACCGGCGCATCCTCCGGAGTCGGTTTACAAGCAGCCAAAGCCCTTGCAGATAGAGGAAATTGGCACGTGATCATGGCCTGCCGCGATTTAGTCAAAGCCGAAAAAGCCGCCCAAAGTGTAGGAATGCCTCAAAACAGCTACACTCTGATGCACATTGACTTAGGATCTTTAGACAGTACAAGACAGTTTGTAAATAACTTCCGTGCTACTGGCAGAACATTAGAAGCGTTGGTTTGCAATGCGGCCATTTATATGCCTTTAATAAAACAACCTTTACGTTCTCCTGAAGGATATGAATTAACTGTTACCACTAATCACTTAAGTCATTTCCTGCTATGTAATTTAATGTTAGAGGATTTACAAAAGTCCCCTGCAACGGATAAAAGATTAGTAATTTTAGGAACTGTTACCCACAATCCCGATGAATTAGGTGGTAAAATTCCTCCCAGACCAGACTTAGGCAACTTTGAAGGTTTTGCGGCAGGTTTCCAAGATCCCATTTCCATGATAGATGGCAAGAAATTTGAACCTGTAAAAGCATACAAAGATAGCAAAGTGTGTAACGTCCTGACCATGAGGGAGTTACATCGTCGTTATCACGAATCCACAGGTATTATTTTCAGTTCATTGTATCCTGGTTGTGTAGCTACCACAGCATTATTCCGCAATCATTACCCCTTATTCCAGAAACTCTTCCCCATTTTCCAACAAAAGATTACTGGTGGTTTTGTATCTGAAGAATTATCTGGCCAGCGTGTTGCTATGGTAGTAGCAGATCCAGAATACAAACAATCAGGTATTTATTGGAGTTGGGGCAACCGTCAAAAGAAAGATCGTGAATCTTTTGTGCAAAGAGTTTCACCTCAAGCCAGAGATAATGAAAAAGGTGAACTAATGTGGAAATATAGTGCCCAATTAGTTGGACTGCCAGAACTCGCAAGAGTGTAATAGCAGTTAGCTATCAGCCGTTAATTAGTAGGGGTTTAGCAGTGCTAAACCCCTACTAAGAGTCAGAATATCCGATGCCTGACTTTTGATTTGACGAAGTGCGCTTTGCACCCATATTAATATAGGAGAAATGAACATGAATATATTTGGTATTGGCTTACCAGAAATGATGGTAATTCTAGTAGTAGCATTATTAATATTTGGTCCAAAAAAATTACCAGAAATTGGCCGGAGTTTAGCTAAAACTCTTCGCAGTTTTCAAGAGGCTTCTAATGAGTTTCAAAATGAATTTAAAAAAGAAGCCGAACAAATTAAAGAAACTATCCAAACTAGTGCAGAAATAGATCATAAACAAGACACCAAACATATTGAACCTACGAAAACTGAACAGGAACATAAACAAGGATGAAGCAGGAAAAAAATAAAGAACTACAAGAACCAAAAGAACCAGTTTTAATCATTCCTCAATTAATAGTAGGATTAGGAAATCCTGAACCTAAATATGATCAAACTCGTCATAATATTGGTTTTGCTGCTATTGATGTTATTTCCCACGCTTGGAAAATTTCTTTAACTGAAAATCGCAAATTTCAAGCCCAATTTGGTGAAGGGATGACTTTAGGTAGTCACAGGATACGTTTACTGAAACCCTTAACTTACATGAACCGTTCAGGACAGGCTGTACAGGCTGTCACTAGTTGGTATAAACTACCTCCAGAATCGGTTTTAGTAATTTATGATGATTTAGATTTACCTTTGGGTAAAACGAGATTAAGGTTATCTGGTTCTGCTGGTGGACATAATGGGATGAAAAGTATTATTTCCCATCTTAATAGCCAAAATTTTCCCCGTTTACGCATTGGTATAGGTAAACCTAAAGGTGCAAAGGAAGCGGCAAAGGAGGGAGATAATTCACAAACAGTATCTCACGTTTTAGGCAAGTTTACAGCTACAGAAAATCAAGTTATGTCACAGGTTTTAAACTTTGTGGTTGACTGTTTAGAAATGAGTTGTAAACAGGGAGTAGAAAAAGCGATGAATGTTTGTAATAGTCGTAATTTTGAAGTTTCTGAATGTTAAAAATGTTAAAGTAGTCAGCCGTCAGTAGTCAGCTTTTTATCTTTGGCTGATAACTGACTAACTGACTAACTGATAGTTATTGGATAGCTATTGAGACAACACTTCAACTAATTGATCTATAGCTGCGCCATTTTCTTGGATAATTTTATCTGTTAACTTGAGCAGATTTTCTATATTTTTAGGTGTCGCATCATCCATATCATCGTTAGCACCTTTTAACAGTCCTTGAAAACGATAATATTGTTTATTTGGACCGGGAATATCTGGTAATAATTGTTCTAATTGACAAGTTACAGATTCACTACCACTATCTAATACTATATTAATTAGTGGTTGTACCCATTTTAATAATCCCCATTTTTTGGCATCTTCATAGGCATATTTCCGAATTAATGAACCTGTCCCCAAGGAAACTATTAAAATTTCATTTAATTGTAGTGGGGTTTTTCCAGGTTCTTGAGAGGAAATTAATGCTTCCATCATTGCTAAACTGGTAGGATTGTTAGCAAATAAACCACCATCAACTAGTGTGTAGAAATTGCGATCGTTAAGAAATGTATCTATGACAGGAATATGAGCATCTCTTAACATTAATTAATATATGAATTAAAATATTATTAATGATATAGATATTATGTTAAGTGAATATTTATGAATTAATATAGGTGATATCCCCGACTTCTTAAAGAAGTCGGGGATATGGTTGCTTAGTAGGTTGGATTAAGCGAAAAGCAAGCCAACCCAAAAATTCAGAAGTAAATTGTAAAATATTCAGTTAGTATCACCTAACAGAACAACTAACAATTACACGGTTAAATATTAAACAAAGCGCAACCCAATACAATAAACAATAATTACATTGTTAATGATTGAGCATTAGTTTCAATCAACTTAGCTAGGTCTTGTAAAAATGCTGCTGCGTGTGCGCCGTAAATAATACGATGATCACAGGTAATAGTAACTTGCATTTGTTGATGAACAGTAAATAAACCATCTGCGGTGGCTACCATCTGGGGACGAGATGCACCAATTGCTAAAATAGAACCTTGTCCGGGGGGTAAAATGGCATCAAAGGTATCTACACCAAACATTCCTAAATTAGACAGGGTAAATGTACCACTGTTATATTCTGCTGGTTGTAGTTGTTTGCTTCTAGCGCGTTCTACTAAAGATTTCCAATTGCGAGATACTGAATAAATATCCAGACTATCGGCATTTTGTAACACTGGTGTAATTAAACCGCCGTCATCCATAGCTACTGCTACAGCGATGTTAATTTGTGAATGGTTAACTATTCCCTGATCTGAATAACTGGCATTTAACAAAGGATGCTTCTGTAATGTTACGGCTACAGCTTTAGCTAGTAGTGCGGTCATTGTTACACCTTTAGATTTAATTTGTTTATAAAGTTTATCTAAAGCATCAGTGGTTATTGTGTAACTAACACGAAATACAGGTACAGTTAAGCTGGCTACCATACCCTTAACTACAGCATTCTGTAAGGTGCTAAATGGTGTGACTTGTCCAGGAACAGTGGATACAGGGGTTGGTGCTGGTGCTGTGGTATGTGTGCTGGCTGATGGGGTAGTGACTAAGGGTGTTTGTGGTACGGTGGGGGTTGTAGTGGTAACTACTGGGGTTTTACCTGTGGCTTTTTCGATATCTTCAGCTACAATACGACCATAGGGACCGCTACCTTTGAGGCCATGTAAGTCTATTTTTAGTTCTTTGGCGAGTTTTCGCGCTCTGGGAGATACTACTACTCGTCCTTCTTGATGGTTGGAACCGTTTTTACTAGCCGTGATAGATGTAGGTGCAGCTATGGTTTTGCCAACTGTGGCAAGTACGGGTATAGGTGCGGGTGCAGTTGCGGTTTTACTGGGGTCAGAAGAGGCAAAATTTTGTACTTCTGCTTGTGTTTCTACTATATAGGCGATCGCAGCGCCTACGGGAGCAACACCACCAGCAGGAACGATAATTTCGGCTAAATATCCTTCATAAAAGGATTCTACATCCATGTCGGCCTTATCTGACTCGACAACCACCACTGTTTCGCCTTTTTCTACTTTATCTCCTGGTGACTTGACCCAAGAAACAATTTTTCCTTCGGTCATGGTGGAACTCAACGCTGGCATAAATACTTCGTTAATACTCATGATGGATATGGTGGTTTCAGAATCAACAATATCTTGATCTATGAATTTTAACAGTTTTCTTATTCATCTGGTGATTTTTGGGAAAACTTACCTGGATGATGATAGTTGATTATAATTTATTGTTATATAAGTATATATTTTTAGGGTGCATGGGTAAAAGTTACAACCTTTCTAGAGATGTTATATATAACGTTTATACATGAAAACTGTCCGAGAGTTAAATGTATAAGCTGTTGTGCCTTTAACTTGAATAATTAATACAAGCAAGATGCTTGTGCTACTGTAACTTCAGGTTTTTTAATTATACAGTGAGTGCTGCACATTAGCTTATAACCACCAAACGCTTGTAGGGACAATTCATGAATTGTCCCTAGGATAATTTTCACCAAATGTCTAATGTAAATAATGGATGCAAGGATCTTGCTTGTTGCAATAGTATAATTTTAGGATCAAACTAAAGTATGAATTAAACAGGTTGTAAACGATAACTAGCATCTAACCAACAGCGTGGTAAGGTTTCTCCTGATGGAAATACTAATTCATCTTTAGTATAGGTATCTGTTTCTTGTTCTTCTTCTCCTTGTTGTTCTTGACCATGTACAATTTTACTGTTAGGATCAAGTAATTCTTGAAAATCAACTATTCTCACTAGATCACGGGTATTTTTGATTTGTAAAAACATATTTCCAATTCTCCTAGTTTTAATTGGTTATTGGTAATTGTTATATTTCTCGTTGATATTTTTCCAGAATATCTATTAATGTCACTTGACACTGTAAAGGTAATAAATCTAATAATGGCAGTTCTTTTCTTCCACCTCCAATTTTAATGGAAGTTGTTTGTAATATTTCGATAACTTTTTGCTCATTGACTGACTTTGATGTTAGTAATGGATATAATTTTTCAGCTAGAACATGATCTAATTTAGCATTAGATAAATAAAGATGCCATTTGGCAATATCCATATAGATATTTTCGCCTATTTCTGATGCTAGGGATTCTAGTATTTCTGTGGTATTAGTTTTTGCCATTGGTGATGATTAATTGATAATTGGTAATTGATAGTTGATAATTGTAGATCGAGTTTTCTACATTATGGCTTAATTACCGGAAAATTGGCAACTATCAAAAGTAATATTTAGGTGGTAATTGATAATGGGTAATTGGTAATTGGTAGTTTAGTTCCTGTGATTGATGATTTTAACTAGCTATAATAAGTATTTTCTTTGTTGGAAAATATCTAATTTTTTTGAAACTAAACTAATTGTTTTTTAATTGTTTTTGAATTTCTAACAATAAGGTAAGAAGATGAGTAGAAGTTTTAGAGGATGTTTGGCAAGTCTAAATTAACACAAAAATCGGCGATTGGAAATCGCGTCTACAGGGGCAAAGCCTGTCTACGCAGGTTAAAAATCCTTGTTTTTTCTTAGTCCACGCAGGTAGTCACTGAGCCTGTCGAAGTGTGGACTTTGGCTGTACAGTAGCGAATTATATTCGCTCTATACTTTTAAACATCCTCTTAGATAAGTCTCATCCACCTCGGATATTTGCTTCATAATGAAGTATGTCAGCCGATGCTACCAACGGTGCAACTTAGGCGGCTTTAAGATGAACAATATGATGTTTATCAACGATTTCATGATAGTTTGGTGATTTATCGGGATTTTCTGTTTTTCTGTTTGTCACCATTTTTTGGAATTGTTTTAATCGCTAAACTGCTTTTACCTCCATACATTAATTTTCTCATTTGTATTTTACATTGATAATGATGATAAATAGCTTTGTCTAAAATGTCTACATTCTTTGTCTGTTCTTTCTTTGTTTACAATTGTGTAAAAGACAATTCACAAGTAGTGTTTAGTAACATTTAAAGTTTTGTAAGGTGCGTTATAACACACCCTACTATTTTATCTGACAGCTTATGAATTTGATGATGGAGAATAATTAGCGATCGCACTAATATAAATTAAATGCAGTAATATTACAGCTAACCAACCTAAACTAAATGGTGTTAACCATTGCCAGGATGTGGATTTTAAAATGTGGAAAAACCATAACCCAGAAGTAACGGTGGCGGCGATCGCTACATGAACAGCAAAGTTCATTCTATCATCTAGTTTGCGAAATTCTGGATCTTGACGATCTGGTTCACGTGGCCAACGAGGAGGCATATATAAGTAAATTTTTGTGATATAAATACAACTTCTATTTTACAATATCATGGTTCTTGTGTTTTACCGACGATTAATACCTAAGAGTATGAAATGAAAATCTTACTCTTGTGTACCTGGAGTGCCTCTGGGCGAGACTTTCATCATACCTTTAATCAGCAATGCCCTCAATTTTATACCTGAGTTCAGCAATGGGGAATCTTCTGCTTTGTTGAAGATTAACTTCCAGCAGTTCTGCTATTCTGTCAAGATTTATACTAAATGCGGATGAAAGGACTTGAACCTTCACTCCTCTCGGAACTAGAACCTAAATCTAGCGCGTCTGCCAATTCCGCCACATCCGCAGTCATTTATTAATATAGCACAAAAAATTGGAGATGACAATAGGTAATCAGACTAAATTTTGTGGACACAGGAGATCAATTTAGTGCTTTTACCTATTCGTCTAATAATGCAGCAGTTTTAACAAGACTCGCTTGTACTATAAAGATAGTTCTTCCTCATCAAGATTAGTCTAACAGGTTTTTCCGCCTATGTCAAGAGGGAAAATTGTTTGAGCCTGGGCTTTTTTTTGATGCAAATAATCAGAATGTAATGCTTATAATTAGGGATTGCACCAAAAAGTCCTTTCGTGAAGATTAAGAAGTTCAAGGATATCAAGGAGTTTTTTGCATTTTGAAACGAGGTAAAAACCAACAAAGTGCAAGGTTTTCCAGTTCCCATGCCATAAAATCTTGCACTTTTTCCATTTCAAATTGCCTAAAATCCTTTACCTGTAATATTTTCATGTTTATTAGGCAAGCCCTAATTACATTACAGCTACACGGGGTAAACGATGTTTAAACCCACAGAGAATTTCCCAAGAGATGGTATTTAATTGGGTAGCCCAATCATCTGCGGAGATATATTTATTACCTTCATATCCTAGTAATGTTACTACTTCTCCTTCTTGAAGATCCTCAATATAAGTCACATCTAGCATTAGTTGATCCATAGTAATAGCGCCAATTTGGGATACAAGTTGACCACGAATTAATACTTGCATTTTGTGAGAAAGACTACGAGGCACACCATCGGCATAACCAATACCTACAACAGCAATACGCATATCTGTGGGGGCGATAAAATGATGACCATAACTGACTCCGGTGCCAGCAGTGATGGTTTTGACTTGAGTAATTCTGGCTTTGAGTTGTAAAACTGGTTGTAATTTAACTTGGTTGTATAAATTCTTTTCTAAATGGGTTGCTGGATAAAGTCCATACATGGCTAAACCTACTCTAACCATGTCATAGTGTAAATTTCTATTGGTAAGAGTTGCGGCTGAGTTAGCTAGATGTAATGTGGGAATGTGGATACCTTTAGCTTTAATTTGAGTAATTGCTTGATCAAATCGTCTTTGTTGTTCATTCATAGTGGTAGGATCAGGACTATCGGCGGTAGCTAGATGAGAATAAACGCTATTAATCTGTAAATGAGGGAGTCCTTGTACTAACTGGACAAATTCCGCAGCTTGTCGCCAATCTGTGCCTAATCTGGACATTCCCGTGTCTAATTTGATATGTACAGGTAAACAACCATGATATGGAATGTTTTCCAAGGTATTAGAAAATTCTAGGGCTTGTTTAGGACTGCAAAGGGTAGGTTGTAATTGCCAGTGAGCGATCGCCTGAACTTGTTCGTGGGTGTGGGTAGCTCCTAAGATCAAAATAGGTGCTTTAATGCCTTCTTCTCTTAGTTGAATCCCTTCTGGAACAGTAGCTACACCTAACACATTAGCACCAGCATTAATAGCAGTTTTAGATACCATTACTGCACCATGACCATAGGCATCTGCTTTAACAACCGCCATTAATTGACTATGGGGTGATATTAATTTAATTAACTGTTTTATATTATGAGATAATGCTCCTAAGTCAATTTCTACCCAAGCACGTTGGGAAAACCAAGCATAGGTGTTACTTTGTTGAGTGTCAGCAAAAACTGGAGTTTGCTTACTATTAAACATTGTGATTTACTCCTATTGCACCACGTAAGACTTCTGACATCTCTTAGAAGTCATATCACTATTAATCAGGAAGTTTAACCTTGATCCGGTAATTATACCAGCTATCAGGAATATTCAAACTTGGTTGTTTTGGAGTCAGTGACAAATGATGTTACCGTATAGCGATCTTATTTATTGATAGCAATTCTTATACTAGTTTAGTATGATATAGTGCTTAATCAAGAAGCGTTGTGTGCAATAAGATAGTTCTTCCTCATCAGTATCCACTTTATCAGCTTTTTCCTCTTTTGTCAAGGAGTTAAATTTTTCGCGTCGCTCATTTTAAGCTCTTTTAAGTGAATTTGTGAAAGAAAGCTAATAGATGAAAGCTAAATTAAATCACTTGAAAAGTAAAATTAAAACTGGCCCAATTATTAGTATTAAGAATATAGGAATCTGGAACAGATATATTAAAATTATCTTGATGTAAGTCTTGAAGTAATGCTTGAGCGACTTCTAAAGGGTTAGATAAAGGACTAAGAGGTTGTTGATCTGTGGTAGAATATTTAGCGATAGCTAATTTTTTTAATGTTTGTGTAAAAGGAGTGGTGCTGAGGATAATTTGATGTTGACAAAATGTTGGTCTTGTGGGAACTGACCAACCTGTGATAGTGTCATTATGAGGTATTTTCAAAGTTTCTTGGGGAGGAATGATAACTTCCATAAGTTGAGGTTTGTTGGTAATAGGATCAGGAATTTGCCAGGGATAAAAAGCGATGGGATGATTATTATGTATGCCGAATAGTAGCAGATAAAGGGGGCGATCGCTAAAATTTTCAATACCATATTGTAGTATACTTCCTGCATTTACTGTAGGAATATTGATGCCCAAATAACTGAATTTCCTATGATTTTTTTTCTGAGTTTGAGAATTATTGAGAAAATTATGGATAGCGTTGATAATAGTTTCTTGTTGAAAAACAACACGAGGAACGATATCATTAATGATGGATAAAGTTACTCTTATAGGTATTTGTGAACTACTAGTATTTTCGGTAAGTTGCCATAATTTTGCAGCTAGAAGAGTAGAAAATGTAGGAGTTAAGCGTTGGATAGCTAATTTTATTGCTTCTCCACTGTCTCCAGCAGTATTAGTAATTAATTCTCCTGCCAAGGAAAATATACCATAGCGAGTAGGTATTTGTGGTAATTTAGCAAATAGATAATCTGGTATTTCTTCTGTGGTTAAAATATTAGCAGTTTTGTTAATACTTGCCAAGGCGCTGGTAGCATCTACTTTTTCAATTCGTTCCAAATTAGTATCTAAGGCAAGGGTTAAATGAATATTTCGGGGTAAGATGCGGATAGTTTCTGTTACTGTTTGTCCTTTTTCTGGTAATTTAGAAGTTTCCTTGTTTGGCAGTTGAGTTTTAGCTATTAAACCGTTACGAGTGCGGATAATTAATTCTGTTCCTGTATCCAAAGTTAATCGAGAATTGACATTATAATAAGGTAAGATTTGAGGTGGTAAACCTCCCAACCATAATGTGATAGTTTTACCATCATCTTCGATATTTTTGACTATGCCTGCGCTGGGTAAATTTTGTAAAGGAAAATAATTATGAATTAAGTTATTATCAATATTTTGATGTTCAATATCTAAAGTAGGTTGTTGTTTTGCTCCTAGTTTGTACATGGAAGTTGTAACATGGGAGAAAAAAGTTTGTACAGTTTGTAGTGGGGTAATTTCCCATAGATATTGAGTGAGTGCGTAGGTAAATAAACCTGCACTCCAGTTAGAAAATACTAATTCTGCTGCTGGTTGAGTGATAGAGGATGTAGGATGAACAATGAGAGGATGATTAATAGGTGATATAGTATTTTTAGGACTATTAGGACTATTAAAGAAGTCTATTTCTGTTGATGATAACTTAGCGTTGGGGATAAGGGGACGAGTGCGAATTTTTAAAGTTGATGGTTTTAATTCTGTGGGATAATCATAACTTGTATCTAAGATAGCTGTGACATTTTGACTAGTGAGCGATCGCAATGGGAATAATATGTGTTCTAATAATAAGTAATTAAGAGTTTCTTGATCTTGGAGATTTTTCTCATCATAGGGGATGATAGCATTTTGTAATGTATCTAAACCCAAATTAATTTTAGTACCATAGCCACTAAAGTGGAAAATTACAATATCTTCTGGTTTAACTTGTTTAGTGAGATGATCAAAAAAAGCTGATGCAATAAACTTTTTACTAGCCTGTTCATCTGTTAAGGTTAAAATATTGGATGATAAAAAACCAAAACGATTAATTAATAGTTCTTTTTGTAATTCTACATCATTAACACAACCATTTAAAATAGGACTTTGGGGATATTGATTAATACCTATTAATAATGCTAATTTACGTGAAGTAGACTGAGCTAATGCTTGGGAATAAAGATTTCCTAACGTAAAAAATTCAGCTTGAGACAGTCCTAAAGCTGTGACTAAAAAACTAATTTGTTGTAAAAATTTACGTCGTTTCATTAGGAGGTTAGGGTTTCATAATTATTTAGCCGTAGTAAAGTAGTTGCAAATTTAGTGAATGGATAGGGAGAGGTTTTGTAAATAATTTGTTGATTCAATTTATTGATAATTGAGTTACAAATTAGTTACAATTACTTCATGAACCTGCCCCTAAAAAAATTGTAATTGTCAATTGTTAATTATACTAACACGGGAGTACGCATAGCGCGGATTAATTCTGCTGCTACTTCTGGACGAGAAAATTCTGGTGGTGGTAGTTCTCCGCGTCGCAACATTTCTCTTACCTTTGTACCAGATAGATGTACCCGTTCTTCAGGTTTACTGGGGCTGGTTTTAGTGGTAGCCATTTGGTTTGTGCGCTTACAATAGAAAGCGTGTTCAAACTTCATGGGTACTATACCTAGTTCTTCGGGTTCAAATTCATCAAATATATATTGTGCGTCATAAGTGCCGTAATAGTCACCTACACCAGCATGATCTCTACCAACTATAAAATGTGTACAACCGTAATTTTTACGTACTAACGCATGAAAAATAGCTTCCCTTGGTCCTGCATAACGCATAGCGGCAGGGTTAATAGCCAAAATTACTCTATCTGCGGGATAATAGTGTTCTAGTAATATTTCATAGCAGCGCATCCGTACATCGGCGGCGATATCATCTTCTTTGGTAGCGCCCACTAAAGGATGTAAAAACAACCCATCTACAGTTTCTAAAGCGCATTTTTGAATGTATTCATGAGCGCGGTGGATGGGGTTACGGGTTTGGAAACCAACGATAGTTTTCCAGCCTTTTTCTCGGAACATTTGCCGAGATGCTGAGGGATCTATTTGATATGTGGGAAAATACGGATGTTGATCACGTTGTAACAACCAGATATCGCCTGCGAGGTTAACAGAACCTTGGTTATAAACCACTTGTACGCCGGGATGTTTGCTATCATCTGTGCGGTAAACTTGAATTGCTTCTAGTTGTTTGTTGTAGTGATATTTTTCAGTAAGTTCTAATACACCGATATATTCCCCGTTAGGGTTATCGAGACGTACTAGGCTGCCTATTTCCAATGGTGCAGCTACTTCTTCTGTCACAGATAGTGTAATAGGAATTGACCAAACAATACCGTTAGCTAAACGCATTTCTGCAACTACTCGGTGATAGTCGGCTTGGTTCATAAAGCCTTTGAGGGGACTAAAACCGCCAATAGCGATCATTTCCAAGTCAGAAACAGCACGTTCGTCAAGTGTCACTCGTGGTAAGAAGTCAGCTTTGGAGATAAATAGTTCTCTTTGGGCTGAGGAAGCGATACGGTTTATTAACTCTCCGCCGTGGGGGGCGATGGCCTCTGGTTGGTAACTCAACGTAATTTTTCCCTAATAATTGTTGCGAACTATGTACTAATTTATCAAATTGTTTGCACAAATAGTTAAATTTTTATAAATTTTATGTGGGAAGTGCGGTGTATTGATAGATGAAGGCTGAATACTTAGAAACAAGTTCCCTGTTCCTTAAAACTAAAAAAGTCTGTAAGTTACTAGCTTAGTAAATGCGGTCTTGACGAATTAGAGTATGAAATGGAAAAGTTACAAAAATGAAAATCTTACTCTTGTGTACCTGAAGTGTCTCTGCGTGAAACTTTGATCATACCCTTAATCAGCAATGCCGTAAATGCTATATCAAAAAAAGGAGTCTTGATAGACTCCTAAAATTAATATGATTAGTATTTGATAGATAGATAATAACCAAAAACTATCAATTACTTGATAACTACCTTACCACCAGCTTCTTCAATACGTTTCTTAGCATCCTCAGCAGCTTCCTTAGCCATACCTTCCTTGATAGGTTTAGGAGCAGCTTCTACGAGGTCTTTAGCTTCTTTTAAGCCTAAACCAGTGATTTCACGAACAATTTTGAGAACTGCAATTTTCTTATCAGCAGGTACAGAATCCAGAATAACATCAAATTCGGTCTTTTCTTCGACAGCTTCAGGTGCAGCACCGGCGCCGGGAGCGGCCATCATCATCATACCACCAGCAGGAGCAGCAGCGCTAACACCAAAAGCCTCTTCAATTTGCTTAACTAGTTCAGATGCTTCTAATAAGGTCAAGGATTTTAACTGTTCTAAAATGCTATCGGTTGCAGCAGACATGGATATAACTCCTAATAATGTTGATTTGTTTTTACGAACTTGTTCTTTGATAAGGAATCATTGAAGAAGAGGTAAATATAACCTATTCAGCAGATTCGGTTTTACCTGTTTCACCATCAGCGACGGCTTGAATACCACGCGCCAAAGAACTGGGAACTTCTTTGATACCAACAGCGACTTTGGTGGCCAAAGCGTTGATAGCTCCTGCAATTTGCGCCATGAGTTGTTCTTTGGATGGTAAGTCTCCTAAAGCCTTAATATCAGCTTCTTTGAGGAGACGGCCTTCCATTACGCCACCACGAATTTCTGTTTTCTTGGAGGCTTTTTGGAATGCTTGGTAGGCTTTAATTGCCGATGAAAAGTCTTCTGGTACTAACACAAATGCCGAAGAGCCACTAAGCAATTCTGACATTGGTTGCCATTTTTCATCATCTTTGATGGCAATGCCCATTAAGGTGTTTTTTGTCACCTTACACACAGCACCACTAGGACGTAATTGCCTACGTAGGTCTGTGATTTCCGCTACAGTTAGCCCCTGATAATCAATGACTACTGCTAAACTAGAGTGACTCAAAGTTTCCTTGAGTTCAGCTACTATTTCTTGTTTGTTTTCTAACGTTCTACCCATTTTCCTTTCACCTCCAGGGGCAAAAACCACCTCTCACGTTACCATTGACCATCAACAATTAACCCCAGTCTTATGGACCGGGGTGGGAGATAAGTAATTTTTTACAGAGTAATTATCACAATGTTAAAAATAACTGAGATAAATTAGCAATTAAAATTACTACCTCGGCAGGATGTTTAAACTAGATAGTCCCTGCTGTCTCCGGCTGTTTATTGGCTGTTTATTTAATTTTTCGTGATGGGTAGATGATCTGAATAATTACCTCAGACCTACGCAACTTCACTTACTTTCAAATCACGCAACGCGCTAACATCTACAGCAATTGAAGGACCCATTGTGGCGGATACATATACTGTTCGCCAATAACGGCCTTTAGCACCTGAAGGACGGTTACGGTCAATAGACTCTTGTAACGCTTTGAGATTAATCAATAAATCTTCAGGAGTGAAGGCTGCTTTACCAAACATAACATGAACTATGCCTGTGCGATCAGCACGATATTCTAGTTTACCAGCTTTAAATTCAGCGATCGCTGCGGCAATATCAAATGTTACTGTACCACCTTTTGGTGATGGCATTAAACCTCTAGGACCCAACAATTTACCCAATTTTGCTACTTGGGGCATGACATCAGGGGTAGCAATGAGCTTGTCGAAGTCCATCATGCCTTTTTGAATTTGGTCAATGAGTTCTTCTGAACCTACTATATCTGCACCTGCGTTAGAGGCTTCTGTAACTTTTTCACCTCTAGCAATTACTGCTACGCGCACAGTCTGCCCGGTTCCTTTGGGCAATACCACTGTTGTTCGTAGTTGTTGGTCTGTATATTTGGGATCAATACCTAACCGAATATGTGCTTCCGCTGCTTCAGGAAATTTAGCTGTGGCTGTTTCTTTGAGCAGGTTTAAAGCCTCTAAAGGCGAGTAAGCTCTATCTTCTACTTTTTCTAGTAACGCCCGCAAACGACGTGACACTTTTTTGGCCATTGGTTACTCCTGGGGTGATCTCGAAGTAGTACTTCTCCCCCGATACAATTTTAAATTTTAGATTTTCTGAGATTAATCTGTTACTTGTAACTTTTTTACTGTTACCTGTCAACTGTTACTAATCTGTGATGGTTACACCCATGTTTTTTGCTGTTCCTTCCACAATTTTCATTGCTGCGTCAACGTCGTTAGCGTTGAGGTCTGGAAGTTTAGTTTGGGCTATTTCTCGCAATTGGGTTCTGGTAATACTACCCACTTTTTTCTTATTGGGTTGTTCCGAACCGCGTTCTATTTTCGCTGCTTTGCGAATTAATACTGATGCTGGAGGTGTTTTCAGTACAAAGGTAAAACTCCGGTCTTCATATACGGATATTTCCACCGGAATGACCATACCAGCTTGGTCGGCTGTTTTGGCGTTATACTCTTTGCAGAACATCATGATGTTCACACCATGTTGACCCAGTGCTGGACCAACTGGTGGTGCTGGGTTGGCTTTTCCAGCATTCAGCGCCAGTTTAATGACCGCTACTACTTTCTTCGCCATTTTGATTTAGCTCTGTTTTTGTACCTGATTAAATTCCAATTCTACTGGTGTATCTCGTCCAAAGATTGAGAGTAGAGCTTTTAGTTTACTCCTTTCTGGGGACACTTCGATCACCTCGCCTTCAAAATCTTTGAATGGACCAGAAAGCACTAATATCTTATCACCTGTAGCCATATCTATTTTGACTACTGGTTCTTGTTCCAGGGTTTGTTTAAATATTCGTTCTACTTCTGAATGACTTAGGGGTAGTGGTTTGACGTGACCACGACCTCTTGCTGTACCACGTTTTTGCTCTGCACCGACAAAGTTAATGACGTGGGTGGTATTTCTGACTACTTGCCAGGTGTCATCACTCATAATCATCCGAACTAACACATAACCAGGGAATACTTTTTCTTCTGTATGTTGACGAGTACCATCTTTGCGGATTTTCACTGCGGGGGTGTGGGGAATTTCCACTTGGATGATTTTATCAGCTACATCAAAACTTTGAATACGTTGTTCTAAGTTCGTCTTCACGCGCTTTTCACATCCAGATGCTACTTGCACTGCATACCACCGCGCTTCTTTTAGGGGTGTACCTAGTGGTGCTTCTGTGGATGATTCTATATTGCGTGGTTCATCTGTTGCAGAATTCATCAGAACACCTGTCTTGCTGCCCAACCAAAGAGTGCATCAACTAAGTAGATCAAAGAGGCGGAAAGTGTTACCATTAGCAATACTGCGGCTGATTCGCTTACCAACTGTTGCCGACTAGGCCACACTACTTTTTCTAGTTCTTCTTTTGAACCTTGAATGAAGTTGTTTAAACTAAACCCAGTGGCTGTTTCTGGCATTTCTGCCTCGCTTTTTTTTACCATAGTGGTGATCCTCCCGCTTTTTAACTTTGCCTTACTTTGTGATTTTTCTGATTAGTTTACAGCTTTAATTTGATTTAGTTGGCTACAAGAAAGCTGCACTTTAAATTGCTCTTAGTTAAAAAATAATTATACCCGAAATAATCAACGCTGCTGTTTTGTCAGTGGCGTTTTTGCTTCGGGGTATATTTTTTTTGGCTTTTGAGCGCGCCCTGGAGGACTTGAACCCCCGACATCAGGTTTTGGAGACCTGCGTTCTACCAACTGAACTAAGAGCGCACAGGCTGTTCTTGTTTTTTTGGTAACAATGATTGTGGTGAACTTTCTTTAGTTTATCACAATTGTTTCTTGATTGTAAACTATTTTTTTGATTTTGTCAAGTTAGCGGCTAAAGCCGCTTACCATCTGGGTTTTGCTGTTATTTGACTTTGATGATTTATAGAGCGCGGTCGAATCTTTGTTTAATTCTGGTGGCTTTACCAACGCGATCGCGTAAATAATACAGTTTAGCACGTCTAACTTTACCACGTCTTAATACTTGAATAGTTTCGATGCGGGGGGAGTGTAGTAAGAAGACTCGCTCTACGCCTACACCTTGAAAAACGCGACGAACTGTAATTGTTTCGTTGATGCCTCCGTTACGTTTGGAGATGACTACACCTTCGTAGGGTTGGACGCGGTATTTGTTGCCTTCTTTGATTTTCACGCCTACTTTAACGGTATCACCAACGTAGATGGTGGGTAAATTGGTCTTTAAATGTTCCGCTTCTATAGAACGGATTATTTCTTGCGCGTTCATTGTTTTACTAGTTTTTGCTAATGTGGGAAAAAAAACTGACAATCACTAATTGTAGATCATAAGTTGGTAAAATGGAAGGAGTTCAAAGAGTCAGGATATGGAGGAGTCACCAATTAACAATTTCCTCCTCACACTCCAAACTCCACACTGCAAATAAAAAATATTGCTACTGATAAAAAGACAAACAACGTTAAAATAAGGATTACAAGTTTATTGATAGTGCAATTAGCTAAAAATGCAGACACGCAAGCTATTTGATTGGTGGCAGACTCTTACACCTATAGCACAAACTGGGGCGATCGCTCTGTTGGCTCCCCTATTAGTTCTCAATGCTTGGGCTATATCTGCTATCTTTGACTATTTCCATTCTCTGATAGTTATTTTAGTTGGGGCTTCTGTACTGGCTTTTCTACTCAACTACCCGGTAAGTTGGATGGAAAAACAAGGTGCTAAACGGGAACAGGTAGCTATTTTAGTATTCTTAATCGCTTTATCTATTTTATTAGCTCTGGCTATTACTCTATTACCTTTAGCTTTGACTCAGGCACAACAGTTAGTGGCGAGATTACCGGAGTTAATTGATTCGGGACGTTCTCAACTGATGATACTCAATAGTAGAGCAGAAAATCTGGGTTTACCCATAAATCTTGATGCCTTAGCTACACAAATTAATGATCGCGTTAAAGGACAGTTACAAGCTATTGCTGGACAAGTCTTAAATCTTGCTGTAGTTACATTTACTAGTTTATTAGATTTTCTACTAACTATGGTGTTAACTTTCTACTTATTACAGCATGGAGAAGAACTTTGGCAAAGTTTAGTAGATTGGCTACCTGCTAGGTTTCGATTAGCTTTCTCTAAGACGGTACGTTTAAGTTTTCAAAATTTCTTTATTACACAATTAATTTTATCCACCTGTATGGCCTCGGCTTTAATACCTGCATTTTTATGGTTAAAAGTACCCTATGGTCTATTATTTGGGTTAAGTATCGGTCTTATGGCACTTATTCCTTTTGGCGGTTCTGTGGGCATTGCTTTAACTACGTTGTTAGTGTCTTTACAGGATGTTTGGATGGGTGCTAGAGTTTTAGGTGCGGCTGTGATAGTACAGCAAATTCTGGAAAATATCATTGCACCGCGTATTTTAGGCAGTTTTACAGGTTTAAACCCGGTATGGATTTTAATTTCTGTTCTGACTGGGGCTAGAATAGGCGGGCTTTTAGGTGTAGTGGTGGCAGTTCCCTGTGCTGTAGTAATAAAAAGTATTATTATTGCCATTCGTCCTGATTTGCAGCAATTAGAAGCGGTAGAAACTACCAATAATGTTAATATAGAAGAGTCCTCAACAATCAAGGCAAATAATTTAAGCGTTTATTAGGAAAGTTCACAGAAAGATCCCCGACTTTTTGAAGAAGTTGGGGATTTCAACAATAGCATTGCTATAGTTAATTAAAATTAACGATTATGAACTACAAATCTCCCTGTACTGGGCAAGTAAAATCAACAGATTCTGTTAAACAAAGATGATTATCATGTTTATATTATAAGTGTTTTTACGTGATAATGGCAATAAGATCCCGGACTTCTTAAAGAAGTCCGGGATCTGGAAGACCGCTTTTTACTCTCGTTTGTAGTAAAATAAATGTAGCAAGGTAATGACAAGCTAAATTACCTTTGTCTTAATCACCTGTAACCTGTAACATATTATGATAATTAAACATCTTTACGAAAATGATTTTCAGGTTTGGATTGATGCGACAATTGAGAACTTGAAAAATGGTGAATTTCAATCACTGGATGTAGAAAATTTGATTGAGGAATTAACAAACTTGGGAAAATCAGAAAAAAATGCTTTAAAAAGTAATCTGATGATTTTATTAGCTCATTTATTAAAGTTAAAAGTTCAATTTGATGCTCCCGATACTATGAAAATGAGTTGGTATAACTCGGTTATTGAACATCGTCAACGAATTTTGAATAGTTTAGAAGATACTCCATCTTTAAAAAGTTCTCTTGCTGAATTAATTGATAAAGCATATTCTCCAGCTTGTAAATTAGCTATTAAAGAAGGTAAATTTGCTGCTTTTGGTGTGCGTATTCCTGATGAAAGTGAATATCCTTTAACTTGTCCATTTTCTGTGGAACAAATATTAAATGAAGATTTTTATGGTTTATAATTTCATACAAAATTTAGCCATAAAAAATTTAGTCGGTTTTAGACAGGGAATTTATTCCCTGGCTAATGCTGGTTAATAATAGAATAGAATTATAATAACTTCCTGGCAACATCAGCTTATTCTCTTGTTTCATTTTGTAGTAATTGTTCAAGTTCAATTATTAATTCAGGAAGATTATTTTGAATTGTATTCCAAATGATTTTTAAGTTTACCTGAAAATATTCATGGGCAATTGCATTTCTCATATCTCCTATTACTCTCCAGGGAACTTGCGGATAACAAGATTTAATATCACTGGGAATATTCATTACTGCTTCACCAATTACGACAAAATCATACAGAATTGCTTTCATTAATATATCATTTTGTGCAAATTCATTAAAAGTCATTCCTGCTGTATAACGCTGAATGCTTTTATTAGAATTAACGATGGCAGAGAAAAACAGACCATTAATTAACGAATTACTCATGCAAATGGGTAAACATCCAGAAATTGAAACCTGGCGACAAAAAGGTAAACATCCCACAACAAATTTTTATTATACAAGCCGATGATGGGATTTGAACCCACGACCTGCTGATTACGAATCAGCTGCACTACCACTGTGCTACATCGGCAATAATAATCACCAAGCCATTATAACATAATTGATTCAATTTGTAACTCTCATACAAAAAACTTCATAAATATCCGATCACAGGTCAGCAAAATTAATAAACCTGTACTATTGTTGTCTGATCTGGAATCTGATATACTTAGAAATTATGCAAGTGTCACACTAAAAAATCTGTTGTAGGGTAAGTTAGATATCAACAATTTGGTTATTTACATGATTTATACTGTCTGATGTGGTTGGTGAGCTTGTCGAACCACAGCCTACCAATGTGCCAGTTGCGTAAGTCCTGATATTGCCAAGTAGACAACCGATCAACAGCATGGTACTAACTAACTAGGTTGACTTAACAGTGAAAACCAAAAAAAGTTAGATAAAATAAAGGTTGTAGCACTCATTTATAGATTATCTGCTATATTTTCCACTCATAACAAACAAGACTATACAACGATGGTAAACTATTGGGCGATCGCCATCGGTATTAATCAATATCAATTATTCCAGCCTTTGAGTTGTACTGAAGCCGATGCAGAAGCTATTAAAGAGTATTTAGTCAATGTTGCGGGTTTTCCTCCCCAAAACTGCCTATTAATGACTAATACTTCTGTACCAATACAAGATGAATCCACTTTTCCTACTAAGGAGAACATTGTACAGTGGATGGAAAAATTGGTTGCCTGTTGCCAACCACAGGACTATCTCTGGTTATTTTTTAGCGGTTATGGTGTAAATTATCAAAATAAAGATTATTTAATGCCAGTGGATGGCAACCCAGAGCAAATTGTAGAAACGGGGATTGAATTGCGATCGCTGATGCACAGTATACACCTGAGTGGTATCAAATCCCTATTTATTTTTGATATTAACCGAGCTTTTGGTACTCAAGCAGATGCACCGGTGGGAGCAGAAATTATTGCTATTGCCGAAGAATTACAGCAAAGTGCTATTATTTCCTGTCAACCAGAGGAATTTTCCCACGAAAGCACAGAATTAGGCCACGGGTTTTTTACAGCCGCTTTATTAGAAGGTTTACACTGTGATCAGGGTTATAATTTTTCAGAGTTAGCCCATTATCTCACTGATCTTACTCCTAAACTCTGTCAACATCATTGGCGACCTTTACAACATCCAGTTACATTTGTTCCTAGTCCCCAACCTGCTATTTTACCAGTAATTTCGGTAGATACAGACTCCCAAGCGGTAATATTTCCTGAAGAAAGTTTTGCCACAGCTGTTACTGCTGCACCTCAACCAGTGGCAGTTTTGGAAACTATTATTAATCCTACCATTACTCCTGCTCATAACTTACCAATTGAAGAACTAAACAAAAATGGGAATGATAAAACCTTAGTAAATTCTCCAGAAGCAACTACCAATAAGCGATATATCCCTAAAGTCACGGAAACTAACATTTCTACCTCAACAAAGAATCTCCCCATCTGGCAACAATTTATGATTTGGGGTGGTGGTAGTATGACTATAGTAGCGATTTTAGCAACTTTTGTTTTACGTAATCCTAGATTATTCCGTATTTTTTCCACTACTCCCTCTCATACTGCTAACATTCAATTACAAGCTACTCCAAATGCTGAAAATACTACTAGTGGTGGGAATAACCGCGAAAAAGCTATTTTAGAACTGGAGAAAATGTCTCTACGTGCTACTCAAGTTAGTGATCTAACTGTGGCCATTATCACAGCTAAAAAGGTACAACCGGAACAACCTTTGTATGAACAAGCTCAAGAAAATATTCAGGTATGGAGTCAAATAATTTTGGAGTTAGCTGAAGAGAAAGCGCGAAAAGAAGATTATCAAGGTGCAATTTCGGCTGTTGAAGTAATTACACAGGAACAATCTTTATATAATCAGGTACAGACTGCCATAGAAAAGTGGAAGACAGCAGAGAAGCAATTTATTAGCAACAAAACACTTTTAGACGCAGCCAAAAAATTAATTATACCAGGACAAGCATCTAGTTATAATCGTGCCATTGCACTGGCCAAAAAGATACCCAAAGGACAACCAGGGTTTGAAAATGCTCAAATTTCCATCAATGGATGGAGTGAAGCTATTTTAGAACTAGCTAAAGCGCGGGCAATACAGAAAGATTTTGCGTCAGCGATCGCTACTGCTGCGTTAGTTCCAGATGTTACCATTGCCTATGATGATGCTCAAGATGCCATTAAAAAATGGCAACAACAGAAATAACCAGTAGGGGTTTAGCACTAGCACTGCTAAACCCAAAGATCAGAATGTGTGAAAAATAGGCTTAAAAAGCGGGACGATAAACACGATAGTTAATATTGGGGAAAATATTATCCATCAACTCCACCTTCTCTAACCAACCACTATCAATTTTACGCAGTTTGATATCATCATACAACTTATTTAGTCTGGTTAAGTGCGATCGGGTTCTTCTTACAGCATAGGGTACCATTGTCCCAGTTCGCATAATAAAAGCCCAATCAGAAGACTGTGCTAATAATAACTCACGGGCAGCCTGATTTAACGCTCTCCATTGTAATTCGTCCTCTGGTTCGAGTTTAGCAATTTCAATCATTCTTTCAGCACCTTTATGTAAATGCTGATAAATCCAAGCATTAGTATCATTTAACCAATATTCATGAAATCCCTTATAACCCCAACTTGATTGAGATGGACGACATACTTGTTGAGTAGGATTAGCCCTCAAATAGTCTGCTAAATGGGTCATTTGATATGTATTTTGATCATACCAAGATTTACGGAACAGATAATCAATAAACCAAGGACCTTCATACCACCAATGACCGAATAATTCTGCATCATAAGGTGATACAATAATAGGTGGACGACCCATAATGCTGTTTAAATGGCTTGCTTGCTGTTCTCTATTATACATAAAGTTAGCAGCGTGTTCAGCGGCTTTTTCCTTTGCCCAGTAAGGATCATATAATGCCTTATCCGAGAGACCTAAACCACGTCCAGTAATTTTATGATATTTAATTCCAGTATTTTTACGTTGTCCATTGGGCATAACATAAGGCTTAATATATTCGTATTCAGCCTCCCAACCCAAATCTTTATAAAACTCTCGGTATTCAGCAGCACCAGGATAACCTACTTCTGATGACCATACTTGTTGAGAAGATTCATGATCTCTTCCAAAAGCTGCTACACCTGTTTCTGTGAAAATTGGCGCGTAACTACCAAATCGCGGACGGGGACGAGCATATAATATACCATGACCATCTGTGAGAAAATAACGAATACCAGCATCCGCTAACATTCTCTCTACACCTTCATAATAAGCACATTCTGGCAACCAAATTCCTCTGGGGGGTTTTCCAAAGGTTTCCTGATAATGTTCTGCTGCTACTTGAATTTGTGCCCATACTGCTTCTGGGTACATTTTCATCAATGGTAAGTAACCATGAGTTGCACCACAGGTAATAATTTCTAAATTACCAGAATCTTGAAATTGTTTAAAGGCGGTTACTAGGTCAGCATTGTACTTTTCCCAAATTTGACGAGCTTCATTAAATTCTTTGGCGTAGTATTCGGCTAAATAACGCAAATGCCCATTATGAATATTGCGCTCACATTCTAACTCTATTAGTTCTTCTAGTTGCGATAAATGCGCTTCATATCTTTCTTGTAGCAGAGGATCACGTAACATAGACACCAAAGGAGGTGTCATACTCATAGTCAGTTTGAAATCTATATTATCTTGCTTTAAGCCTTCAAATACTTTCAATAAGGGAATGTAAGTTTCTGTAATGGCTTCATATAGCCATTCTTCTTCCAACACATAATCACTTTCTGGATGACGTACAAAAGGAAGATGGGCATGGAGTACAAGTGCGACGTAACCTTTAGACATAGTTTTGTTTTTTATTGGATAGGTTGAAGCGCGAAACTTTGGAGAATTTAACAATATTTTAAGATCATACCGGATTTGTGGTGATCTGGATCAGGATTTTTCCAGATGTTATTGTGGTTGCGATATGGGAATGTTTTCTGAATCAGGATCTCCAGGATGTGGGGATTTTCAGGATGTTTGTCTGAATCAGGATGTTAAAAACAAAGTATATCGTATTATAAGTTGGCACGAAAAGTTTAACACAGTTGAAAAAATAATAAAAAAAGTCAAATCAGCTGATGTGCAGCACTCACTGTATAACTAAAAAACCTAAAATTACCGTAGTGCGAGCATCTTGCTTGCATCTATTATCTAAATTAAAAGCACAACAGCTTAATATCAATTCTCTCGAATCGAATAATATTAATTTACAAAATCCATCACAAATTCCTGATAATCAAACATCCTGTAAATCCTTTAAATCCTTAAATTTTCAATATCCTGATTCTGACAATTAAACATTCTATAAGTCCTAATTTAGAAAATTACTCCTCACTTTCTGTATAAAAATTTTGGATATTTTGCACTTGTACACGACGAGAAATACGGCGATATTTTTTACTTTCTAATTTGGGTTCATATTTATTCTCTCCTTTTCCCTTGGTTTTTAGTTTTAAGGTTGATTCAGGATCAGTTTGTTGTTTAATATAGGTTTGATGGGCGATCGCGTCATCCAAAAATTCTAAATAATGTTCATATCTTTCCCAATCATCACCGACAATACAATTAGGTTCATCTCGATGTAAACAATCACTAAACCGACAATTTGCACTTTCTAAGCGTTTTCTAGCTTCAGGAAAATAGTAAATTAATTCTTCTGGAGTACAATGTAAATCAGGTTGGTTAAAACCGGGAGTATCGGCTAATAAACCACCGCTAGGTATTTCAAATAATTCTACATGACGAGTGGTATGACGACCTTTAGCCAATTTACCAGAAACTTCTCCTACACGCAAATTAATATTAGGAATGAGCATATTTATTAAACTAGATTTTCCCACACCAGAAGGACCTGCAATTACAGTAATCTTATCATGTAAATGATCAGCGACTTCGCCAATATTAATATTATTTTGTACACTAATAAATATAGGCTTATAACCCCAATTAATTAGGCGATCGCCGATTTTTTGTTTTTCTTCCTCATCAATTAAATCGCATTTATTTAAACACAAAATCACATCTATTCCTGTAGATTCTGCTTTAATTAAAAAGCGACTTAATTGTATAGGTTCTAGAGGTGGATCAGCCACCGCAAATACTAATAAAATTTGATTAACATTTGCGATCGCTGGTCTATCTAGCACACTTTCACGGTTTAAAACCTCAGATATAGCCCCTCTACCACCTAACCAGTCTGGTTCTTGTACAATTACGCGATCGCCCACCATTACCTGTTGTCCAATTTTTTTTAACCTAGTGCGGCGAGTGCAAAGTAACACAGGAGGTTTAACATTATTTAGTATAGGAGAAGGAAGTAACTGCTCCTCTCCTAAATCATGTAACTGTACGCGGTAGAAATTAGCCTGTACAGCTAAAACCGTTCCTTGTAAATTACTGTTCATGTAGTCGTACCCAAACGACGCACAAACAAAGCGAAATATTGGCAGCAGTCCGTGATTTGTTCTACTTGAAAACCAGCCATAGTCAGACTATCAGGTACTTGTTCAATAGGTTCACCACCATCCAACCATACTTCCAGTAAAGCCCCTGGTGACATTTGTTCCAGACGTAACTTTGTCCGCACAAAATTAATAGGGCAGGGAGTACCGCGTAAATCTAAGTGAGCATCAGGAGTTAATACAGAAGACATACTCATTTAATCTCATTTAAAAATACTACCCAAGAAACCTTCTATACCGCCCTTACCAGTGCGATCGCCCTTAATTTTAGCTAATTTTTCCAGTAATTCCCGTTCCTCCGCCGTGATCTTAGTAGGAATATCAATTAACACCGTCAGCAAATGATCACCGCGACTAACAGAATTACCCAAACGAGGCACACCGCGATTTTCCAACTTCATAATAGTACCTGGTTGAGTACCTGCAGGGATAATTAACTCTACCAGACCATCAACAGTATCCACCTCCAAACGACAGCCTAAAATGGCTTGTAGATAGCTAACTTTAATTTCCGAGATGATATTAATACCCTCTCGATGGAAATGTGCATCTTCATTGACAAACAAGTAAACATATAAATCACCAGGTGGACCGCCTCTTTGTCCTGCATCACCTTCTTGAGAAATGCGTAAACGAGTCCCATTATCCACACCAGCAGGGACATTTATTTTTAACTTCTTCGTCACCTGATTTGATCCCTTGCCACCACAAGCATCACACTTATCTTCCACCACAGATCCAGTGCCATCACAGGTAGGACAAGTAGAAACCTGAGTAAAACTCCCAAAGGGAGTTCTAGTCACTCTTCTTACCTGACCTGAACCGCCACAAGTACCACAGGTTTTTGCCCTAGTTCCGGCCTTAGCACCTGAACCACCACAGACCTCACAAGTTTCTAAATGGGAGATGCGAATTTCCTTTTCTCCACCAAAAATAGCCTCCCGAAAATCCAACTTCAGATCCAAGCGCAGATCATCTCCGCGTACAGGACCGCCGCGCCGTCTTTGTTGTTGAGATGGACCACCGACACCACCGCCGAAATTACTGAAAATACTTTCAAAAATATCCGCAAAACCGCCCATATCGCCCATATCTTGGAAACCACCACCAGCAGCAGCACCAGATACACCGGCTTCGCCAAAGCGGTCATAACGAGCGCGTACTTCTGGCTCTGAAAGTACCTCATAAGCGCGGTTAATTTCTTTAAATTTTTCTTCCGCTCCGGCTTCTTTGTTCACATCTGGATGATACTTCCGAGCCAGACGGCGGTAAGCCTGTTTAATTTGTTCTTTGTCGGCATCACGAGGGACACCCAGAGTTTCATAATAATCGCGGGACATATAGCAAAGGTAAAATTTAGATGGAAACAGAAGTAGCTAAGATAGGAACTAAGTTAGTCCAAGAAAACATTTAAGGTTTTGTTAATAATCTATTGTAACAGATAGTTGTTAACCCAGCAAATATTAGTAAAATCGAACAATCACTGTATGAGAATTACGGATTCCTTACTGCTGAAAGCTATAACTTTTCTAATTGTGCTGTTTAGATGCGAAAAAACCCAGACTTTGAACAGAAGAACTAACCGAATTATTAAATGGGGAAAATACCCTGTTGACTTTTCAAATAGTATATGATAATTAGAGGATAAGGAGATCAAGGGTCGGTACTTCAAGGAGTTTTTGGATTTGAAAATTTTGATTTCTCACACTGAAAACCCTTGCAACCTCCTTCTGTGTTTATCAGCCTCAAACCTTTACCTTTAATTTATCTATATTTTGCATCTATTCACCAACCCCTATCTATAGACATCCGCACCAATAGCAAATAGAGTTTCTTGGAATTCCTCCAGAATATTTCTTAATTTAGCTGGAGCAATACTAGGATTAATCATAGCCATTTGCAATTGTACTGCTTTTTTATCAGCCGTCTTAGTTAACTTTTCATCGAAGAGTCCAGCATTGTCGCGTAATGAATTGCGATAACTAATCAATAAATTATCACCTTGATTTTTTAGTTGTACTAGTTCTCGACGACGTTGATCTTCTTTACCATATAATTCTGCTTGTTTCCGCATATCTTCAATTTCATTGCTGCTTAATCCTCCTGTACTGGTAATACAGATGCTTTGTTCCCTATCAGTGCCTTTGTCCTTAGCAGCTACTTTCAGAATGCCATTAACATCAATTTCAAAAACCACTTCAATTTGTGGTATGCCGCGAGGTGCAGGGGGAATACCATTTAAGAGAAACTTGCCTAAAGACTTATTGTCTTGGGCCATAGCTCTTTCTCCTTGGAGAACATGAACCTCTACAGAGGTTTGGCCATCTACAGCCGTAGAAAATACCTGAGATTTACTTGTAGGAATGGTGGTATTGCGTTCAATAATTTTAGTGAATACTTCACCCAGGGTTTCCACTCCTAAAGATAGGGGTGTGACATCTAAAAGTAACAGAGATTTTAATTCTCCTCCTAACACTCCTGCTTGAATAGCTGCGCCTAAAGCCACCGCTTCATCAGGGTTTACGGATCGATCTAGCGTTTTTCCGTTGAAGAACTTAATTAATGCGTTTTGGATGGCAGGTATTCGAGTAGATCCGCCCACCAGGATAATTTTCTCAATTTGTTGAGGTGTGACATCGGCATCTTTCAAAACCATCATTAATGGTTCTATAGTTGCTTGAACTAAATCCTTAGTTAACTCTTCAAACTTGGTACGAAGTAATTCAATTTCTAAATGCTTTGGACCAGTTTGATCAGCTGTGATAAATGGTAAATTTATAGATGTGCTTTCTAAGGTAGATAATTCAACCTTGGCTTTTTCCGCGGCTTCTCGTAGCCGTTGCAAAGCCACTTTGTCATCGGCAATATTGATACCTTCATATTCCCAAAATTGTTGTGTAATCCATTTGACAATGGTATTATCAAAGTCATCTCCACCTAAATGGTTATTACCACAAGTGGCTTTAACTTCAAATACTCCATCTCCTATTTGGAGGATCGAAACATCAAATGTTCCCCCACCCAAGTCAAATACTAATATTAACTGTTCTTGATCTTGTTTATCTAAGCCAAAAGCTAAGGCAGCAGCAGTGGGTTCATTGATGATTCTTAACACTTCCAAACCAGCAATAGCACCTGCATCTTTAGTAGCTTGTCTTTGAGCATCGGTAAAGTATGCTGGTACGGTAATCACTGCTTTTGTTACAGTTTCGCCAAGAAAGTTTTCTGCATCTTTTTTGAGCTTTTGCAATACCATAGCGGAAATTTCCTGGGGTGTATAATTAATTCCTCTAACTTCCACATCAACGGTTTCATCCCGACCTTTTTTACAACTGTAGAGTATACGAGAGCGTTCTAATTCTGTATCTTCCCACCGTCTACCAATAAATCTTTTGATACTATAGATGGTGTTTTCTGCATTGGTTACAGACTGTCGTTTGGCTAATTGTCCCACTAGAGGATCACTGTTCTTACCAAAAGCAACAATACTAGGTGTCGTGCGTCCGCCTTCGGCGTTAAGAATTACTGTTGGTTGTCCAGCTTCTAATACGGCAACACAACTGTTAGTAGTACCTAGATCAATACCAATAACTTTTTCGACTTTTTCCATATTTCCATGCTGTATTCGTCTATGGTTAAATTATAGTTACCATGTACTTGAAACTTTCAGAAAGTTTTTTCGTTCTCTAAAACCCAACCCTGTAATTTACCTCCACTAAAAATGTTAGGACTTACGCACTGTACAAATTCACCATGATGTCCATGAACTAAAATCCCTCGCAGGCTCTTGCCGATTAACTTCCGATCAATAGCAATGCCTACGGCAAGGGAAGCTATCACTCAAAAATCATCAAAAAACCAAGTTAAAATCCTCCAAACCCATAGCCGATATTTAGTTGATTCTGTCAATGTGTAAGTCCTAGATGTGTAAAATATACCAAAAATATACTAAATTGATATTGAGATATAAATAAGTCATTAATTTGCTATAATCACGCCAGGACTTGTTTAATAAATGCAAATCAAATATTGATGTAAGGGAAATTAACGAAATTTATGAACAACCATCATACAACCTCAAATTTTCCAGAAAACGGACTATTAGCAACAAGAAATCGTGAATTAGCACCTTCTATCTTATCATCGTTGATTACCCAGGAAGATGATAAATCTTTAAAAGACTATTTAGGTATTTTACAACGGCACGCTTTAACCATTACTGGAGTTATTATACTAGGGATGACAGGTGTAACATACTCAGCAATGAATCAAGAACCAATATATCAAGAAAGTTTTCAAGTATTAGTTGAGCCTATTGATAGTGATGCTACAGATCAATTAACTTTAACAGAATCTCAGTTGATTAAGCGCCAAGGTCTGGATTATGAAAGTCAGATTCAAGTATTGAAAAGTCGGGAGACTTTAGAAAAAACTATACAAGAATTGCAGAAAATTTATCCAGATATTACATATATTTACTTGGTGCAAAATTTAACTATTCGTCGTGTTGGAGAAACTAAGATACTAGAAGTTGCCTATAAAAGCAATGATCCTAAAAAGATTAAAACTGTCTTAGATGTTCTATCAAAAAATTTCTTAAAGTATAGTTTAGATCAACGTCAAACTAAGTTAAGACAAGCAATGAAGTTCGTAGATGAGCAATTTCCTAAGATTGAAAATCGTGTGGAAAAATTACAAAAAGAACTACAAATATTTCGACAAAGATATAATTTTATTGATCCAGAAAATCAATCATCAGCTATTTCTTCACAAATACAACTTCTGAGTCAGCAACGTTTAACCCTTAATCAACAAATAGTTGCTGCTAGAAATAATTATCTGAGTTTACAACAGCCACAAGAACAATTATTAATTCTCAATAATTCTCCAAATTATCAGCAATTAATTGCCCAACAGCGTCAATTAGAAGTGCAAATATCTGGAGAATTAGCGAGATTTTCGCCTAACAACCCAGTTATTGTCACTTTACAGGAAAAAAAGAGTAACCTCGCACCACTAATCCAACAAGAGACAAGACGAGTATTAACTCTCAAATTAGCAGAAGCAGAAAGTAACTTAAAAAAGGTAGAAGTAGATAATCAGTTATTAATGCAAACAGAACGACAATTACAGCAAAAATTAACTCAATTACCAGTTTTAACTAGACAATATGCAACTATTGTATTAAATTTACAATTAGCGAATGAAAGTTTGACTCGATTTTTAGCTAATAAGGAAAGATTACAAATAGAAGTAGCACAAACAGAACTTCCCTGGTCCTTAATTAAAGCAGCAGAACAACCACGGTTCCCTATAAGTCCAAATATTCCTCGGCAGATGTTGTTAGGAATGGTAGCCTGTTCTTTGTTAGGTGTGGGTACTGGTTTATTGATGGAAAAAATAGATACTATTTATCATAGTGTTGATCAAGTTAAGGAAAAAATTAGATTTCCTATACTGGGAATTCTCCCCTTTGATAAGTCTATGTTAGTTAAAGATAAAAGTGCAAATCCTGATAACGAATCATTAGATGATCAGGTAGAGAATAAACTTGAATTACGTAATATTTTAGGACTTAATAATTCCCGTTCTTCCAAAAGAAGTTATTATTATTATCAAAAAGGGGGATTTTCCGAGGCTCTCCAAATTTTATATTCCAATATTCAACTACTAAATTCCGATCAACCGATTAATTCTTTAGTTATTTCTTCATCTCTACCAGGAGATGGTAAAAGTACGGTATCTTTCAATTTGGCAAAGACAGTTGCATCTATGGGAAAAAAGGTATTGCTGGTAGATACTGATTTACGTCTTTCTTCTGTTCATAAATTAGCAGGATTAAAAAACTTGTGGGGATTAAGTAATTTAATTGCTACTAATATACCTTGTGAACAAATCATTCAAGAATTACCAGATTTTTCCAATCTATCTGTGCTTACAGCAGGTTCTTTACCTCCCGACCCTGCTAGATTATTATCTTCAGATAAGATGAAGCAGTTAATGGATTATTTTCATGATAATTTTGATTTGGTAATTTATGACGCGCCTCCAATGTTAAGTTTAGTGGATGCTAGATTGATTGCACCACATACTAATGGTGTAATGTTGGTTGTTAGAATGAATAAAACTGATAAATCGTCTATGCTTGAACTACAGGAGAGTTTAAAAGTTTCTCCTATTAATATTTTAGGAATGGTGGTTAATGCAGATAAAAATCGTGCCAGAAATTACAATTATTATTACAATTACTATAACCAACCTTACCCTAATCAACAGGTATCCAGCTAGAGGATGTTTGAAAAGTTTTGAATGTATAAATAAACTGCTTAAACTTCTTTTCCTGTGGAGGAGCATTTCATGTAAGATTTTTTAACAACCTGTTTATAAAATGCTATAAGTTTACCAATACAATACTAGGGTAGGCCTGGCCTACCCTAGAAACTAAGGCAAATATGTGATTTGCTTTGCTGTTTCAAAAAAGAACCTCACATTGTCCTCTGGTGTTTCTGGTAATACACCATGTCCCAAGTTGAGGATATGTCCCCAATTACCTGCTTTGCGTACAGTATCAATAACGCGATCGCGGATAAAATCCTGAGAACCAAATAATACACCAGGGTCAAGATTACCCTGAACTTTGATATTCTCACCTAATCTAGTTCTAGCATCAGCCATATCCACTGTCCAGTCTACCGTAATAATATCAGCACCAGAAGTAGCCATTCTTTCTAAAAGTCCTGCACTACCAGTGACTAATAAAATTAAAGGTGTATTAGGATGGGTTTGTTTTACCAGATCAAACACCATTTTTTGATAAGGTACGGCAAAGGTATCATAATCTTGAGGGCTTAACTGTCCTGCCCAAGAGTCAAACATTTGTACCACTTGTGCGCCACAATCAATTTGATAGCGTACATATACTGCAATAGATTCAGCAAACTTTTTCAGCAGTTGATGAAGGATACTGGGATCAGAAAAGGCCATATTTTTAATCACAGAATAGGTTTTAGAACCTTTACCTTCCACAGCGTAAGCTGCTAATGTCCAAGGTGCGCCCACAAAACCTAAAACAGTTGATTGATTACCCACTTCTTCTCTTAATGATGTTAAGATAGGTTTAATAAAAGGTAAAGCCGTATCTGGTTCTAAAAGATGTAGTTGATCAACTTGTTGCTGAGTGCGGATGGGATTAAAAATAATTGGACCCTTACCTTCCGCAATATCCATGTCAATTCCCATACCAGGTAAAGGAGTGACAATATCGGAAAACAAAATCACACCATCGGGTTGAAAAGCTCGCCAGGGTTGGAGAGAGACTGCGATCGCTACATCAGGAATTTCCGAGCGTTCCCGAAAAGAAGGATACTTCTCCCGTAAGTCTCGATACGCTTTCATATAGCGTCCCGCTTGTCGCATCATCCATACAGGGGGACGATCTACTTGTTCACCACGCGCAGCGCGAAGCAGGAGAGGATCATTGGAGGAAACACCCATTTAATAGTTCATCCTAAAATCAGTTAATTTCACTGTTTAGCTTATCATCACTAGATTACTGTTGATCCGCATAGTTGGTTAGGTTTTAAAGTTGCTTTACATTAGTTTACAAAAATTAATGATTAGTAAGGGAGGGAATAGGGAGCAGGGAGAAAATTAAAATTGTTTATTCTGACTCCTTGTACGGGTTTATCAGTGCTAAACCCCTACTGACTCATCGATCTCCTGACATTTTACCCATCCAAAATTAATCACAAAATTAATCAATAGTTACTGTAAAAAAATAACTAACCACTAAGTAACAAATTAGTTTACACTGTAAATAACAAAAGATTAAGAAATATTACATTCTATTTGCGGTGTACCTATGCAGTGTATAATCAATCGCCGGGCGCAGTTTTTAGCTAGTCATCATTATTCCTTACCAGAACTCTCTGAAGCTGAAAATAGAGCCAAATTCGGACTTTCTTCTAAATTTCCCGGACAAGGCCATAATTATACCCTTTTTATTTCCCTTGCGGGTGAGTTAGACGAATATGGGATGGTGTTAAATTTGTCCGATGTTAAACAAGTTATTAAGCGAGAAGTGACAAATCCATTAGACTTTTCTTATCTTAATGATGTGTGGCCAGAATTTCAAGAAACTTTATCTACTAATGAAAACATTGCTAGGGTAATTTGGCAACGTTTAAAACCTCATTTAGCTGTAGTTGGTGTGCGTTTATATGAACAGCCACTACTTTACGCGGACTATACAGGTAATGGTAATGAAGCTAGTTTAAGTATTTCTACTCATTTTAGTGCGGCTCATCGTTTAGCTCCTAATCTTAGTCCTGAGCAATATGGTAAATGTACTCGCACTCATGGACATAATTACCATTTAGAAGTGACTGTAGCAGGAGAAATGGATAAACGCACAGGAATGATTATTGATTTAACTTCTTTACAGGAAGTAGTAGAAAATAATGTAGTGCAACTGTTTGATCATTCTTGCATAAATGATGACATTCCTTATTTTACAAACATTGTTCCTACCACTGAAAATATCGCTTTTTACATGAGTAATTTACTGGCATCTCCTATTAATAAATTAGGGGCAAAATTAACTCAAATTAGACTTTATGAAAGTTCCCAATTATGGGTAGATTATGTAGGTAATGAAAAAGAGATTTTCTTGACTGTAAAAAGCGAATTTAGTTCTGCCCACAGATTAGCTCATAATAATTTGAGTTTAGAAAAAAATCGAGAAGTTTATGGTAAATGTTCTCGCATTAATGGCCATGGGCATAATTATCAATTAGAAGTAACTGTCAAAGGTAAAATTGATGATTTTACTGGTATGGCGGTGGATTTAATAGGTTTAAATAAGTTGATTACAGATTATGTAATTGAACCTTGTGATCATGGCTTTTTAAATATAGATGTTCCCTATTTTACGGAAGTTGTACCCACGGCCGAAAATATCGCTTTTTATATTAGCAATATTTTGCGATCGCCGATTCAAGAATTGGGAGCAACACTACATAAAATTAAACTTGTAGAAAGTCCTAATAACTCCTGTGAAATTTACCCATCATCAGCATCTAATTCATTTGCAGCTATTAACTTTACACCTGTTTTAGCTACTGTTTAAAACAATATGTAGGTTGGGTTTTGTGCTTTAACTCAACCTACAATTACTAACTAAAAAAATGGATATTCTATAGCTTAATTGAAGATGAATATCTGAACATGATTAAGTCTTGGCTTGATGAAAAAAATGATTTACTACTTTCAGAATTATGCCTTCGCTTTAGGGAAAGCACAGGAATTGCAGCAGTTTTAAAGTAAATAAGCCACAGTGGTTGAACCAGTTGAAGGCATCATCTTATGTAATATAATTAACTTAACTGCGATCGTCATCGCTTCATTGAGGGATTCTAAATTTTCTGGCTTAAATACATGAAAATCGCTGTAATGAGGCTTGAATACCCACATTTTTAGAGTATGCTAATTTGCAGTTTTGGTGTTTTAAATAGCTTATAGTTGCTTATAGTTGCTTATAGTTAAAAACTATAAAAACTATATTTAAAAATTCCGATCTGGCCAAATTAACTCCAAACGTTTTTGTGCTGCTTGTAAAGCCACTTCAGCCGAAGATTTACCTAATAAAGTTTCTTCAATAGCCCTACCTAAATTATCAGAAATGCGACTATAACCAGCTAAAATAGGACGAGAACCAGCCACTGATATCTGATCTAAAAATACTTTTAACCAAGGTTTTGATTTGACGTATTCTTGATATTCTTGACTTTGAGCAGATTTGATATTTACAGGTAAAAAACCCGTACCTATAGCCCATTCAGTTTGGAACTGTTCACTTAACACAAACTCAAAAAACTTCAATGCTGCTTTTTCTTTTTCTGGTGTTGTTTTCATCAAAAATAAATTACCAGTACCTGTAGTTGTTGCTCTATTAATATTTGCAGGAATTGGAAACACATCATATTTAACTGGAGATGTTGTAATATAAGTCCAAGGTCCGGTAATTTGCATAGCAATACGACCACTAATAAAAGCATCTTCTTCATAACCTCTTTCAGGAGGTGAAAGAGTTGCTGTACCATCTTTGATTAAATTTTCCCAGAATTTTAAAGCAGTAATAGCACCAGAATTAGTTAAATTAGGATAATTATCATCTAGTATGTCACCTCCTGCACCTAATAAGAAAGGAAACCAACAAAATACAGTCCATTCCTGCTTACCTAGAGGTAATAATATTCCATATTGTTCTGGTCTTTTATCACCATTTTTATCTATAGTTAACTTTTTAGCAACTGCTCTTAATTCATCCCAAGTTTTTGGTGTTTCTGTAACTCCTGCGGCTTGAAAAAGATCGGGACGATAAAAAATACCCAGGTTAGCCGTACTATAAGGAATAGACCAAAGATGACCATCCAATTTGAGTTCTGGTAATAGAGTAGATATAACATCTGATCTTATTGGTAGTTGATTAAACCAATCATCTAAGGGTTTAATAGCTTCTAGTTGTACAAACTGACCTGTAAGTTGAGGATAAAATATCAACATATCTGGAGCAGAATTACCCACAACTGCTGTCAATATTTTTGCCAAAGGATTATTTGCACCAGAAAAGATAGATTTAACTTGAATATCAGGATGACTTTGATTGAATTTGTCTACTAATTTGTTAAAAACATCTCGATTTTTAGGTGGGTTGATTCCTTGCCAAAGATTTAGGTAAACTACTTGATTATTTTGATAGTCTTTGTTAGTTTGTATTTGGCAACCAGATATACAAAACAAACCGATAACCATAATTATAGCTAATAGCGATCGCTGCCAATTATCACCTATAGTATTACAAATATAATCCTTACAAATAGTCCAATAAATACTAATTTTTCTCAGTTGATTAATTTTCTTCATTTTTATGGTTTATATACTTGTTTAGTATGTAATTTTCACAAATAGTCTAAAACTTAGTCAAAGCTATATATTCACATAATTTTACGAGCTATAGCTTTAATTTCATCCAGAGGGGAGGAAATTTGCTCAAAAACTTTTTTAGTTATGCTATTTTCTGATCTAGTATAGATATAAGTTTCTGGTTGTTTCAGATGATAAGTATTAAAGATTTTTTCAGCTCTTTTCCAAAATTCTGCATCTTCTCCATAAGCAACATTATTAAATCCACTTAATTCAAAAAATACCTGCCTTTTACCAAAAAAAGTACCTCCTAAAACACATTCTTTCACACTAATTAATTTATGAGGTTGAAAATAATCAACTACAAAAAATTCTTGCATTTCACATCCTCCTTCAATTAAATCAATTTCTGAATTACCCTGCATAAATTCTAATCTTGATTTCAGATGATGTGGTTTATAAGTATCGTCACTATCAATAAATGTGATATAATTCCCAAAAGATGCTTGAATACCTGCATTCCTGGCATAAGCGGCTTTACGATTTTGATGTTTAATATAACGAATATTCCGGTATTCCTGGAGATAGGAATTAACTACTTCTGTGGTGTTATCTTCACTACCATCATCAACTATAACCAATTCCCAATTCTCAAAGGTTTGCTCAATAACGCTATTAATACAATTCCTTAAATAATCTGAGCGGTTATATGTGGCAAGAATGACAGAAATTTCTGGTTTTGTGTCAAATTGGATACTCGGCATTGTTTTCAGGAAGATCAATGATACTGGAATAAAAATACCATGTTTTCAGAAAAGTTTGCTGAACAAGTTTTCAATTTTGCTTGTTCAGAACTTAGACAAAAAATAACGAAGGTATTAGTAATTCATAAATTACCACTAGAAAATAATTAGGAAATCGGGCTAGAAGCCTAATCTACTTTTACAAACTGGCATGAGTATCATACCATGGCTCTTTAAGATTCAGTCCTTCTATGAGCATCTTACCCCAAGGATATTTATAAATAATTCCCTCAATACCCAATATTTTATAAAACGAAAAAATGCGTTTGTAGATATTTATGGCTGCTGTTTTTGACAACCATTTACCTGGTGTTTCTTCTCCAAATGAACCGCTACAACCATATTGAAATTCATGCTCGACGTATTTTCCTTCTTTTGCTGGATAGGGACAAGTTTGTTGAGATATTTTTGCTTGGTTAATAACTTTAAATTTCTCATAACCTAGTTCTTCAAATATCTGAAATTTTTCTAGTAAATCATTCCAAGAAAGTTTTGGGGATTCTATAGATATGAATTTTGGTCTATTATCAAATTCTCTCAATGCCTTTATACACAATATATCTGCACCTTCAATATCAATTTTTAAATAGTAAGGAATGCCAAATTCTTGTAGAATATTTTCAAATCTAGTTCCTTTAACTGTGATAGCTACTGATTTAGTACCAAGAATTTCGCTACGACGAACAAAGTCTGGGGAGGTTGTTCCCCAAATACTTTTTTCTAAGTTAGAATAGAAGGTAATTTCACCATCTTGGGGAGCTATGGCAATATTGAGAAGTTGTAGTTGACCATTGGTGATGTATGATTGGAGTTTGTTTTTTGTTAGTTCATAAATTTCTGGGTTTGCTTCTATCCCCACCACTCTAAAGCCTTTCTTTAAATAATATTCTGTGTCTTCTCCTGTGTGCACACCAACATCTATGATTAAGTTTTCATCCATGATTTTTGTATTTTTACAGACTGAATATGTATCACTGTCATTATTGCATAAGTTGGATTTTAATGATAGTTTTCAAATATAGTTAATAATTTCTAATACTCCTTGATCTCCATCTAATGTTGCTGATACTCCCACTGGTAACGCTGCATTAGGATTATCATGGCCAAAGGGTAAGTGAGATACTATAGGTATATTTAGATCCGCTAAACGCTCTCTTAATACTTCCTCTACTGTAAAACTGGGTATATTTGCTGGTGCTTCACATTTGGTAAACCCCCCTAATGCTATTCCCGCAACTTTCGACAACACCCCACTTAAACGCCATTGTGTCAACATTCTATCTATCCGATAAGGTGCTTCTGTTACGTCTTCTAATGCCAATATTACTCCATCTAGGTTAGGTAAAATTGCTGTTCCTAATAAATGGGTAGCAACGGTTAAATTACCTGGTAGTAATACTCCTGTAACTTTTCCTCCTCCCCATCCTTGTCCCTGTAATGGTGCTAGAACACCACCTGATAATAGGTTATACAGCCTTTCTATGGACCATTGTGCCTCGTTGGCTAGGGTAGTGAGTACGGGACCATGTACGCTCACTATACCGACGTTGTATAGCCGCCAGAGTAGGGCTGTGATGTCAGAAAAACCTATTACCCATTTAGGATCTTGGGTATTTTCTGGCCAGTGACAATTTTCTAAAATGCGGGTACTACCAAATCCCCCTCTGGTGCAGATAATACCACGACATTGGGGATCATGCCATGCTTCTAATAATTGCTGTTGACGATGTTGATCTGTTCCCGCAAGATAGCCGTGTTGGGCTTCTATGTTATCACTAATTTGGATTTTATAACCTAGCGATCGCCAAATTTGCAAACTTTCATTAAAAGCTGTAAACTCTCTTAATGCACCACTGGGAGCAATGACACGCAATAAATCACCTGGTTTGATATATGGTGGTATAATCATTTGTTAGCTAGGAAATAGCTCTTTCTTCTGATGGTCTATTTTCTGAATAATGATTTTTAGGTAAAGCATTAATCTGTTTTAAGGCTTATTTGCCGTAACTTGTACTTCTGGATCCTCATCTGATAGAGATAAATACAAGGTTTGGCTCACCTTTTCTATCATATCATGAATACGTGATAAATCCCGTATGGCATTTTGTCTGACCGAAAATAATGGGATACAAGCCCCGTCCTTCTAGGACGGCTTTTCTTGATTTTTGATATACTCCTTTAATATCTCTAGCTGCGCACCTCCTACAGAGATAGCAAAATAACTGGGACTCCATAATGCTTCTTTATGGGGTTTTTTATAGCCGCCCATACCTACGACTAGATCTTAATCTCCAGCTAAAAATTTAATTTAGTAATCGGGTGTTGATTTAGGGTTTTATATTTGACTGAGATTGTGCCATGTTCACAGTAATTTTACTGATTTGATTAGTGGATGTATTTTGTAAAAGGGTTGGTTTTCCTAATACATTTTCTGGAACACTTTGATCATTAATTGTAGCTTGATTATTCTTTCTGAGCAGATTTTCCCGTTGGTTGATCAAATAAATACTAATTAGGGTGATAATAACTCCTAACCATTGGATGTTAGTGAGGACTTCTGTTAAGAAAATATGACCAAATATTAAGGCAAAAATGGGAGTGAGGAAAGTGAGGGAACTCAGACTTGTGAGATTACCACTTTGAGCAAAGTAGAAAAATAAACCGTAAGCGATCGCGCTACCGAATATAGTAGCATAACTGAGAGCTAACCAATTTGATGGTAGGATATTTTGCCATTGTTGAGTTTCCCATACATAAGACATGAGCCACAATGGTAAACCGGCTATGATACAATGCCATCCTGTGGCTACTACTGGATCAGCGTAACGACATACAAACCTAATCATTACTGTACCTACAGCCATTGATAAAGCTGCTAGTAACATTAACCATTCTCCACCTGTAAATATATCTGTTAATAATTGTTCCCATCCCTTAGTAGTCAATAATGTTTCTGAGTTAGAAAAATTAACAATATTCACAATTATTTCGTCTGGTATTCCGATTAAGCTAATACCTATAACGCCTAATGCTAATCCTATCCATCCCCATAAACCAATATGCTCTTGAAATAACCACCAAGAAAGTAAGGCTACTGCTAAAGGTTGGGAGTCTATCATCACCGAACCTAAACCAGCACTGGTTCTGACTAAACCTTCCGCTAAGAAACCTTGGAATAATGTACCATCAACTATAGCGAATAGAGTAATCCATAACCATGCTAATAATCCTTGAGGTTGTTTTCTACCCATAAATGCGGCAGCAATTAAAATTAATATTCCTGCGGGTACTAATCTCACTCCTGCCATAAATAATGGTGTAGTGTGAGGTATAACACCTTTCATGGCTACCATTGCTGTACCCCAAAGGAAAAAGGGAGCAATGAGTAGTAATGATGTAATGGTAGATCTAGATGTTTTAAATTCTAATTGCATGGGTAAATGATAATGTTTTTTAAACTGAACTAATGTAAAGTAGTTTATAAACTATTGACATACTCACCGACCTCAAGGTGCGGTGATTCTTGACGCTGACATAAAAAACCGGAAAACCCCACACTATGATTTATTTTATGTGTGGCATATAACAAAATTGATAATTGATAATAACTTAACTAGATCCCCCACTTTTTTAACAAGTCGGGGATCTGATTAATCTGTTACTTGTTGTTACTTGTTAGGTTGAGGTGTCATGCGTAAATAAGGTTTAATGACTTGATAACCCTTGGGGAATTTTTCTTTGAGGACTTCAGGATCTTGTAAAGATGGTACAATGACACAATCTTGTCCATCTTGCCAGTCTGCGGGAGTAGCAACACTATAGTTATCAGTTAACTGCAAAGAGTCAATTACGCGCAAAATTTCGTCAAAATTACGTCCTGTACTGGGAGGATAAGTAAAACTCAAACGTAACTTTTTGTTAGGATCAATAACGAATACTGAGCGCACAGTAACAGTAGCTGCCGCGTTAGGATGTATCATGTCATAAAGTTCAGAAACTTTACGGTCTGGATCGGCTAAAATGGGATAGTTAAGAGTGGTATTTTGGGTTTCTTCAATATCACCTACCCAACCATTATGAGATTGTACATCATCAACACTGAGAGCGATCGCCTTAACATTACGTTTGTCAAATTCTGGTTTTAATTTGGCCACTGTACCCAATTCAGTAGTGCAAACCGGTGTAAAATCAGCAGGATGAGAAAATAATACTACCCAGCTATCACCTGCCCATGCGTAAAAGTCAATTTCACCATGGGTAGAGGCTTGTGTAAAATTTGGTACAGTATCCCCAAGACGAAGAGCCATTTGATATTCCCTGTATTTAGAACAACATCATTATTGTGCCATTATGACACAAAAAACATATTATCCTATAGATTGGGATAATTTGCTCATAAAATTGTAAGTTTTATTTGAGCTTGCTGTTTATATAAAGAAACCCACATTACCTGTGTTAGTTTTTTTAACTGTACTTTAGTTAATTTTCTACAATTGTTAAGTAGTGCTTGGCAAATAAACAGATATTTTCAGGTAAATGAACCACAGTTTTTATTTCGCGCAAAGGTGCATTAGCAAAGTAAAGTAGGAAGTAGGTTAGAGGCAAAGGTGCCAATAAATAGTGCCAATAAATATCTGGTGGTAATTCAATATCCGCCTGCCTGTCGGCAGACAGGTGAATTGAATCCCTTTTAGGGACAATTCATGAATTGTCCCTACATTGATGTTGACTCCTATGTGTAATGGATATCAGAATGAATGTGTGGTGTAAATAGTTGAAAAATGGGATAACTAATTCTACTGGAAATGAAGTTTGACATACTGTCTTTTGACGGAAATAACTACTTATGTCATTATAGTTATATTTAGTCAAATTAGTTATTATTCCAGAGAAAACACTCATGACTTTTGCTAACATAAAACAACGAGAAAAAGAAACTGAAGCTCAGAAATATTTTATTGTATACAGTATCCTATTTTCTGTATTATTACATATTGGTCTATTAGCTTTAAATATTAGTAAACTGTGGTTGAAAGATCCTCAAGTGAAATATCAACCAATTGATGTGCAAATTATGGAAATACCAGCACAGAAATTAGTACAAACTATAGAAAATAATCAAAACAAAATCAAAGATAAATCTAGTATTGGTGGTAATAATCAGGGAGGAGGTCAACTTAATCTTAAATCATCATTTGTTGTTCCTCAAATTTCTACAGTTGCTGAACCACAAGCATCAAAAATTACTGATCAAACTAAAATAGTCTCTAATAAAATACAAATAAAAAATATTCATGATGATAAGATTTATCAACCTAATTTAGTTAGAAAACCGAAAATTTATCATCAATTTAAAACAGTTGCTGAAAAAACACCAACTATCAAAAATAATCATAATAATGATAATATTTATAAACCCAGTTCAATTCCTCAAGAAATCCAAGACAATTTAGTGCAAAATTCTCAGAAACTAATAGATGAAATACCAAAAAATGAACCGAATTTAATACGTGATATCAATCCGAAATATCCGGAATCACTTGATAGCACAATTCAACCTAGTGTCACTTCCTCAACTGTAGTTACAACTCCTACTAGTTCACCAGAACTAACACAAAGTTTACCTACATCTGTGGACAAAATTGGCGATAAAACTTTGAGTAACCCCTTAAATAAAAATTCTGGGAATGGGGTTGGGAATGGGGTTGGGAATGGGGTTGGGAGTGGGGTTGGGAATGGGGTTGGGAATGGCGTTGGGAATGGCGTTGGCGACGAAAAAGGAGATAACTCTACAATAAATACAACCCCAAAACCTGAACCAGTAATCAACTCACGATTAGATCGTACAGATTGCCTCATATGTGATATTAAGTATCCAGATATAGCCAGACGCAGAGGTATAGAAGGTAAAACAGAAGTAGCTATAGATATTGATAAAAATGGGAATGTTACTAATGTACAATTAATTAAATCTAGTGGCGATCGCTCTCTCGATCAAGCCGCCCAAACCTCCGCCCTCAACTGGAAACTAAAATCTAGTGGTGTAGAGAGGCAGGGTATTAGAGCATTAATTAACTTTACAATGGCAAGATAAAATATAAACATCAAAAACTGTTTGCTATATATGTATTAAAAACTTTTATATCCACCTAAATTCTTTGAGAAAGGGTGACTTTGATTGTTAAAAACAACCTCTAAAAAATATGACAGCCTGTCTTTTGACATATCTTGTCAATTACATTCACACTATATCCTAGTAGTTTTTTGTATTTAGTGTAAATAAAGTGAAGAATATTTTTCTCCTACCGCCTGTTACTATGATATATTTTCTCATAGCCTTTCCTAGCATTGCGGCTGATCAGCCAAACCCAGAAAATATCAAAAAAGCCAGTTCAGATATTCTCAATTTAAGTGAAATTCAGCTACCATATACCCAAGCAGAATTATTAACTGAACCATCAGGAAAAACCAGAGAATCTGAACTACCAAGTCAATCAAACAACCCTCCAGAAACTAATAACAAACCTGGCAAAGATGCAGATATTTACATCGAAACCATAGGACAAAAAGACAATCTTCCCGAATCTACACCAACTTATGTAGTAGAAAAAGAAGACATTGAAAAACAAGGTGCTACTAGCGTTGCTGATATTTTAAAAAGAATGCCAGGTTTTGCTATCAATGATGTTGGTTATGGAGCAGATATTCACACAGGTACATACTATCGAGGAGCATCAGTTAATCAATCTGTATTTTTAATTAATGGTAGACCATTTAATAATAATATTAGCACTTATCACGGAGCTACAGACTTAAATAGTATTCCTGTAGAAGCTATTGAACGAGTTGAATTATATAGCGGTACTACTTCTACCTTGTATGGTTCATCAGCCTTTGGCGGAGTGATTAATATTATTACCAAAGAAGGTTATGGAAAACCAAAATTGACTACTAATATCAAATTTGGCTCACTAAATTTTAATAATCAACAATTAACTTATAGTGGTTCTAGCAATCGTTTAAACTATAACTTTAGCTTTGAAAGAAAATTTATAGACAACCGTTATGCTGTACCCGTTGGTGCAGCTAATCGTGATTCCCAGGGATTTTTATCAAATGCTGATACAGCTACAAGTACGTATTTTGGTAGTGTGGGACTAGAATTAAATCAGAAAAATTCTCTAAATTTAGATATTACTACTCTTAGTAGTCGGCGTGGATTAGTATATTTTGGCTTCCCCTTACAAAAAGATCGTTTAGATCATGATAGTTTAAATATTGGCTTGTCTTGGAAAAGTAAACTTGGTGCTAGAGACAATTCTAATTTAACAACTACCATTGGTTATAACCAAAATTATTTTAGTACCTATGGACCTAGTGGTAATTTTTCTCGCACAGGAATTTTAGATACAAAACAATTTACAGCCAGGATTAATCATGATTGGCAACTGACAGCAAATAATCTATTACGTTGGGGATTAGATCTAAAAAATCATGACCTATATGGAGATGTTTTGAGTACAGTTCCCACCAGAATTACTAAAAATGAAAAAGAAGATCGCAGTGTGTTTAACACAGGATTATTTGCTGTCAACACTTGGAATGTTAGCCAACTTTTTCAAGTTGATTTAGGATTCAGACAAAACTTTGATGGACAATTTGGAAATTATCTCAATCCCAGTCTAGGCTTGCGTTATAGCTTGACACCAAAAGTTTTTCTCCGGGGAAGTTGGGCAGGTGCACAGCGTAATCCTGGTTTAGATCAACTATATGTTTATGATACAGTTCATAATTGGGATCCAAACCCTAATTTAAAACCAGAAACAGGTTCAGCTTGGACTGGGGGAGTAGATGTAAATCTATCGAAAAACTTGTTAGGACAATTTACATATTTTGGTAGTAGTTTAGATAATCGCTTAGGAATATTTGATAACAAATGGGAAAATATTGGTTTAGTAAATACCAATGGTTTAGAAGCAGCATTACAGTTAAAAATTGCCCGTGATTGGTCAACTTTCGTTAACTACACCTATACAGATGCCGAAATTAAAACCAGTCCCATTGCCTCCGAGAGAGGCTTACAATTAGCCTTTATTCCCTACTCTCTTGTTAAAACTGGTATTAGCTATGAAAAAAATGGATGGCAAGGAAACTTGTACATGACATATAACAGTGGTACTCGCCGGGCTATTTTTACGAAAGCTGGTGATAATACTAGAGATTTTTCTCCATCATTTTTTAACATAGACATGAGTGGCCGTATTCCTTTAAGCAAAAATTTAGGGTTGACGGTATACTTAGAAAATTTACTTGGTGAACAATATGAAAGGGTGAATCGAATTTATAGTCCTGGGTTTACCTTTCGTGTTGGTTTAAGCTCCAGTATTTAGGGTTTCGTGAATAAGTCTTGTTGTGGAGTCAAATTTTTGATTTATCAAGGTTTTGGTTTTATTCAGCAAGCCCTATTTAGTTAGCCGCCACCTTGACTAGTCCTACTTATTGGTACACTTTAAATTACCTAAATTAACCATTTGTTCCTGAGATTGGGGAATAGTTAGCTCAAAATTACAAATACCTCCTTCATAGTCAACATTAGCTGCATATTTTCCCGGAGGAACACTGTCTAAATAAAAATCTCCTTCCTTACCAATAGGTGAGTTAATAATTTGATTATTCACAGTTATATTTAACTGACCATAGGAAGGAATTACAGTTTTTCCTGATGTTTCTACTGACAAAGTACCGACAAGACTCTGAATTAGCCCCACAGGAAAACGCACAACTGCTCCACCTCGAAAAGGTGGACTAATTACTTTTTCATTAGCATCAACTTTGTAGTTTAAAGGAATATCCTGATCTTGGATTTTCAAATTATTCCCATTGTAAGGGCGCAGATTAGTAATTATAGCATTTCCCAGTCTAATGAGGTACACTAATTAAGATAAGGCTGTCGATCTACATTAGGAGTAAAAATGAAAGCATATTCTCTCAATTTTCGCAAAAAAATATTTGATACATACTTGGAAAGTGGAATATCACAACGTCAATTAGCAAAAAGATTTTGTGTAAGTTTAAGTTTTGTAGAGAAATTACTAAAGCAATATAGAGAAACACAAAGTATTGCGCCCAAACAGAGGATAAAACAAACTCCTACAAAGCTAAATCCTGAACAACTGAATATTCTCCAAGAAATAGTTGAAGACAAGAATGATGCCACCTTGGAAGAAATTCGCTTAATTATTCAAGAAAGAACAGGAATAACAATTGGTATATCTACAGCGGATGTTACAGAAGATGGAAATTAGCCTAAAAAAACATTGCACGCCTCGGAAAAAGAGACTGAAAGAGTTCAATCGTTAAGAGTAGAATTCTGGCTTCAACTTCAGGGGATACCGGCTGAAAAGCTTATATTTCTTGATGAATCGGGAGCTAATCTATCTTTAATAAGACACTCGGCTCGTGAAAAGGTAAGAAAGCGCATGGTTTACGACCTCAAAAACGTTGCCAAAATGTCTCTATAATTGGTGCAATTGCTCTAGTGTGATTAGTCAATACAGTATTTTAGGTGCAACTGATGGACTGACATTTGAGGCTTATATTTCTCAAAAACTAGTTCCAAATCTGTGGAAAGGTGCTTATATAATCATGGATAATTGTTCAATTCATAAAAGTAAAGAGATTGAAAAATTAATCGAATCTGCTGGAGCTAAATTGATTTATTTACCTCCATATTCTCCTGATTTTTCTCCCATAGAGAATTGTTGGTCAAAAATTAAAAATCTACTACGTTCTCTCGGTGCTAGAAGTTATCCAGACTTAGCAAAAGCAATTGAAACTGCTTTTACTCAAATCTCATTAGAGGATATTTATAATTGGTTTACCCATTGTTGTTACTGTACCTCACTAGACTGAGAAAGGCTATATGAAAGATAAAACCACTATAAAAACAGTGATAATTGCTGATTTTTCTGTAATACTTGATCCTGGATATTCCTAGTTGTTGGATTTATAAAAGATGTTTGTAAACTAATCATATTATCAAATGATTCTGTGAGTAAATAACTACTTTTTGCAAAATTTTTAAGACGAGATATTGCCCCTTGATAATATTCAGGATTTATTTCAGCACTGTAGCAATGCCGCTTAGTTTTTAAACAAGTCACAGCACTAGGGCAAAGACCACCGAAGGGTTCCCATATAACATCATATTCATTACTAGATGCAGTAATAATTTTTTCCATCAAGCTAAGAGGTTTTTGATTAGTATGAAGGGTTTTACCATCTAATTTTATCCTTTCATCACCACTAACTTGAGGTTCTGACCATACATTAGTAACCGCATGAATATGATTCCAAATAGAGCGCATTTTCGACCATTCTACTGCTGTAACGGAGTTTTTCCCATTTATAGAAAAATAAGGTTTATCTGTAGGTTTTCCATATTTGTTAGCATAAGCAACAATTTGTTCCATTTTGTCTGGAGGAGGAAAATACCAAAGATGACATTTTGTAAAATATTTTCGTGTTGCTGCGTTTTTTACTCCACAGGCTTCATTAGTTTTATGAAATGGTAGTCCAGAGCGTTCCCATTCATAACGTAACCACTCTTTTATTTCTAATAATTTACCATCAACCGTCGGCAATTTAACTTCCCGGACATATTGAACACAAGCCTCAGTCACCACAGGAAAACGTCTGATGGTTTTACTATTTACATTGCCAGCAATATGTCCAATACCCTTATCCCACACATGAAAGGAACGATACAACCAACCATATTTCTCTAGTAGTGGATGAACAGTAGCCCAGCCAATTTCACTACACCAAAACCATAAAGTTGTTTGTGGAAGTGCATATTTTGACCAAGCCTCTACATGAGGTTCGTACCAACTCTGTAAAGCATTTATGTTAAGAGGATCACCTGGAAATAAGCCAAGTCCATAAGCCCCATCGGATACTATTACTGTTGGAGAAAGCCAATTTACATAGCGTGAGATAACATCAGCCATCTCAATATGTACACCATCAATTACAGTTGTAGGTATTGACATAGAAATTTCACCACATTTAGATAATCCATCATACTGAAATTTATTTTTTCATCCATTGTTCCTATTGTATCTCAATATATTCTATTTTGGACTATTCTAAAATAGACTATATATTCACTATCAGGTGAGTTAAATGACAAAAACAATATTTACCCAAGATTATCACTTGTTTTTAAGTCATCTGCGTAACTGTAGAAAACAAGCTGGATTAAGTCAAGAGCAGTTAGCAAAGCGATTAAATCAAACTCAATCATTTATTAGTAAATGTGAACGAGGAGATAGACGTATAGATGCTATAGAACTAAGGGCATTTTGTTTAGCATTAGAAATTCCTTTTGATGAATTTATTAGCCAGTTAGAAAACATTATCTCTAGTCAAGGTCAGCAATAATGATGAATAATCTAAATCCCCCAAGTCAACAACCACCTGATAACACTTGGGAATATTTTGAATTATGGACAAAAATTAATGAATTAATTAGGACTTTACCCAATTTTTTTCAATCTCAAATAGTAGTAAAAGGTATAAATGCCACTGATGTATATGCCGTAGGTTCTTTATTTTCTAGTGCCATTGAATCTAGCTTAGTAGAAGGACTAAATAAAATGAGGAATATTTGGGACCCAGAAAACAAATATCTTAGCTTTGCTTTTAAACGTCAATCACAAACATTTCCAGATGTCCTTTTAGTTGATGCCATCAAAAACGACGAAATTATATTTGGTATTGAACTTAAAGCCTGGTATGCTTTATCAAAGGAAGAAGAACCTAGTTTTAGATTTAAGATTGACCCAGATGCTTGTGCTAAAGCAGATTTACTAGTAGTTTTTCCTTGGATATTATCAGATGTAATAGCAGGTCAACCTGTTTTGTTGCCACCATTTGTAGAATTAGCAAAGTACGCAGCAGAAGCCAGAAATTATTATTGGCAACAGTCAAGAATTGCTGATAGTAAAAATGCCAATATAAACCGTCCTGCCCAACAATTTAGAAAACCTTATCCAGCAGCTAAGAAAGATGCTTCTGATAGCGCAGAAAATGACAAGGGTAATAATTTCGGTCGAGTTTCTAGGGCAGGACAGGGTAGCATTTTAGAAAATTATTTAGATGAAATTCTCAATTTGTATTATTTGGGAATAAAAATTAAACACTGGTTGAGAATATTTAAGTCAATTGCTGAAGGAAGAGATGATCAAAAAATAGAAGTTTCTTTGGATAGAGTTTTAAATGAAGTGAAAGTTGATATTAGAAAACAAGATTCATAGCTAAATCTTACCTACTTTATTTCCATCTTGACAAAACACAAAAAACAGCCGCCCCCCAACGGAAGCGGCAATTATTTAAACTAATATTCACACTAATTCAAACTAGGGAAACCAGAACTACTTAAACCTTAGTAGTCAAAATCTCCACCACCACCAGCAGCAGCAGGAGCAGCATCTTTAGGTTCTGGCTTGTCAACTACGATACACTCGGTTGTTAACACCATACCAGCAATAGACGCAGCATTTTGTAATGCAGAACGAGTTACTTTAGCAGGATCAACGATACCAGCAGCTAACATATCTACAAATTCGTTGGTAGCAGCGTTGAAACCAATGTTAAAATCTTTCTCTTTCACTCTTTCAGCAATTACAGCGCCGTTTTGACCAGCGTTTTCTGCAATTCTCTTTAATGGTGCGGGTAATGCACGAGCCACAATTAAAGCACCTGTTAACTCTTCATTAGCAAGGTTGCCATTTGCCCAAGTTTCTAATTGAGGAGCGAGGTGCGCTAAGGTTGTACCACCACCAGGCACAATACCTTCTTCTACAGCCGCTTTGGTGGCGTTAATAGCATCTTCTAAGCGTAGCTTCTTATCCTTCATTTCGGTTTCGGTAGCAGCACCAACTTTAACTACAGCTACACCACCGGATAATTTAGCTAAACGCTCTTGTAATTTTTCTTTGTCGTAGGAAGATTCAGTTTCTTCCATTTGACGACGGATTTGTTCACAACGAGCTTTAACACCAGCTTCGTTACCTTCAGCTACAATGGTAGTATTATCTTTGGTGATTGTCAGACGACGCGCTTTACCTAAACTATCTAGTTTGGTGTTTTCTAATTTCAAACCAGCGTCTTCAGTGATGACTTGACCACCGGTGAGAACTGCGATATCTTCTAACATGGCTTTACGGCGATCGCCAAAACCAGGAGCTTTCACTGCGGCAACGTTCAATACACCGCGTAAACGGTTTACTACCAAGGTTGCTAATGCTTCTTTCTCGATATCTTCAGCGATAATTACTAATGGCTTACCTTGACGTGCCACTTGTTCGAGGATAGGTACTAAATCTTGTACCAAAGCAATTTTCTTATCAGTTAATAGGATGTAAGGATCATCAAATACTGCTTCCATGCGTTCTGCATCAGTAGCGAAATAAGGAGAAATATAACCCTTATCAAAACGCATACCTTCGGTAATTTCTAATTCAGTGGTCATAGACTTTCCTTCTTCCAAGGAAATTACGCCTTCTTTGCCCACTTTGTCCATAGCTTGAGCGATCATGCTACCGACTTCTTCATCATTACCAGCAGAGATAGCTGCAACTTGAGCGATCGCTTTAGAGTCTTCTACAGGACGAGCGTGTTCTGCAATTTTTTCTACTAAGAAACCAGTAGCTTTATCAATACCGCGTTTTAATAAAATCGCATTAGCACCAGCAGCAACGTTGCGTAAGCCTTCTTTAACAATAGCGTGGGCTAACACGGTAGCGGTAGTTGTACCATCACCAGCAGCATCATTAGTTTTAGAAGCAGCTTGACGAATCAAAGAAACGCCAGTATTTTCAATGTGATCTTCTAATTCAATTTCTTTAGCAATAGTTACACCATCATTAACGATTTGTGGTGCGCCAAATTTCTTTTCTAATACTACGTTACGACCTTTAGGTCCAAGGGTAACTGCTACAGCTTCTGCTAAGATGTCAATACCTTTTTCTAAAGCACGACGGGCGTTTTCGTTATAAATAATGCGCTTTGCCATAATCTGTATAATCCTCCGATTGGTTATTTGTGAATTGTTCTTTGCTGGAAGTAAATTCGCTTGCTATTTAGCTTCCTAAATGTAAACTGATGGAGACAATACTAAGATACGATTGCGAGGATATCTTTTTCAGAGAGAAGAACATACTCTTCTGTACCTAGTTTGATGTCAGTGCCAGCATATTTGGAATAAAGCACTTTATCACCAACCTTGATATCTACTTCTTGACGGCTACCGTCGTCATTACGCTTACCAGGACCCACAGCAGCCACTTCACCTACTTGGGGCTTTTCTTGGGCATTGTCAGGTAAATATAAACCACCTGCGGTTCTTTCTTGGGGCGCGCTAACTTTTACAAACACGCGATCGCCCAAAGGTTTAACAGTGGATACGCTTAGAGATACTGCTGCCATAATTTTCTCCTTTTTTTCTTGTGATTAGCACTCTCAACTCTTGAGTGCTAATTTACCTAAAAATCATAGGCGATGGCAATAATCAAATTTGTACGGGTTTCCGAACTTAAACAAGGAAAGCACTACTTAAGTGCAAACATCAGGAGATCGAGGAGTGAGGAGATCCAGGAGTCAGGAGATCCAGGAGTAAGTTTAGCAATGCTAAACCCAAAACTTCGCACCCTGCCCCGACTGACGACTCACGACTCCCCACACTCCACAAATCCCAACTAGTAAACCATTAAACTTGCTTATAAGCTAATAAATGGCTAGTTACAAATCTTAAAGAAAAGATAAATTTAGGATAAATAAGGGATTAAAATGAAAAACTTGCGTGTTTGAGGTTATAGAACGATAATAGTAGTTTACCTATAAGTGGTTAATTAACGGTTTAGTATTACCAAATAAACCGAGAAGTTTACCCAAGAGGTTATCCAAAAACCGCAACAACATCGGCAGAGTATAAGTAGTTTGTATCATACTTTGTTTTGCCACTTCCCCGGGTAAGTAAGCTCTTCATCGAGGCTGAATATCCGAAGGATATAGTCCAGCAGCAGTAACCCATGAAAGAACGGGAGATTTTTGGGCTAGGGTCATCTTGAGAAAATATGCACTTGTACAGCACAAGAATGATAATTTATCAGGGTTTTTCACCCGTCACTTTCAAAGGGATATATAATAGCGCATTATAAATACTACTGCTATACGTATCCTTACGAAACTTTTGCTAGTGTGTTCTTATGATCTTCCAAGTGACTCCCACTTTCAAGATCATCAAAACAACTAAGGCAGTTTAAGTGGGAAAAGATTACCCTATCATCCACCATCAAGGACAAATACTTCCATATCAAAACCTTAATGGAAAGAAGCGCGAAAAGTACCACTGTTATGAAAGAACCCAGCATGAAAGACCATAAACGACTTCTACTTATTGATGATGACCCTGACCTCATCTTGCTGGTGAAGGACTACTTAGAATTCCGGGGCTATGAACTCATCACTGCTGCTAATGGACGAGAAGCCCTAGAAATTCTCGAAAATGATGTCCCAGATATGATTATCTGTGATGTGATGATGCCGGAAATGGACGGATACACTTTTGTGGAACAAGTGCGTCAAGTTGAACGTACTAGTTGGATTCCTGTTCTTTTCCTCTCTGCTAAGGGACAAAGTGCAGACCGTGTTAAAGGTCTTAATAAAGGTGCTGACGTTTATATGGTCAAACCTTTTGAACCTGAGGAACTGGTAGCACAAGTAGAATCTTCACTTAAACAAACTGTACGCTGGAAGGAACATCAAACTAAGGGAGGAGAAAACGGTTCTCGGATTCAAGTTCCTTTTGATGTTCAGTTAACTCCTACTGAACTCAAGGTTGTTCAGTTTGTCGCTAGAGGTTTAGCCAACCGAGAAATTGCTGAAGAACTTAATGTTAGTCAGCGCACTGTTGAAAGCCATGTTTCTAATATGTTGGGTAAAACCAATTTGCACAACCGTACTGAGTTAGCACGGTGGGCTATTGAGAATCAAATGGCTTAGTTAACGGTTAACGGTTAACAGTTAACAGTTAAAAGTTAACTGGTAACTGCTAACCATCAGATTTGCGGTTTTGAGTCTGACAGAGATTTAAACAGAGATTTAAACGCGGTAACAAATTTAAAAAAAGAAATGGTCAGTGAGCTTGTCAAACTGCGGTTAGATTAACCGTGTTAGCCTGTGGACTAGATAGTGCCGACACTTCTAGGATAAAGCAAAAAGAAAAAGCGAACTTTTGTGAGCATTAGTTAGCTTTTTTGTGTCGGCTAAATAGTTGACTTTTTTCTGATTTAATGATAATATATACAGAAGAATAAAATTTTTATAATGGGGGTGTTTGCAGTTATAATTTACTCTCAATAATCCATTATATTAGAGTATCATTACAATACCACAGCGATCGCCTACAAAACATGAAAAAAGGTGGCGTTTTCTTTTAAAAAACTTATCATTTTTCTAAAATTCATAAAAATTACTTATTAAAATTCCCCCAAATTACTGATTACTAAATTCTGGTGTTAATGGTGGTGTAGCTTCTAAACTAGGCTGAAAAGATGGGGTAGAGAGAGATTTAGGGATCATAAATTGTTGCCAGTTTTGGATTTCTTGCTGGGCATCTCTGTAAGCGCTACTGCCTGCGGGGACTAATTTTGCGATATCAATGGCTTTAGCGATATCAACTTCACTTTGAGAGCGTGCTATATTCAATATTTCTTGACTCCATTGATCTATAGCAATGTTTACATCTAGGCGTAACACATTACGACTTGACACTCTGTTAGCTAGTTTAATAGCTTGTGATAGAGATTCTGGTGTACCTGCCAATGCTAATTGTTGTGCTTTTTGCCAGTTTTGGCGAGCGTTAATTTGTTCTTGCCAAGTATCTACAGCAGTTTGGGCTTGTTTTGATAAAGCTCTGCCAGATACAGCTATTTTCTGAGCGGTTTTCACAGCTTCCTGAAGATTACCACTATCAGCCAGTGCGGTAGCTTGTTCCAGAAGTGGTTGGTCTTGAATTCTTTCAACCTTTGCTGTCCAGTCACGAATTTTTTGCCTAGCTTGGAAATATAGTGCACGTCCAGGGCGAATTTGACTAGCTTCCGCGATCGCTGCTTGTAGTGAGTTAACATCCTCCATAACTGCGATTTGTTCTGCCCGTTCTATGTAGGGACGATCTTCAATAGTTTCTACTTGATCAACCCATCTAGCCACTTCTCTACGAGCTTCTTGAGAGCGGGGGTTATTGGTAGGAATTTGTTGAGCTTCGGCAATGGCTGAGGTTAAGTCATTTATTGTACCTTGACTAGCCAAATTGCGGGCTTTCTCTAAGCGTGAGATATCTTCTATTTCCAATTGCCAACGGGCAATTAATTCTTGTGCTTGACTATAAATTTCTCTGGAAGCGTCTATTTGTTGTGCTTGAGAAATAGCAGTTTCCAGTCCGGAAATTGTGCCTAAGAAAGCGCTTCTTTGTGCTTCTCCTAACATAATAAAATCGTCAACTTGTACTTGTAGTTCTGCCACTGGGGGAATTTTTCTAGCAATTTCTAAAGCTGTATCTGCATCTTTTGCTTGCATTGTAGATTGTGCCAATTTTAGCATTTTTTGGGCAAATTCAGTAATTAATTCTTGAGACTTTTGATATAGATAACTATTGGGTTTAACCGTTCTGGCTAATTTAATAGCTTGGAGTAAACTTTGCAAATTGCGGTTTTTAGCTAAAGCTTCTGCCTTATAGAGTTTGTCGCCATCTTCCCGGGTTGTGACAATAATATTATTTAATTCATCATATTTTGTACTAGCCCAATATTCGTTATTAACTCGTAATAATTTAGAGGTTAACATAAAAGCAGATTGCCAATTTCTTTGGCGTAATTCTTGTTCTGCTTCTTGATAAATAGCTTCAGCTTTTGACCAAATTGATTGCCATTTTTCGATTTGTTTATCTACTAATTGACTAACATTAACATCAGGAGGAATTTTATGTGCTGTAGCGATCGCCTCCTCTAAATTTCCTGCTTGAAAACTTTGATCTGCTAATTTTAAAATATCCTCTGACCATTGTTCTAATTGTCTATTAATTTCGCCGCGTAGAGGATGGTTTTCTGGTAGTTGTTTAACTAAATCAATAGCTTGTAATAAATCATCAATAGTTTGTTTAGATGCTGCTATTTGAGCACAATGTAATCTAACGGAAGCACTAGCTAAAGGCCAAAAAACTTCAGGACATTTAGGGGATGAAGGCAACTTAAATAACATGGATATCCCCACAAAACCGATGCTACCAGGAATTAAAATCAAAATTAGTGACCATAGCATCCAGCTTTTAGTCCAAAGAGGCATTTTTCTAGCGATACCATTTAATTTATAAATTAAACTACTATCATCGTCTGCCACGGTCATGGAATTATCTTCTTGATGATCCATATTATCCACTGTTTGCTGGTGATAACCCTTATGTGCAGGATCAAAAGTGTGATTTTCTGTTAATGGAATGCCAGATAAATCATTAACTTTGTTATCTCTCATGGGGAATAGGTTTTCTGGAATATCTTTATATGTCATTGTTCACACCACAATCAATAAATTAACCAATCTTATTTTGAGTAGATTGATATAGAAAGATATCGAAAATGTTATATTTTTTTATTTTTCTATTTGGGCATTAGCCTAATCATTTAACCCTGAAAAAGTTAATCACTCCCACAGATAACATGAATATTATCTAATTGGAGTGTGAGAAGTTACATTAACCCGAAATTGAAGATTCTGTTTGTAAGTCAACAATTAACTGGGCTAAATGACTACTACTAGCTTGATAAACATTACCACAAAAATCACAAGTTGCTTCTGCTCCGTCATCTTTAGTAATCATATCTTGCAGTTCAGATTTACCTAAAGTCCTTAATGCTCCTAGTACCCTATCAAAAGAACAACCGCAATGGAAGCGTAACATCTGACTTTCTGGAAATATATTCAATTGCATATCGCCCAGAATATCAGTGAAAATTTCTGTTAATGATTTACCAGCTTGCAATAAAGGAGTGAACCCTGATAATGCGGAAACCCGTGATTCTAATTTGGCTACTAATGCCTCATCTCTGGCTGCTTTTGGTAACACTTGTATAAGTATGCCCCCTGCGGCTGTAACGCCTTGTTGACCTACAAATACACCTAAAACTAAAGCTGAAGGTGTTTGTTCTGAGTGTACTAGGTAGTGAGCAACATCATCGCCAATTTCCCCTGATATTAATTCTACTGTACTAGAATAGGGGTAGCCAAAACCCACATCCCGCACTACGTAGAGGAAACCTTTACCAACTGCACGGCCTACATCTAGTTTACCACGATCATTAGGAGGCAGTTCTACGGTTGGATTACTTACATAACCCCGTACTGTTCCATCTAAACCAGCATCTACTAAAATACCACCTAAAGGACCATCTCCTTTAATTCTGACATTCACCCTAGAACCTGGACGTTTCATACTGGAGGCCATTAATAACCCTGCTGTCATGCTTCTGCCCAGTGCGGCAGTGGCCACGTAGGATAGTTGATGACGAACTCTGGCTTCTTCTGTTAATCTAGTGGTGATGACACCTACTGCCCGAATACCTCCATCGGCTGCTGTTGCTCTCATTAGTTGATCTGCCATGAAAACCCTTACAATTCTTTACAAGGTGACTTTTATATTTTAATGTCATCAAGTTATTTTACCAATTACTAATCACTAAATTATGCTAGGTACTTTCCAACAAAGCCAATTAAGAATTGAAATTAAAGCATCCGCCGATGCTATTCATGATAGTTTATTGTGTCCAGAAAATCTGCAAAAATGGCTACTGGCTGAGAAGTTTACCCCAAAAATGCCAGAAATGGCACAAATGCCAGAAATATTAACTAATGGATTTGAATTTTCTACTTCTACGGGATTAGTTACTATTAATCATCATGTAGATGTGATAAAACCCTATTGTTTACGTTTATTACTAAGTGGTGCTGTAGATGGTTTTCATGAGTGGTATTGGGGTGATGGTTGGATACAGTCACGTTTAGAAGGAGTTTCTATTTTACCTCTAAAGTTAGCTCAAACTGTGAGTTTATTGAGTTTGCGGGAGTTTGTAACTAAGAAAAAATAAGGAGATTATTTATGTTTCACTCATCAATTAAATTAATACAACCTCGAAATTTAGTGAAAATTTGGCATTTTCGCCGCCCAATTCTAGTATTCAGTAGTATTTTTGCGGGGATAATTGGTTTTGAATCTGTAACTTTAGCTGACACTGCTATTACTAATCCTAAACCTAATAGCAGAATAACCTGTGAAGAAGGATCTACTCGCAATAATTGCATTTTTTCTGCTACCGTAAATATGTCTAATTTGCCTGAAAATTCATATATTTCTATCCTATTAAGTGCGGGTGGTAGTATATGGTGGCACTCGGGTAATTCTATTGAATATAAAGGAAATGACAGTGAAATAATACAAGATTTGACTGTTAATCCTCAAACCACTAAAACAGTTCGCGCCTTTGTTATAGTCACAAAAAATCCACTACCTCAAGGTAAAAAATATAAAAGTTTGCCCAAATATATAGAAAAATCAAGTACAGTAAACTGGAAAGTACCACGCTAATTTGATTTTCTTGATTAATAGCATTTTCTCTCTCAATATGCTGTGCTACAAGCGGTAAACTGCTATTTATCTATAAAAAATCGGGAGAAAAAATGCTATTTTTGCAACAATTTTCAGGGTGAAATTTATGACGTATTGAAAATCACAAACTTGGTCTGATGATATTAATTTTCATACAAGTGATGGCGATCGCACTTAGATTTTGGTTTATAGCTATTCCTATTCAAGTGAGGTACAAACATTAATACAGCAGTTTCCGTTATTATGAGGTAGAGATGTTAATGATAAAACCCTTGTAACACGGGCATCTTGCTGTGTTCATAGTGTACCTCATGTAGATGGAATGGGCTGTAATTGAACGCAGAAAGAAAACATGATTTATGAAAACCCTTAAATTGCCTTTTTTACTGTCATTTTACCTATTTACTCACATTTTACCCGCTGCTGCCAATGTGATTTGTGTCACTGCTGAATCCCAAATAGCCAGATATTATGATGGTGATGGCAGTAGAGGAAGTGATGGCCGTAGTGGTAGGGATGGACGCAGTGGTAAAAATGTCACTATTAAGGCTGATGGTACTTCATTAAATCTCGATTTGTCGGGGAAGGATGGGGAAGACGGGGAAGACGGGGAAGATGGTTCTCGTCCCCACTGTCGTGGTTATGGGGATGAAGGTAGAGAAAATATTACTGCACCTAATGGTGGTAGTGGTGGTAATGGTGGAAGGGGCGGTAATGGTGGTAATGGGGGTATTTTAACGGTTTTATACCAAAATCTGGCAGATTTAAAGAATATTGTGGTGCTGGCTAGGGGAGGAGAACCAGGACGAGGTGGCCGTGGTGGTAGGGGTACGGCTGGTTGTAGTTGTGGTCGCCGCCGTTGGGAGGTAAAAAATTGTACTGGTAATTCTGGTAGTCCTGATTATAAGTGTAGTAATAGGATTTATCGCTGTTCAGGAGGTTTTGATGGAATTTATGGACGAGATGGCGTGAATGGTGTTCGTGGTAAGTTGGGAATCTTAAGAATTGTTAAAGGTCAAGAATCTTTAGCAGAAGATAATCCTACTGCGGAATTAACAATTTCTCGGTTAATAAATCAAGGTTTTCTACTTTCTAAAAATAAATGGCAAATACGTCAAGGGGCTAAGTCTTTATTAGCTATTGGTTCCGTAATTGATGACGAATATCAAGAGTTTGAAAGTCGGTTAGAAGGAAGTTTAAATTTAGTTTGGAATGAGAAAGAACCTATTAGTAATTTTGCTAATCAAATGGTGAATTTGACGTTAAATGATAATCAATTAATTGATGTAAATTTCCCTGATGATCTGTGGGTTAATGGGGTGGCTAGTCTTCAAGGAAATGTGACAGAATATAGAGTTAATAATGTTATTAAAAAAGATGATGTGACGCGGTTAGCTGTGGCTGATTTTGCTAATTATGGTGATAATTTAGTGTTAAGAATTGTGGATTTAGCGGGTAAGTCTGAGGTGATTAATACGAGATTTAAAATTAAATATACAGTACAAGATGGTGTCTATGATTCTTTTAATAATCAAGCTATTTTTGAGGAAGAAATTCCGGTGGAGTTGGTAAGTCGTGAATATAATCGTTTTAGTATTGCTGTGGGTAAGTTGTCAAAAATTCCCGGTTCAGCTTTACAACCAGGGACAAATGTTAATATGGAAATAACTGTTGTGCGTTTTTTGGGTAGTCGTTCTACACAACAGAAAATTAATTGGCAGGGTACTATTAGGAAAGTTAGAAGTTAGTAGGGTGCGTCAGACAGCATAAATTATGTCAATAAACAGGTTCTTGGTATCTGACGCACCCTACCAATGTGCCAGTTGCGTAAGTCATGGTCTATTAAAAAAACTTAGCGTATGCCAAGGTTGATGAAGTTGATATACTTAGGCGATCGCTTTAATCATGTAAGAATCATAATATAATGCCTGGCCTGAACTGTGTGCCAAATATTGTACAATTCGTCATCTGGTATTTGTTCAATGAGATGGTACATTCTCATCCGTAGTAAATTCATATTCCATGAACTCGGTAACTACTAATTTATGATTGAATATCTAATTTTTCTGGCTGTTTCTACCGCTACTTTTGCTTTATTCGGTTTAGGACTCAATTTACAATGGGGTTTTACAGGTTTAATTAATTTTGGGCATATTGCGTTTATGACGCTAGGTGCTTATACAACGGTACTTTTGAGTTTACAAAAAGGTGTACCTTTGCTTTTTGCGGTTGTAGTTGGTGCTATTGTAGCTGCTTTATTAGGTTTAGTGATTGGTTTTGCCACTTTAAGGTTACGAGAAGATTATCTTTCTATTGTAACTATTGGCACGGGAGAATTGATTCGTTTAGTAGTAAATAATCAAGATTTACCTGTGGGTAATAGTTGGATATCGGGATCTTTTGGAGTACAAAGTTATGTAATTCCATTGTCAAGTACACCAAATTTATTTTTCCGGTTATTGATGATTTTAATTTTAACTTTTTTGGCAGGAATTACGTTATTTTCTTTATGGGGTTGGATAAATTCCGCTAAGAAAATTGTTAGGGATAATGTGGCAAAAACCAGAAGTAGTCAACAGGAATTTATGACTCGTTTGGTGGTGGGAATAATTTTAGGATTATTGTCCATAGTAATTTACATTTCTGGGGTAATTGGTTTATATAATTATAATCCAAAAGCGGGGTTAATGTGGTTAGCTTTGTTAGTTTTGTCCTTTGTATTTTGGCGTTTACAAATGTTAGTAAAATCGCCTTGGGGTCGAGTTTTAAAATCTATTAGGGAAGATGAAGAAGTACCCAAAGCATTAGGAAAAAATGTGTTCAGTTATAAATTACAATCTTTGGTTTTAGGGGGTGCGATCGCTGGTGTTTCTGGGGCTTTTTTCGCTTGGCAATTAAGCGCGATTTACCCAGATAATTTTCAACCTCAATTAACTTTTGATGCTTGGATTATGATAATTTTAGGAGGTTCTGGTAATAATATTGGCACAATTTTAGGGGCAGTAATTTATTTTGCTTATGATGCTTTAACCAGAGAATTTTTACCGAAAATTGTCCCTCTGGATGTGGAAAGAATTGGGGCATTTAGAATCATGTTTATTGGCTTAATTCTCATGGTATTGATGATTTGGCGACCACAGGGTATTTTAGGTAAAAAGGAGGAGTTAACTTTGGGTAAATAGATTGGCGATTAGAAATCGCATATACACAGGCAAAACCCACCTGCGTGGGTTAATAAATATGATTCTCAATTCCCAATTACCTATAAAAATTATGATTTTAGAAACACCAGAAATGCCATTATTATCTGCTACCGGACTTTGTAAAAATTTTGGTGGTATTAAAGCAGTGCAAGAAGCTAATATTGAAGTACGAAAAAGTAGTATTACCGGATTAATTGGTCCTAATGGTGCAGGTAAAACCACATTATTTAATTTACTTTCTAATTTTATTCGTCCAGATAAAGGAAGAGTAATATTTGATGGTGAACCAATTCATAAATTACAACCTCATCAAATTGCCCAACAAGGTTTAATAAGAACTTTTCAAGTTGCTAAGGCTTTATCACGGTTATCGGTGTTAGAAAATATGTTGTTAGCAGCACAAAAACAAACGGGAGAAAATTTTTGGCAAGTGCAATTTCAGCCCCATATTGTCGCTAAAGAAGAGAAAAAATTAAAAGAACGGGCAATGTTTTTATTAGAGTCTGTGGGGTTAGAAAAAAAGGCTAATGACTATGCAGGAGGTTTATCAGGGGGGCAAAGAAAACTGTTAGAAATGGGCAGGGCTTTAATGACAAATCCTAAGTTAATATTGTTAGATGAACCAGCAGCAGGTGTTAATCCCAGGTTAATAGATGATATTTGCGATCGCATTTTAAACTGGAATCGTAACGATGGTATGACATTTTTAATTATTGAACATAATATGGATGTAATTATGTCTTTATGTGATCAAGTTTGGGTATTAGCAGAGGGACAAAATTTAGCTGTGGGAACTCCTACAGAAATTCAAAATAATGCTAAAGTTTTAGAAGCATATTTAGGACAATAACGTTATATTAGATATGCCAAAGAAAATTAGAGAACTGAAAAATTTAGATCCCGGACTTCTTAAAGAAGTCCGGGATCTGAAAATCTAAAATCAAAAACCAAACATCCAAAATCCTATGACTCGTAACTTACAAGAAACCCATTTAAACCGCGCCCGTGCTAGTATTAGACAAGCATTGTCTTGGTATAATTATCTGCGTAAGTCTGGTAAATTATCAGGAAATTCTGAATTAATTACAGTGGTAAAACCACAAATAGAAATATTAAGCACTACCCTAGAAAAACTTGATGCTAATATTATTAGAATTGCTGCTTTTGGGTTGGTTAGTCGGGGAAAATCTGCCGTATTAAATTCCTTAATGGGCGATAAAATTTTAGAAACTGGACCATTAAATGGTGTGACACAATGGCCGCGTTCAGTACGTTGGAAACCAGGAGATAAGGTATTAGTTGAATTGATAGATACACCAGGTTTAGATGAAATTTCTGGGGATGCAAGGGCGCAAATGGCTAAGGATGTTGTGCGTCAATGTGACTTAATCTTATTTGTGGTTTCTGGCGATATTACGAGAACAGAATATCAAGCATTATTAGAATTACGTCAATCACAAAAACCTTTAATTTTAGTATTTAATAAAATTGATTTATATCCAGAAACGGATAGAGAAACAATATATAAAAACTTGCAACAATTAGGGGCAGGAAATTCATCAAATCAGCCATTATTACCTGATGAAATTGTAATGATCGCGGCTGAACCAGCACCAATGGAGGTAAGAATAGAATGGGCAGATGGTAGGGTTAGTTATGAATGGGAAACTCCAGAACCACAAGTTCATGAATTGAAAGAAACTATTTTGAAAATATTAAATAGAGAAGGGCGATCGCTATTAGCATTAAACGCCTTAATTCAAGCTAGAGAAGCAGAAGAAATTATTACTAGTAAAACCCTAGATATTCGCCAACAAGAAGCAGAAAATATTATTTCTCAATTTATTAAATATAAAGCCATAGCGATCGGATTAAATCCCATTGGTTTTTTAGATATTATTGGTGGTTTAATCACAGATTTAGCCCTGATTCGTTCCCTAGCAAGATTATATGGCCTACCCATGACTAGTTATGAAGCTACCAAATTATTAAAAACCATTTTATTTAGTTCTGGTAGTTTATTTCTGAGTGAAATAGCCACTAGTTTGATATTAGGTATAGGTAAAACCACAGATGCAATTAGTGGAGAAAATCCCTTTCATATTACTACTTTTGCCACTAGTGGATTAATGCAAAGTGTAATAGCAGGCTATGGTAGTTATCGAGTAGGAAAAGCCGCCCAAATTTACCTAGAAAAAGGCTGTACTTGGGGACAATTAGGGGCTAATACTGTTATTCGAGAAATATTATCACAAGTTGATGAAAACACAATTTTGTATAGGTTAAAACAGGAATTATAACCTCCTTAAGATCCCCGACTTTTTTAAGAATTTGGGGATCTGTAATATCTATTAAAAAGTATATAAATTAACAAAAAAATCAGTTGTCAATTGTTAATCTTGAGAAATAATCGGCAAATAAATTATTCTCTATATCTGTGCATCTGAGTTGGCAATAATTCCTAGTTAGTTTATATCTAAAAATCATGACAACCGTAAATCAAATCCAAAAACAAATCCAAAAAAGTCCGCAAACAACCATTGATGAAAAAATCCTAGCCGCAATAGTAAAAGCGCGGGAAATATGCGAAATAGATGGAAAAAATTCCTCTACTTGTATTCAAGCATGGAATTTAATTCAACAATTACAAATAGAAAAAGCCCAAGAAAAACAAGCAAAGCATCGCAAAACAGACTTAGAAATATACTGTGAAAATCATCCAGAAGCACTAGAATGTTTAATATATGATACGTAAGTATTCAGCTATTAGTAATCAGTAATCAGAGAATAGTATCAATAACAAGGGTTCAGAAATTTTAATTTCACAGAATGTTATCTGCATTCGTTTGTTTTCATTCTTTGTATTTTAATATTTCAGGTAAATAGCTGATTGCTGATAGCTGAATGCTTAAGTTACTCAGGTAAAAATTTAATATTGAGAACCTCTTCAGCAGTAAAAGAACATTGTACCGGAAAAATATCAACAGATAAACCCGTTTCTGCCATTGCCCAATTTAAAGCAGGATCATAACAACTATCAAAAATATCCTCATCATATTTGCATAGACTTACAGCACATTCCATCTACATGAGGTACACTATGAACACAGCAAGATGGCTGTTTTACAAGGGTTTTATCATTAACATCTGTATCTCATAATAACGGAAACTGCTGTATTAATCCGATGACGATGTTCTTTAATACTACCTTGCCAACTTCCAGAACGATTATCATGCTGATATTTCCACTTCAATAAATGTGCTAAAACCACAATTAAACAATTAAATTGTTTTCTAAAGCATCTTTTAAATTTCCACCTATTTCTTCTATTAATAAATCAATATCTAAAGCCTCAAAATTGCGTTCTTTCAATTGGCTGATAGTTTTATCTAACCATGATTGATCATTTATTTGATCATCTTGTACAAATTGGTTACTCATCATTTTTTCATAAACTCCTGAACTGCTAACTTAGTCATTTCCTGAATAGATTCTAAATCAGGTACTATTATTTCACCATCCATTTTTAACCATAATAAATACTCAATATTACCAGCAGGACCAGTAATAGGAGAAAAAGTTAAACTTTGATATTGCCAACCTAATTTTAGGGCGGTTTGGAGAACTTGAAAAATAGCATCAGCATGATCTTGAGAATCACGCACCACCCCTTTTTTACCCACTCGACTTTTACCTACCTCAAACTGAGGTTTTACTAATAAAATTGCCTCCCTTGGTGCTTGAATTAAATCCCAAATAGCAGATAAAACCTTAGTTAAAGAAATAAAAGAAACATCTACCACTACTAAGTCAGGAATTATATCATTTTCTGTATATAATTGTTCTGGTTTTAATTGACGTAAATTTGTGCGCTCTTTTAAAATAACTCGCGGATCATTTCTTAATTTCCAATCAACTTGGCCATAACCAACATCAATACCATAAACTTGTTTTGCACCAGATTGTAATAAACAATCGGTAAAACCTCCTGTAGAAATTCCTCCATCTAAACAAATGCGATCCTTAACAGAAATTGCAAAAAAATCCAATGCTTTCGCTAATTTTTCTCCACCACGAGAAACGAAACGAGAACGTTCTTTAATGACTATTTGTGCAGATGTATCTACTTCCGTTCCTGCTTTATCTATTAAATTTTGATTAACAGTTACTTCTCCAGCTTGAATTAAACGTTGTGCTTGTTGACGAGAAGAACATAAACCCAATTCTACCAATAAAGTATCTAATCTTTGTTTAACCAATGTTTTCGCTCCAATATTAATAATAACCCAAGTTACTAGTTATCACTATAAACCTTTTGATATATTTTTCATGATCATGATCATCATTAAATTAAGATCCCCGACTTATTTGAGAAATCGGGGATTTGGGGATAGGTTTATGATGGAGAATTTTGATTTAACCAAGTTTCTAAATCATCAACTTTAGTAAAATCTAGGAGATATTCTGCTAAAGCTTCAATTGTTTCAACTGGTAATTTTTGAATCTTCTCAGTTAAATTTTCTGAAATTTTACCAAACTTTTTGTTAATTTGCTTGGTAATTAATAACATCTCACCTTCAATTTTGCCTTCAATTTTGCCTTCAATTTTACCTTCAATTTTGCCTTGAATTTTTCCCTCTCTTTTTCCTTCAAGAACGGCTAACTCTCTTTCTTGTTGATATAGTGGTTCTAATCTCATAAGTACCTCCCTATCTTCATCTTTTTGATTATTTCTTTTCAGATGTGTTTGCAGGTTATATAGTAATTCTAACCCGATTTTCCTAAATGGATGATTAGTTGGTAAATTGGCCAGTTCATCTATAGCTTGTTGCTGAACTTTGCCTCTTCCTAAAATTCTGATCCATAGGGTTTCTTCCGTACATGGTAATTGATGAATTACTACTATTGCTGTGCGTAAATACTTTCCTAAATAATAGACACCAGGTAAATAATCTTGTTTTAAGGTAGCATTAAATCCTGATAGTATATCAGATGATGCTGTGGGTGTGAGTATCCATAATTTCGGCAGTTGTTCATCTAATAAATTAGATTTATTACGCTTTGCTTCTCTTTTTAAGACTCCTTTAATTTCTAATAATTTGAGTATACAATCTCCTATTTCGTCCACTTTTACTGGATTACGATAGGGTTCAAACATTGCTGGCGTTAATGCCATATTACCTAATAATCCTAGCATTTTTACACTAGGATCGAGTTGGGACAATGGAGAAAAATAAACATCTATTTGCCTAATTTCTCCTGCCAACTCACGAGGTGTTTCTACTTTTCCATAGGGTTTAAGCAGTTCTTCTAAATAGTCCTTAGAAAACTGATCATAGATAAATCTGGTCATGTGTCAATGTTTTCTGAGGATCGTTGTATTCAGCATTACTTACAGGTGATCACTAATTTGATCTCTATACAATAAACATAGTAATTTTATACCATAAATCTATAGGATGTGGGTAATATTATTTAATAAAAATTCAAATGTAATGTATATATTATTATGTAATATGTTTTAAGAACCCACACTTATTAATTGATTTATTGATCAAGATAGGACTGCTATTTTAATTTTCAACCTTGTAAGAGTCCGGTATCTTGTTGTTTGTCAGGAAATATTATAAAATTGATACATTTGATATACATTTACTGATAACTGATAACTGATGGCTGACTGCTGATGGCTGAATGCTGATAGTTATGGAAGAAATTGAGGATCTTGTGGTTACAAAAACCGATAGGATGAGAAATAAAGTGAGAATTAATCTGAAAGCATCCATTAGGGAGACGTATTTATGAATCTGGTTGTACTCCAGAATTGGCTAGATAATGCCTCTTTTGCTGTTTTATTCTGCACCATGTTAGTATATTGGGTGGGAGCAGCTTTTCCTAGTTTATCATTGACTGGGGCTTTAGGCACAGCAGGAATGGCGATCGCTAATTTATCCATTGCTACCCTATTGGCTGCAAGATGGATAGAAGCAGGTTATTTCCCTCTTAGTAACCTCTATGAATCTCTATTTTTCCTGACTTGGGGTATTACTGCTGTTCACTTGATAGCAGAAAATTCTACTCGTAGTCGTTTGGTAGGAGTTGTTACCGCACCAGTGGCTATGGGTATTACAGCATTTGCTACTCTGACTTTACCATCAGAAATGCAAATTTCTGAGCCTTTAGTACCTGCTTTAAAATCTAATTGGTTGATGATGCACGTTAGTGTTATGATGTTAAGTTATTCAGCATTAATGGTAGGTTCACTACTAGCGATCGCTTTTCTAATTGTCACTCGTGGACAAAACATCCAATTACAAGGCAGTTCTGTAGGTACAGGTGGTTATCGTAGTAACGGCTATAAATTAATTAAATCAGGAGAATTAGTCACCCCAGCCTCAGAAAATAACGGTTTTATTGGTATAGAAAGCAACAGCCAAAACCAAAACAATGGTAAAGGTACAGCAGTGTTAGACGTAGTAAAACTTACAGAATCTGCAACTATCACCAATAGCCTAACCCTTTCACCTCAACGCCTTAACCTGGCAGAAATATTAGATAATATAAGTTATCGGATTATAGGGTTAGGATTTCCTTTACTAACTATAGGTATAATTGCGGGGGGTGTATGGGCAAATGAAGCATGGGGATCTTACTGGAGTTGGGATCCCAAAGAAACCTGGGCGTTAATTACTTGGTTAGTATTTGCAGCCTATCTTCATGCGAGAATAACTCGTGGTTGGCAGGGTAGAAAACCGGCAATTTTAGCCTCAGCAGGTTTTGTAGTAGTGTGGGTTTGTTATTTAGGAGTTAATCTTTTAGGTAAAGGTTTACATTCCTACGGTTGGTTTTTGTAGAATATTAGTGTGTTCTAAGTTAACAGTTAACCTTAGACGTTAACTGTTAACAGTTAAATGTTAATTAAAATTAGAAATATTTGCTGTGAATAGTCAAAATCTCAAACCCCTAGTATATTCTAGTAATACTCTAACCAGAGCAGAGCGATCGCTGATATGTTCACCATTTAAGCTAAACTTACTCATAGAGATGCAGAATCGAAGTATAGCATTAGGAGCGATCGCATCAGAACATGGAGTAAAGAAAAATTACACCAAACAACCATTATCAGAATTGATATGTGATAATGCTTTAAGTTGGCTAATAGACGTAGGAATATTAAGACGGGAAGTAGATGGCCAGGGAATTACGGACGGTTTTCGACTCACGCCTTTAGGGCATCAATTAGTGGAAAAGCTCAAAGAAAAAGAACTACCTCCAGCATCATTGAGCGATCGTCTACTCGATTTTATCACTCGGTGGTTACGTCGGCCTTTTTAGCCGTCAGCTGTGAGCTATCACTATATCACTAGGGGTTTAGCAATGCTAAACCCAGACTAGTAATCATAATTTTCACTCCGTACTTCGCACTTCCTACCCTACTTTACTTCCTGTTTTGATAATTTTGTTATTGGATAGCATATTGTGGGTATAAAGTACAATGAAAAACCTACACATTTACAAACACATTTACAGAAACAGGAGTTAGGCAACTGGCACATTAGTAGGGTGTGGTTCGACAAGCTCACCAACCACATCAGACAGCATAAATCATGTAAATAAACATATTCTTCACATCTGACGCACCTTACATCAGATTTTTGCTGTGACACTTGTGAAAGTCCTCAGAAAGTAAGTATTCAGGTAACGCCTAACATCACGCTACGTGAACAGTAATTAGCAATGAGAAAATATCACAGAACAAATACATTTGATAGAGACTATCTTTAAATATTAGCTGATCACTGATAACTCACGGCTGAATACTTAGAAAATTAATGATTGTGGCCATGAAAAAGTTAAGAATAGGAGTAAATCAAGAAAATGAAATCAATCATGGTAGTGGGAACAACATCCCATGCGGGAAAATCGCTAATTACCACCGCATTATGTCGCATTCTCTCACGGAAAGGATGGCGAGTTGCACCATTTAAAGGGCAAAATATGGCATTAAACGCCTATGTTACTGCCACAGGAGGAGAAATTGGATATGCCCAAGCAGTACAAGCCTGGGCTGCGGGAATAGCACCCACAGTAGACATGAATCCTATTCTCTTAAAACCCCAAGGAGACATGACATCTCAAATAATTCTCAAAGGAAAAGCAGTAGGTAAAGTGAACGCCAAAGACTATTATGAAGAATATTTTGATATAGGTTGGCAAACAGTTCAAGAATGTCTTCAAAACTTAACCCAAGAATTTGATACATTAGTATGTGAAGGTGCAGGAAGTCCAGCAGAAATAAATCTCAAACATCGGGATTTAACTAATATGAGAATTGCCAAATATTTACAGGCAAATACCATATTAGTAGTAGATATTGATCGGGGAGGTGCATTTGCCCATGTAGTAGGAACATTAGAACTATTAGAACCAGAAGAAAGACAACTAATTAAAGGTATAGTCATCAATAAGTTTCGTGGACAAATATCAATACTTGAACCAGGAATAAAATGGTTAGAACAAAGAACAGGTATTCCCGTATTAGGAGTAATTCCCTACTTAGAACAAGTTTTTCCTGCCGAAGACTCGCTAGATTTATTAGAACGTAAATCCACAAAATCCCATGCAGAATTAAATATTTCCGTGATTCGTTTATCAAGAATTGCCAACTTTACAGACTTTGATCCTTTAGAGTCAGAACCATCAATTAGAATTAAATATGTCCATCCCAAACAAGAATTAGGACATCCAGATGCGGTGATTATTCCTGGTACAAAAACCACTATTGCGGATTTATTAATATTGCAAAAAACTGGTATGTCCACAGCAATTCAAAATTATGCTGCATCGGGAGGAACAGTGTTAGGAATTTGTGGTGGTTTTCAAATGTTAGGAGAAATTGTCGCCGATCCTGAAGGAGTAGAAGGACAAGCAGGAAGATATTCAGGATTGAATTTATTACCGATAAAAACAGTAATTACAGGGCAGAAAATCGCCAGACAAAGACAAGTTACTTCCAATTATCCACAAATGGGATTACCTGTAAATGGCTTTGAAATTCATCAAGGGAGATCGCGTGTTGAAAATTCCAATGATCAAAAACCCTGTCAACCATTATTTGATGATGCTAACTTAGGATTAGTAGATAATTGTCAATCTGTTTGGGGAACATATTTACATGGTATTTTTGATAATGGTCCTTGGAGAAGGACCTGGATTAACCGTTTACGTCAACAAAGAGGTTTAACATCCTTACCTACAGGAGTAGCAAATTATCGAGAAGAAAGAGAAAAAATGTTAGATTTTATAGCTAACGAAGTAGAAAAACATTTAGATATCATACCTATTTTATCTTAAGCTATTAGCATTCAGTAATCAGGGATCATATTTTTGATATTGATATCACTAATATGGGCAAATATGGGGATAATGGTGAATTGCTTAATAGGCAAATATTGTTAATATCACAAATTAAACAATCTCGAAAACATAACTATGAAAATTGAATTTTTACCAGATAAAGTAACCACTGATGCAGAAATTGGCGAACTTATTTTAGATGTAGCAGAACGCGCAGGAATATCTATTCCTACGGGTTGTTTAATGGGCACTTGTCATGCTTGTACAGTAGAATTAGATAATGGAGAAGATGAACCAGAAATTATTCGTGCTTGTATTAGCGGAGTTCCACCAATTAAACCAGGACAGGAAAAATTAATAATTAATCTTTTCAGCGATCCTACTTGGTAATTGACAATTGATAATCTTATTAGTTTGTATCAGGGCTGGTTTTGGTTTTGTAAATAATAGCAACAAATTATCAGCTAAAACCGCCCTTACAATACTTAATTAATTTATCCTGATTAATGTATAATGTTCATCTATGCAACTACCCAATTCTAACTTACAAAATTTCTTGCGGCAAATATTAACTTTAATGGCTATTATTGCTGCATTTATCATTAATGTAGTCTCTAATATTTACCCATTAAATGGGATGAATATTGGCACAATTTCCAACACTATATTTCAAGATGTATTAATTGTACCAGCTAATTATGCCTTTATTATTTGGGGATTAATTTATGTAGGATTATTTAGTTTAGGAATTTATCAAGTTTTACCAAATCAAAAGGAAGATCAGGACTTACAAAATACGGCATATTTTCTAGTAATTGCTTCGGTATGTCAAAGTATTTGGGTGTATTTTTTCCTGGCAAGATATTTTGATTTATCAGTAGTTGCCATGTTAGGTATTTTAATTTCTTTAATGATGATTTATTATCGTTTAGGAATTGGTAAAAAAGCCGTAAATCGCAGCAAGAAACTATGTTTACATTATCCTATCAGCATTTATTTAAGTTGGATTAGTGTAGCGACAATAGTTAACATAGCTTGTACATTGCATTTCTATAAATGGACTGGTTGGGGTATTAATAGTCAATTGTGGACAGTGATTATGTTAATAATAGCCACCATAATTTGCGGAATAATAGTTATTAAATGCGAGGATATACCTTATTCTAGTGTAACAGTATGGGCATTAATAGCGATCGCAGTCAAACATTGGGATAAAGCATTAATTAGAAACTCAGCCTTAATATTAGCCATGATGATATTTTCCTTAATAACCTTTGTCACAATGAAACCGAGAAATTAAGACAAAAAACACCAAGATACCCGACTTCTTTAATAAGTCGGGTATCTAACTATTAGACTATCTTAATTATCAACCAAACCAAACCACTAATAATTACAAAAAAAGGTGTTAACCAGTCACCAAAACTAACATATAAAGTGCGATATTCACGGCCATAAATAACTGCCGCATGGGTTTCATAACTATTATATCCCGACTTCCACAAAGTGTGGCCATGAGGATCAATAACAGCAGAATAACCCGTATTTGTACTTCTCACTGCCCATCTACTAGTTTCAATTGCCCGCATAATATCCAGGGCATGATGTTGATCAGCCATAGCCATAGTATAATGGGCATCATTGGAAGAACTTAAAATAAACTTGCCTCCCATAGCAGCTTGATAACGGAAAATTTCTGGAAAAGCAGACTCATAACAAATACCCACAATTACCCTACCAAAAATAGTATCAAAAATCTGATTTTTTGCCCCATGAACTTGATGTGCTTCCAAAGGAGATAAACGTTCAATTAACTTACCAAAAATCTCCTCAAAAGGAATATACTCACCTAAGGGAACAAGTTTAGACTTATCATAACGACTGGTAATTTCCCCCTTTTCATTGACAGTAAATAAACTATTAGTATAACTATCTCCCTGGACACCAAAAGCACCTATCCATATCGGAATTTGTTGTTCTTTAATAGCCATAAATAAGTCAGTATTTGGTAAATTATAACTAAATATGGGAATAGCAGCTTCAGGAGTTAAAACAGCATTTACACCTTGATTAACTAACTGCAAATAACCATGAGTATAATGATAAATTGCTAAACGTAAACCTTGGGGAAGTACCTTAATTTTATTAGGAATATTACCTTGAATAATGCCAACCTTGACAGCATTATTAAAATCATCATTAGCAGGAGAAACATATAAATAAAACCCCCATAAATGCCCCAGCAAAAACAAACCCACAGCCCCAAATAACAAAATATAACTCTTTGCGTCTTTGCGTCTTTGCGTGAGATATAAAATCCCGAATTCAGCTAATAAACCATTAACAGAAACAAGTAAAAAAGTGACAGTATTACTACCAGAAATTTGTCCTAAATGTAGCACTAACAAATTATGAGGAGATTGAGTATAACTTAGGGAACTCCACCATAAAGAACTATAACTCCAAGCAGTTTCTAAACAGCACCAAATAGTAGATCCCAATAAAACTCGTAACCAAGGAGTTTGTTTATTGAAGCGTACCATTAAAAACGCCCAAATAACTAGAAAAAATCCGCCCCAAAAACTAACAAATAACCAACAAAATAGAGTAATTAACAAACTTGGCCACCAAGGAACACCTAACCAGTCCATAGGATGAATACCTCTAATCCATGATATAGCTGTTCCGTGATAAAATACACCCCAAATAAAAGCTAATCTGAGATAATTGTGACTATTATACTTATCATTAAATAATAATATCCACAATGGTATTAAGGCAAACCAAGCCAAAAACCAAAGACTAACAGGGGCAACTGTCAACCCCATCAATAAACCACTAATTGCTGCTAAAATATAGGATAAAATAGATAAAATACTAATGGGATCATCTTGAATTTTGAGTATTTTCATATTGAATGAGAGTAGATGGTGAACAAATCAGAAATAAATACAGTGGTTTGAAAACCCCATATCATATTTAGACAGTTTTATAATTTTACTGGAAAAAACCACTAAAATTACAGTAGCGCAAGCATCTTGCTTGCATCCATTATCTAAATTAAAAGTAAAACAGCTTATTTATTAGTGGATTTATTGGTACATTTTTATTAACGCAGATCCAGATAAATAGTAAATATGTATTATTAATTCTCAATTTTATAATGCTATTTTAGGTAATTCAGGACTTACGCAACCGGCACATTGGTAGGGTACGTCAGACACTATAAATCATGTAAATAACTAAATTGTTGATATCTGACGCACCATACAACAGATTTTTTAGTGTGACACTTGCGTAAGTCCTATAATATAAGCTATTTACTAGTTAAACTAATATCATACCTGATTTAGTTTGATTGAGTATTTTATGAACATCCGCACCAACATGATTTGTAAACTCAAATTCCAATTATTAACTTTAGCATTGATATCTGTTGTTTTTTGTCTGACAACATTTGATCATGCTTATGCCCAGAGTTTTGTTATAGCTGCTAATACGCAGATTGGTAGCACATTTAGACCTATTGAGGATGATTTTACACCTCAAGAAAAGCAAAAAATGCAAGGGTTAATACAGCGAAGAAACCAGGAAATTAGCAAAATTTTAGATTCATCACAACAGCAAAAACTTGCTCACGAATTACATAGAGGTAGTAGTCTGAAACAAGGATTAGATGCTGTAAATTTACCCACAGAACAAAGAGAATTAGTAAATTCCATTAATGTATTTACTAATTTAAAATTGAAGGGAATTATTTCTCATCATCAATTATTAGATAGTCATAAATAAAGCTAGAAATTGTCTGTTGTTAATTATGTCAGTCGTGGAAAGATAGATAAATATAGATAAATATAGATAAATATATATTTATTATATATTTATCTATTGATATATGTTTCTACTACTGACAATGTTATTGTTTATTTTAATCAAGTCTGAATAAACTTTTTGCACTTATATTGAGAAGTGTAAAATTTTTCTTGAAATTTACATAAATTCATTGTATAATGTAGTGGCTATTGGTCAAATTTAGTATATTTGACTACAAAAACCATGATAAACAGACATGATCAACAGAGATAATTATGACTCAATACCTAGAATATTTATGGTCATATATATATGCCGTATTAAACTATACCTTATTTACTTTTGGAGAAGTAAACTTTTCTGCTGTTACAATTTCTCTATTAATTCTTAACCTCTTTATTGTTTGGATATTAATTAAATTAGTACAAGTTTTCCTCAAACAATTTTTACTAATTCGTTTAGGATTAGACTTAGGAACTCGTGAGGCTATTAGCACATTAGTAACTTATATTTTAGCGATAATTGGGATATTGGTATCATTAGAAGCCATTGGTTTTAGCCTATCATCCTTAATAGTTATTGCTGGAGGTTTAGGAATAGGAATAGGCTTAGGTTTACAAGACATGGCGCGAGATTTAAGTAGTGGTATTATTATTGTATTGCGTCGTACCATTAAGGTAAATGATTATCTACAATTTGGTAGTAATCAAGAATTTGAGGATTTAGAAGGCACAGTAAAAAATATCTCCTTACTATCCACACTAATTACCACAGAAGATGGAGCAACATTAATTATTCCTAATAGTTCCTTGGTGACAGTACCGATTTTAAACTGGAGTTATGGAGGAAATCCTAATAGAATAAAATTACCAATTAGGATTCATCCCAGTACAGATATAGTATTATTTACGGAAACAGTTTTAACATCAGTAGATCAAGAGCCTTTCATTCTCAAAGATCCTCCTCCAGAATTAGTATTTAATGAATTAGGTGTAAAATACTTTGAGTTTGAATTATTTGTGTGGATACATAGTTTTAGAGATGATGAACCAGCAAAAACTAAACTGAATTATGCTATAGAATATAATTTGAGACAAAGGGGTATTAGTGTTAGTTTTCCTGATTATAGTGTTTATCTGAATAAAGCAAAAGTACCAGAGATTGTTAGTTTAGAAAACCAAGAACATCGAGAAATTCGTGGTGATATTTCTATTAGGGATCTGCTGAAAAAAGTTCCCTATTTTGAAAATTTCACAGAGTTAGAATTAAGGAAATTAATTGAAATTGGTTCACGGAAAAGATTAAAGAAAGACCAAATTCTCTTTAATGAAGGTGAACCAGGAGATGCGTTTTATATTGTGTTAGAAGGTGCTATAGATATTTTCGTAGCTAAGATAGATAAACATTTAACTACATTAAGAAGAGGAGCATTTTTTGGAGAATTATCTCTGATTTTAGGTATTCCGAGAACTGCTTCCGTCAGGGCTGTAGAACCTACTATTGTCTTTGGTATTTATCGTCAAGAATTTGAGAAATTATTACAAGATCAGCCTGACTTTGCTGAGTTAATTATTCAGGAATTGTCACAACATCAGGAAGAATTAGAACAACGGAAAAAGCAATTACAACAAATGGGTATAGTGGAAGAAAGTGATGATAGTAATATAGGTGTATGGGTACGTAAACGTTTACAGAAAATATTTGCGTTAACACTTACCACTTAACAGTTAAAATAGGCATATTGGTAGGGTGCGGTTTGGCAAGCTCAGTCCTCAAGCTATAAAATTAATAACAGTTAACCTTTAACGGTTAACTGTTCAATGTTAACTGTTAGCTATATGTTAACCTGCTACTTCTGCCATTTCAATAATGCGGCCATCGTAGTCTTTTACCAAAAAATTCAAGGGTTTATGATTACGAATTTTGAGTTTTAAACCTCTTGTTTCCACACGCATTAAGATTAATTCTAAACAGTCATGATCAAAACAAACATGACGTTGTTGATTTTTACTACCCAAACTTGCGCCAGTAATAATATGTAATTGGGTGTTTTTTTTCAGTTGATACCAAAGTCCATCATTCCCATTATTCATGGTTTTTGGAGCAAAATTGGAACTGGCGGACATATATAAGGGATCAATACCAGTAGCACCAATGGTTTGTTCGTAGTTGTAATAATAGTGCAAAGGTACTTCGGCTACGGGCAAATTAAGTAAACCTTCGTATAACTGTCGGGCAATTTCCAAATCTGATACCATGACAGTGTATACTTTGGGCGCGCTGCTGAGAAACATCCACATAGCACCAGCATAGGCCGCCAACAGCATGATCATTATGCCTTGAGTAGAGAACAGACTATCTAAAGGTAATGAAGGTAGGAAAGAGCCTATAATTGGAGTCGCTGGAACAGGTATGAAATTAGTTGCTATAACCATGAACAAAGAATTATTGTATAAATGAACCGCTTTTAATACAGAACTGACGTAACTGGCACATTGGTAGGGTGCGTCAGATGTCAAGGATCTGTTTATTTGCAGGCATGGAGTCTGACGTACCCTACAAGAGATTTTTGCTGTAAAACTTGGGTAAGTCCTATAGTATTGTCAATAAAGACTAGCATAACGATTCTGTTTCTAGTTTATCAATAGCCAGTGACAGGTGACACAGGAGTGTGTGAAAATTAGTATGAGTCATCATATCACTGTCCTGAGAAAACTTGCCACCTCTATATTATTATATATTATTAACTTATATAAATCCTGCTCTTGTATATTTTAACTGCTAACACATTAAAATCCTGTGCAAATTCCTTTCTTTTCTGAAGCTAATCATCCGTTAGTTAAGTCATTATTTCGCTATAGTGACCAAGAATTACTCACTTTATTTCAACGCTATCCTGAACATGGCAAGTATTTTACAGTAATTTTTTGCCGTTATAATTCTATAGTCTATACTTTAATTAGACATTCAACGCGATCGCCTGTCCAAGCTGATTATTTATTCGCCCTCATTTGGCGACAGATATACTATGAATTAGGCGGTCTTTCTTTAGTTAATCCAGAAACAGGTAAGCAAACTTTAACTTTACAAAATTGGTTAATTAACATCGCTGCTTTCTATATCAATGAAATGAAATTACCACCATCAGAATCAATTCATTATGTTCTGAAAAATACATCACCACCACTATGGTGTTATGTAGAACAAGCGTTAGATAGATTACAACCAATGTTAAGATTAATAGTGTTAATGTCTGAAACTTTTCATTGGAGTGAAACCAGAATAGCCGCTTATTTGCAAGCCGAAGGAGAACAAATTTCCCCTGGGGAAGTAAGTAATTTACTCCAAGAAGGTTATAGAATGCTAGAAGAAAATTTACCTGCGGATATTCGTGCTATTTACTTAGGTGAAGATAGTGAATAGTATCTATGTTTACTTTAAAAATCAGCGATCGCCCGTGACAACCAGGACAAAGGTTTAAGGCATTGTTAAGTTTTGTATCTAAAAATTGAAACCATAGCTGTGTATAGATTACATAATTTAGATGCGGTTACACTAGGTTTAAGTGAAGACGAAAAACGCTTGTGTGATGGTATTAGGACTTACGCATTGACAAAAAACATTATCTATGTATTCTAGATCATGCGATCGCTATTAAGATTAGCAAAAATATGCTCACGTACAACTAAAGTAAACAGATTCCTCTGTACTTCATACCAGTTG
>NZ_JACJPV010000059.1 GCF_014696225.1 Anabaena sp. FACHB-1237 | reverse complement strand
TGTAGATGTCTATGTTGCATTGTGCTGTCGAGAGTTTAGTAATTTCTCTCATTCTCCCATACCGATTACTAGACGACCCTTATTTATCAATGCACTATTTTTTTATTCTGTCAATGCGTAAGTCCTAATAACGTACCATTTTCGTTAAAATCTTAGCAAAACCATTGCTCACATCTGCCCGATTTCGCCAAATTATCTCACCATTGGTGGGATCTTCAGGTAACTCATGGGGTTGTATTCCCGTAATTGCGTAAATTATTAACATTCCCACCGCATAAATATCACTAGATAACTTTGGGTGTCCTTGAAATTGTTCACTAGGCATATAACCAATAGTACCAGCAGCAATTGAACGGGGTTCATGTCCAGGAGTGGTGACATGGAGGGTAGTAATTTCTTTAACTGCACCAAAATCTATCAAGATAATTTTACCATCTTGACGACGCATGATATTTTGCGGATTGATGTCACGGTGAATAATTTGTTCTTGTTGAACAAATGCTAAGATTTCTAGGATATCAATTAATAATTGTCTAGCTGCTATTTCTGTTAATTTATTTCCAGGATAAATCTCTTTTGTTAAATCATGGCCGCGAATTAATTCTTGTACTAAATAAAATTGTCCATTAACTTCAAAGTCAGCATAAAGCGTAGGTATTTGATCATGTACTCCTAGTTTATATAATACTTTTGCTTCAGTTGCAAATAATCTTTGAGCTATGGGTAGTGCGGCTGCGGTGTTAGGTGGTTTTAATTGTAAATGCTTAACTACACAAAGACGGTTTTTACAGTGTATATCTTCTGCTAGGTAAGTGTCACCAAAACCACCACTACCCAGTTCTTTAATGATTTTAAAACGGTCACGTAGAGTTACACCAACTAGCATAGATTTACCGTAATTGATCAATATGGCGGGAATACAGCAGGATTATCCGATTATATCCGATATGATAGCAGTTAGGTAAAATTTTAGCTATGAGTTTGAATTATGGGCTATAATACCTATTATCATTCGTATAATTAGTATAATGGTGCGTCAGATATCAATAGATATCAATATTTTTTAATTTGTTTGATTTATGGATTCTGACACACCCTACAACTGGTATTATATAGCTGTTAATTCAATTTGAGAATCATCTCCAATTAATAATCTTAATGCTTTGGGATGATGTGGTGCTACAGTTAATCTTGTGCGTTGGCCAATTAAACTATCAATTATTCTTTGATTAATCTTTTCTATTCTGGCACTGTCGAGAATTACACTATGTTCTAAATCACTTTCAATCAAGGTAGAATGATCACCAATACTAGTATAAGGACCAATGAAACAGTTTTCTAAATGGCAATTATCACCAATAACTACAGGTCCACGAATTGTACAATTATTAATGATAGAACCATGACCAATTTGTACTCTACCACTAATTTTTGTCTGTGGATCAATTTGACTATCAATGGCAATTGATGTTTTTAAATAAGTATCCAAAATCAGACGGTTAGCTTCTAATAAATCATCTTTTTTACCTGTATCTAACCACCAACCAGCTAAATTACAAGCAGAAACTTGTTTTTCTTGATCTATTAAATATTGAATAGCATCAGTAATTTCTAATTCTCCTCTTGGCGAAGGTTGAATGTTATCAATGGCATAATGGATAATATCAGAAAAGAAATAAACTCCTACTAAAGCTAAGTTAGAAGGGGGAATTTTCGGTTTTTCAATTAACTGTAATACTCGACCATGTTCGTCAATTTTAGCAACACCAAAAGCACTAGGGTTATTAACTTCTCTTAATAGAATTAAAGTATCTGGTTGTTGTTGAATAAATTTATCTAAAAACGAACTTAAATCACCTTGTTGAATTAAATTATCACCTAAATACATGACAAAAGGTGAATCTTTTAAAAAATCACGGGCAACTTTCACAGCATGGGCTAAACCAGCGGGTTGATCTTGTAAAATATAGGTGATATTCACACCAAATTTTTCACCATTTCCGGTTTTATTTTGCACTTCTGCACCTGTTTCTGGACTGATAATAATACCAATGTCAGTAATTCCTGCGTTGGCCATTTCTTCAATGCCATACCATAAAATTGGTTTATTGGCAACTGGTACAAGCTGTTTTGCTCCTGTGTATGTTAACGGACGTAAACGAGTACCTTTTCCACCGGATAAAATTAGTGCTTTCATGATGATTTTGCTTGTAATTCTATAAGTATTGAGTTACTAAGCTGCTGTACAGCTAGATTATATATTGTGACATTCAGAAAAAGTTGCTGCAAATTCTGTTTAATTTTGACTGGCTGTTGTACATTTTAAATGCACAACAGCTTGTATAACAGCATTTAAAGACTATATGGAAAGTCATTATTTGATCATCTACTAGTCTATTAAATATTCTGACTCCTGACTCCTGACTCCTAATTGTTGTGTAATTCTGTTAACATTAGTTGTAATCTTTGTTGCCAATGGGGAGGATAAGTTCCCAATAGTTTAGATATTTTATCACAACAAAGAACGGAATAGGCAGGACGTTTTGCTGGTGTAGGATATTCGGGAGTGGTAATAGGAATAATTTTGTCAATTCTGAGAGGAAAACCCAGTTTTTTAGCTTCTTGAAAGATATTTATGGCAAAGTCATACCAACTAGCAACTCCACTATTGGTATAGTGATAAATGCCCGCAATTTCTGATGTTAATTGGGGGATAATTTGGCTAATTGTGGTGGCGATATCTTTAGACCAAGTGGGAGTACCAATTTGATCTGCCACTACCCGAATTTCTGATCTTTCTTTACCAATTCTTAACATAGTTTTGACAAAGTTACTTTTACCATAAGTTCCATAAACCCAAGCTGTGCGTAAAATTATGTGATTTTTACAGGTTTGTTCAATAGCTTTTTCTCCCTCTAATTTGGTTTTTCCATAGATGTTTAAGGGGTTGGTAATATCGCTTTCTTGATAGGGATAATTACTTTGTCCATTAAATACGTAATCTGTGGAAATGTGAATTAAGAAACTGCCAATTTTTTCTGTTTCTTCTGCGATAATTTGGGGTGTTATGGCATTAATAGTATGGGCTATTTCTGCTTCACTTTCGGCTTTATCTACAGCAGTATAAGCGGCAGCATTGATAATAATTTCTGGTTCGATATCTCTGATAATTGTCCGCAGTTTTTCTGGTTGTTTTAGGTCTATTTCCTGGCGAGAAATGGAGGTTAATTGGTATGTAGATGAAAGGATATTTTTTAGTTCTGTGCCAACTTGTCCTTGACTACCTATTAATAATACTGGTTTCATTTATTCATATACCTCGGCATTTTTAAAGGTGGCAGCTTTTTCATCTTTTGCTGATATAATGGGAGGCTGTTCTAGTGGCCATTTAATGTCTAAATCTGGATCATTCCAAAGAATTGAGCGATCGCCTCCTGGTGCATAATAATCTGTAGTTTTATAAATAACTTCTGCATTTTCCGAAAGTACAAGAAAACCATGAGCAAAACCTATAGGTATCCACATTTGGAGTTTATTTTCCGCGCTGAGTTCATAACCTACCCATTGGCCAAAAGTGGGGGAATTTTTTCTAATATCTACAGCCACATCAAAAATCTTACCAGCAATAACGCGGACTAATTTACCTTGAGGTTGGATGATTTGATAGTGTAGTCCTCGTAGTACATTGTATTCTGATTTGGAGTGATTATCCTGGACAAAGTTAGTGTTTAAGCCTGTTTTTTCTGTGAATATTCTTTGGTTATATGATTCGAGGAAAAAGCCCCGTGAGTCTTGGAAAACTTGGGGTTCTAGGATGAGGATATCGGGGATGGCGGTGGGGATAATGTTCATTGATTTGAATTAACTTGTAATTAGATTACTGTGTTATTGTATCAGTATTCTGGAATTATTATTAGTCTTGTCTCGTTAATTTCATAATTTCATCTGTTGTCATTTTGACTGTAGCTTTACCTCGCATCCTTTCTATGAGAGTTTTACTAAGGGTTGGTTTAGTCATACTTCTGAATACAATTTTTGTCCTTGTGGTCTTTCAGCATCCATTCTTTTTTTGAAACTTTCAAATATTTCTTGTCTTTCCCTAGATTCTTCATCGGACATATTTTTATCTTGTTCCATGCGTTGTGCTAAAATTGCCATTACTTTTTGATTTTTTTGGATTTGTTCTTGTTGGTTCCATTTTGATCGATGGGTGGTAATTTTGGTATTTTGATCTAGTTTTTATTGCAAGATTATTTTCAGATTTTGAGCATCTGATGATTCTAAGTTAATGGGATAAGGATATCCTTCTAAGATTAATTGATAATCACTGTCAATGTTATTATTGGGGATTAGGGCAATAAATCGGTTGATATTGATGATTTTACCGCTTGGAAGTTCTATGGAGGTGTTCATGGGTTTCTCCTTGGTTTTACTAGTCAATATTTCTTCTATTCTATCATATATAGAATCAGAATGTACAGCGATTGCAGTTATGCTTAAAGATATTTCTGTAAAACCTCAACTGTAGCTGATCCTGTTTGTTCCCAACTAAATTTATCTGCTCTTTTTAATCCTTTTTGAGAAAGTTGTTTTCTAGCTTCTGAATCATTAATTATGATTTTCATTGCTGCTGTAATTTCTTCTATATTATAGGGATTAATTAAAATAGCAGCATCTCCCGCAACTTCTGGAAGAGAGGAAATATTAGAGGTAATAACAGGAGTACCACAAGCCATTGCTTCTAAAACTGGTAGGCCAAAACCTTCCCAAAGACTGGGGAAAACTAATGCTAATGATTGATTAATAATTATTGGTAATTCGTCATAAGATACATAATTAAGAAATTTAACAAGATGATTTATCCCTAATTCTTTAGTTTGTGTTTCTAATAATGGAGAATACCGTTTATCATCAGGTCCGGCTAACCATAATTCATAGTCATTTCTGTCAGGTAGTGCGGAAAATGCGGTAATTAATCTTTGCAGGTTTTTATAAGGATCTTGACGACCGATGTATAGGAAGTAGTTGCGGGTGGAGAGGTTGAGAAATTGGAAATGTGCGCGATCGTAAGCTAGGGGAATTGGTGTTATTTTATTAGTAGAAATTTGGTAGAATTTAGTAATATCTTGAGCGGTGGATTCTGAGTTACAAATAATATGAAGTGATTGATGAAATACTTGAGGAGTGTAGTAACGATGATATGGAGTTAGAGGTGAAAAGCGTTTAGGGAAGCGTAATGGTATCATATCGTGGGACATGACAATAAAACGGCAGTTTGTATATAATGGTGCTTCAGGAATGGGGGAAAATAAAAGTTGAGATTTGAGGGTTTGATAGATTTTTGGGAGTTGGAATTGTGTCCACAATAGACGGCGGAAATGTCCTTTTGTACCATCAGCAGGAGTAAGATTATTGGGCACTGGATAGCAGTTGAAATCAGGATAATTTTGCGCTGTTAATATTGTGGGATTGAGAGACTTTAAATGAGGTATAAGATTTTTAGCATAGTTGCTTATCCCTGTTGGTTTAGTCAGTAGAAATGAAAGATTAATCAGTAATTCCATTTTTGTGTAATATCAAGTATTATTTTTTCGTTTATTTATCACATAATCATATATACCATAAATCTTACCCAATGCTATTTTAGGCTGAGTTGGAAAAAGGATAATAGCAAAAACCATCAGTCTGGTGAGTCTTAATATTAAAATTTGTATATTAGTATATTTTTCTAATGTTAATAAATAACTATAGGTACTATACCTAATTTTATTAAACATATTTTTATTAGTAATTGATGATGGTTGATGTATGACGCTAAACTTTTTAGTAATGCCTATTAAATGCCCTTGATTAGCATAACGTCTGCAAAAATCAAAATCTTCATAATATAGGAAATAAGCCTGATCAAATAAAGGACATTCAAAAAAATTTTTCAAATTAATTATTAAACTACAACCTGAAACCCAATCACAATTAGTATAATCTGTATCGTTATTAGTTAATAAATCTAGTTCTAAAATTGACCCATTTGCAGGAATAAAACCACCACCAGCAAACCATATTTTGTTTTCAGGAGTATAAATAATTGTCCCTAATATTGATAATTCTGGATGTGAATCAAAAAATAATTGAGGCTGTTCTAAAGTATTTTCTGATAAGTAAGCATCTGGATTAATTATCCAAACTATTCCTTGTTTATTTTGATTAAAAATCCATTTTAAACCTAAATTACAAGCTCCACCAAAGCCAATATTTTTTTCTGCTTCAATAATTACTGTTGATTGGTTTTTAAGTTCATTAATTGAATGATCATCAGGTGAATTATTAATGATAATAAGTTGGTAGTTACTATCTGAAAAAGATAGCAGAGAATTTATTAATTTAATTATGAGATTGGTAGAATAATAATTGACTGTTAAAAAGTAAATCATAATGAATAAATTGTTAAATAAGTATTTAAAGGTTTTTCAATCAGAAGGAACTCTGTCTTAATCAAATTTTCATAAAGAATGATTCATTCAAACATCCTCATTTCTCAAATATATCACCCTGTATCATTAAACAAGCACCTGTTACCCAATCTACTTCTTGTACTGATGAATATTGTTTATCTAAGCTATATCTAAGTTTCTCAATAAATTCTTTAAAATTAAAATCATCAAAGTTATACCTTGAGAATTGTAGCCATATAATACACTTTTGCATAATAATTTTAGTATTTTTACTGTTGAAAAAAACAAAATTTTTAATTTATTTTCACGATATAGACTAGTATGATTTTTAAACAGTTGATTAAAGGTATAAAGTATTTGTTCTTCTGTCATAGAATTTGTCATAGATAGAGAATGTTGACGATAATAAAATAAGACATTAGGAATACATACTACATCTCTTTTTAATTCAATTAGAGATAACCAAAAATCATAATCTTCCCAACCATAAATCATACTAGGATTATATCCACCTACTTTTTCCCAATCAGATTTTCTAAAAAAGCCTGAACAGAAAATTACATTACCAAGTAATATATGAGGAAATTGATATTTAGGTAGTTCCCATTTACCTGTTTTATTCCCAAAAAATTCAGCTTGGGAATAAACAATCCCTAAATTATGATTATTTTCCAATAATTCTACTGCTTCTTGAAGATAGGTGTTACCAATTTTGTCATCAGCATCTAAAGGTAAAATATATTTACCACGAGCAATTTTAATCCCATTATTACGAGAACATACCAATCCTTGATTATGTGTATGAATAACAACAGTTTTAGGTTGGTGAAAATTATGAAGTATTTTAATTGTATGAGGACAGGTTGAACCATCATTAATAATAATGATTTCAAAATTTTGATAAGTCTGAGCTAGAACAGAGGAAACGGAATCATATAAATATTCACCTTGATTATAGCAAGGGATAATTACAGAAACCATTGGTGAAGAATTAATTAGATTTGTCATAAGAGTGATTTAATTCCCTCTTCTAAACTAATTAAAGGTTGAAAACCTAATTTTTCCTGAGCTAAAGTAACATCAGCACAAGAATGTTTAATTTCTCCTTGACGAGAGGGTAGAAAAAGTGGTTCTAAATAGGAATTTGTATGCTGAGAGATGATACCTAGTAATTGTATAAGATTAGTTTTAGTACCTGTACCAATATTAAAAACTCGATGTTTTTCTAATATATTACTGGGTAAACTTGCAGCCAAAATATTAGCTCTAGCAACATCAGAAACATGAATAAAATCTCTGCTTTGTTTACCAGTGCCATAAATCTGAGGAGATTTTTGTTGTTGATAACATTCTACAAAACGAGGAATTACTGCCGCATAATCTGAATCTGCTCTTTGTCGTAAGCCATATACATTAAAATACCTTAAACACACAGTTTCCAAACCATAAGAATGATAAAAACTTTCAGCTAATGCTTCTGTCGTTAATTTAGTTGCCGCATAGGGAGATTTAGGATTGGGTAAATAGGTTTCTTTTAATGGTGGTTGATGAATATCTCCATAAACTGAAGAACTGGAAGCAATTATCACTCTTGATACTTTTGTTTGTAAAGCAGCCCAAAGTACATTTAATGTACCTGTATTATTAATTTCATGAGGTATTAATGGATTTATTAAAGAACCAGAAACCGAAGAATGTGCAGCTAAATGAAACACCCATTCTACATTTTTTATGGTTCTCTGTAGCGTATCTAAGTCACGAATATCACCTGATATTACTTCAATATTACCTTGTGAATCTTGCAAATTTTTAAGATTTCCAGTAGAAAAATTATCATAAATAATGGGAGCAATACCTTTATGTAATAAAGAATATACAAGGTGAGAACCAATAAAACCACAACCTCCTGTTATAACAGCTTTCATAACTTAACTCCTACTTGTTTCTTTTGGTGATTTTACTGAGCATGATCTAATTTAAGTGGTGGAAAAACTTGTAATAAATTTTTAGTTTGATAATTCCAAATCCATACTTCTGTGGTAGCATATTTAAATGACCATGCCAGTGGAGCAGTCTGCTCTAAAATGTTACCATCCCAAGATGTTTTTACCGATTCTGCATCAACTAAAAACTTCATTTCCTTTACATTTGGGTATGTATATTTCATAGCTGCATCAAAATCCCATGGAGCGTTGAATATGGAGATACCTTGATATTCATGAGGAGAATTTGTGAGAATCAAAAATGCTTTTCTATTAATTTTTGAGATTTCTTGAATTGGTACTGATGCCAACATAATTTTTTGAATCTCCCATGCTTTAGCCCAAGGTTGGATTTGAATAACTGTTGCACCTCCTAAACATATAATTATTCCTAATGTTACGATTGCCATAAGTAATTTCAGTGTTAGAGGCAACTTAAATAATATCAGATACATAGGAACAAGAATCATGACGAGCCAAAAACTTAAACTTAAAGTTACTCTTGATGCTAGTCCAATACTTGCCATACTATAACCAGGACCTGCGGAACAATAAACTGCGATCGCTAAAAGACCACCAATAGAGAATACCAAGATGGTGAAAAATAGCTGAATCTTTTCCTGAATCATTCTACCTTGATTCCCATAAAATATTATAGAAATTACAAAAATAATCAATCCTATGGAAAGAAGATATATTAAATAATTTTTAAAGATTGATGTACTTTGTAAAAGAATAGTGGGTAAATCAACAACTGAGTTAAACCATGCCACATACCAATGCTTATACAAAGACTTAGTAGCAGCAGTACCTTGAAATAAAATTGGAGACAGTCTATTCCAAGCTATCGCTAAAAATTGAACAATCATATAACTGGCTAAGGGATATAATATTGCTTTCCATCCTAATTTCTTATGGATACCATAAATCAATCCAAGGGCGATGAAAATTATAAACTGTCCATAAAAAGACTCATAACTTAGGCAACTTAATAAGAAAAACAAAGATGGTTTCCACGAGCTTATTTTTCCCTTTTTCCAAGATGTAAAAAGGCAAATACCGCTATAACTAAAAAAAATGATTGTTATTTGACATGGTACTAAGGTTGGCCAAGCAGTAAATCCCAGTGTCCAAGGAAATGCCAACCAAAAGCAAGCTACAATTTCAGCTATAATAAGTAAATTAGAATTAATCAGAATTAAAAAACGTCTAATCAATAGACGAATAAAAAATGCTGTAGCTAAATTTACGAAAATTATAGCCGTATGCCATAAAAATTCTGAACCATTACAAAAAAGGGATAAAATATAAGTAAATAGTCCTGTTAATGGACGATTAGAGTACAATTCTATTAAATAGTTCAGTCTTGCTGGAGAAAAAACTGTTCCATCCCTCAATGGTAAAAGTAGAACAAACCAATCATCACTATAAAAACCCAATAAAAAAGGACGAAAAATATAAAGTAATAGCCAAACTGTTAGAGGAATTACCCAATAGAACTTGAATTCAGAAAAATCTTTGTTAAGTAATTTAAACATCATTAAGTTTCTGTGCCAGTAAAAAGGATGAAGTACCAGTTATGCCAAAAGTAGGGATAAAGTCCAAATATCTTAATGGAGATAAACAAGTATTGATAACACTTGAAGAGCCAAAACCTTTACGAATCACATCTTCTTTTTTAGCACCTGCAAGCATATATTTACGCAACATCAAAAGAGGTATATAAAGATGACCCCATTGAACTATTTTCTTGACTTCAAATCCAGAGTTTTGTACTAATGACTTGAGATTCCTCGTAGAATAACGGCGATAGTGACCTGCGGCCACATCATACGCTGAAAATAAGTGTTGCCTCATTGGTACACCAATAATTAGTAATCCACCTGGTTTTAAATGCTCTCTTGCTGCCAATAAAAACGGAGTTTCATCTTCAATATGTTCAATAACATCTATCAACATAATTAGATCATATTTTTGTACAAGGTCAGGATTTTTGCTTAATATGTCGTAGACATAGAGAGTACCAGGAATAGTTGGACATAATTCCAGAGCAGATAAGTTTAATTCAAACCCATCGGCAGCTTTTTGATAACGGCTGGCAATATAAGATAGCATTAAACCGTTGCCACAACCAATTTCACCAATAAATTGAGAAGCACAAATTATATCACCAAAATGCCGATCAAAAACAGCATTACGATGGCGTACCCAGAAATGATCCATTGTACCATAGTCATACCAATCATCAGCCATGCTAACGGAACAAGGAGTGTTTAGATAAATAATCCGATTATTACTGTTCATTGTTTTCTTATTAATTATTTTTATTCCTGTTATTATTGTTCCTGTTTTTCTTGATAATCTAATGTACCAAAAGTTTCTGCAATAATAAATAATGGTCTATCTTTAGTTTGTTCAAAAACTCGACCAAGATATTCACCAATTACTCCTAGCATCATCATATGTAAACCACTAAAAAACAAATTAGTAAGAATTAAAGTGGTAAATCCTGGAACATCCCGCATTCTAAAGTTACCAAATTTGGCATCAGAAACATAAGTTATTAAGTAAAAAATCGCCAGAATCATACTTAATATAAAAGTAATAAATCCCAAGAACATTGATAGTCTTAATGGTCTTAGAGAAAAACTAACAATACCATCTAGTGCTAATTTGACTAATCGTGTAAAATTATAACTAGGTTCACCTCCATAACGTTCAGGACGATTATAAGGTACACCAACCTGTGTTAGTCCAATCCAAGCCCTTAAACCACGAACATAAGGGTGATTTTCATTCATTTTGGATATAAATTTAACCGCTCTAGGAGAATATGCACAAAAATCACCAGCGTCTAAGGGAATTTTAATCTGTGACAAGCTAGATAGAAACCTATAGAATAGCCAGTATGCTAGTTTTTTGAGTTGATTCCTACCTTTTCTTTGCTTTCTAATCCCATAAGCAATATCTGCACCATTCATCACTTGATATACTAGTTCCAACGCTACATCAGGTGGATCTTGTCCATCTGAATCCATTACTACTGCTATAGATTGTTCTGGTGTATGTGCTAACCCAGCCATAACAGCAGCTTGATGTCCAAAATTTCTGGAAAAGTTCAAGCAGCAACTATTACCCCTGTGAGCAATTATTTGATGGATAACCTCTAGCGAGTTATCGTAACTACCGTCATTTACAAAAATCACAAACGGTTCTACAAGTTTTGAGGAATTAAATACAGAGTCAATTTCTTCAACAACTCTGGCCAAATTTTTCTCCTCATTATGTACTGGTAAGATGATAGTTGATTGTGTAGTATTCAGTACGTTGGACATTTTTTATACCTGATACGATATTATCTTAACTGTATATAAAGCTACTGAAATTATTACACTACTATTTGAGTTTTTTGTCAATTGCTATCATTCAGACTGATATATGTTTCATACCAATAATCCCTCAAATAAATTTTGATATTTAGTAAGGGTGGTTGCAATGTCAAGGTTAGATATAGCATAATCTCTGGCATTTTTTCTCATATTCAGGTAAAGGTTGTTATTATTCATTACTTCTTGAATACGCTGAATAAAAGCATCAGTATTACCAGGATCGCATAAAAAGCCATTATATTCATCTTTAATAATATGTATTAAACCACCAACAGATGAAGCAATAACAGGTACTCCCATTGATAAGCTTTCTAAAACAGCATTGGGTCTACCATCAATCTGAGAAGGTAAAATCAGCAAATTACCAATACTCAAATATTCTCTCGTATCTACAAACCCAGGTAAATATATTTTATTTTCTAATCCATATTTATTAATCAGTTCTACTATTTGAGTATATAAACCACCGTTACCACCCATAATAAAATATACCAAATCATTATCTTTAAAATGATTGGCAATTTTTACAAACATATCTGGACATTTTTCTTCAGAAAATCTTCCTAAAAACAATATGATAAATTTTTCCTGTGGGATAGATTGATCAATTATGCTTGTATTCTTGATAGAGTTAGGATTAAAATAGTTAATATCAACTCCATTATGTATTAAACAAACCTTACTATTCTTCTCACTATGTTGCAAAATTAAACAATTTTCAACTAATTCATTTTCGACAATATTCATGTCTATATAATTTGCATACCGACGATTATTTTCTATATGTCCAAACTCATTATACAATTGATCTACTATTTTGATATTAGGAAAATCCTTTTTTATATCTGGTAATAAATGGTAAAAATAAGCTGCACCAACAATGAATAAGATGTCAATTTGGCGAGATTCAAGATAGTAGTAAATAAAATCTTTCCACTTGTCTTGAGATTCTAAAAAGTTGTAGAGATGGTATATCTCTTGAGTAATTTCCTGATATCTAGGTGTATTATCACCAAACTTATTAGGATCAGTTTTGATAGTTGTCATTACCGATATATCAAAATTATTTTCACTGAGATATTTAGCAATCTGAAGTAATATAGTATCTGCTCCTCCTGTGATCATAAAAGGTAAGGCAAAGAGAATTTTAATTTTGTTTTTTTCTTTTGTTTGTGCTAAGTATGATTGAGTTAAGTTGATACTACCATTAATAACTTCATAGGATATCTGATTGTTATTCCAAGAAAGTTTATAGGCTTGATGAGTAAGATATTTTTGATTAAAAGATGCAATAACTTTTCCTTGTTCTTGGAAACTCAGACTTTCAGGATGGTTACTTAAACTGGTATGTCTACCATGAATACGATATAGCATAAGAGGTTCAGAAATATTAATAACCCTTGCACCTAAAGCCATCATTCTTACCCATAAATCCCAATCCTCTGAAATATAATCTTTACCTATACCATAATCATGATAGCCATTGGCTTTTTTCCACATTTGCTGAGAAAATACAGCCACGGTGGAAACTTGATTACCTTTAACAATTTCCTCCAATGTAGGATGGGTTACAATATTCCAAGTTTTTATTGAATTACCAAAACATTGTACTGATGTGGATACAATATCATAAGCATAAACTTCTAATAAAAAGAGGGCTTTTTCTAAATAAGTTGGTTTTATTTTATCATCGGCATCAAGACAACAAATATACTTTCCTTGCGCTTTTTCTATGCCAAAGTTTCTATTATCTCCTACTAAATGACGACCTTCTCTGTAATAAATTCTTGTTTTTGGCTTCTGTAAAGATTTTAGGATTGTCACTGTCGAATTATCTGTTGAACCACCATCCACAACAATAATTTCAAAATCCTGAAGTGTTTGATTCAGAATAGAGTCTATTGCTTCTTCAACATATTGACCATAGTTAAAACAGGGAATAATTACACTTACTAATGGTTTATCCAAAGGACAAATTTTCTGTCTAATTGATTTAACGACTGGATTAGGATTATGAAATTTAACCGTAATTTTTTTTATTAAAGTTCTAATTAGTCCTTTTAAAGTAATTGATGTACTATTATTGTTTATACCTATTTTTTGTCTAAATTGAAACCATTTTTCTCTTACTTTCCAGAATTTACTACTTTTCATAGCGAATAATTCATCATGAAGCTGTATATTTTCATTATGAAGTTGTAGCTTTTCATCATGAAGCTGTATATTTTCATTATGAAGGTGTAGCTTTTCATCATGAAGCTGTATATTTTCATTATGAAGGTGGTCATTACTTTGAATAAAATATTCTTTTGCCTCCAAATAACTTATATTATCTTGATATAACTTAATATATTTCTCAGTTAAATATTGAATTTTATATTCAAACAAGGTTAATTTATCTTTTTCATAGTGGTTTAATAAATTCAGCAGTTTATTAGCAAGAGCTAAATCATCTAAGTAGCGAATTGCAAAAATTAAAGCATGAGAAATTTGTTTTGTTGAAATATTGTCTATGGTTAATCTTTCGATTTGGTTGTGAAAAATAGCATGAAAAATATTCATGGTAGAATTACAGTGAGACTGATGACTAGCTACTCCTACATAAGTCGCTCCAAAGTTTTGTATAGCTACCACTTTTCCTGAATAATTATCAGAAAAATATTGACTGAGAATATTCTGAATACTATTTTCTGTAAAATAATAAATATGCTCTAAAGATGAGTTATACCAGTATTGATCTCTTGTTGTGAAAGTTAAACAAGGAATTTCAAAAAAGAACCAACCATCTTCATTCAATAAAGACTTTATTTTAGTTAATGTTTCTAACAATTGTGGAATATGTTCTAAAACAGCCCAAGCAGTTATGATATCATACTTTTGTTTTTGAGGCTGATGAAAGGTGATAAAGTCTTCACTAAATACTTCGTAGCCTTTCTCTTGACAAATTTGGGCATAATCTTGATTTAATTCCAATCCTGCCAAGGGAAATAATCCATGACTTTTAGCTAAATCTAAAAATAACCCGTTGCTACATCCTAAATCAAATAAACTACCTTTCTTTTCTGTTATTGCCACAAGTGCAATAGACCATAGAAAGTAGTCATAATTGATTTCTTTATAGTTAGCATAACCAACAACAGGGTTTTCAATTCCTTGTTTTTCATAATAATCTAAACTATAAAGTTCTTTTACATTTTCTGGATATTTTTCCACAAAACCAAGATCACAATCTTGACACAGTAAAACCCAAATATCATCTGATCGTTTTTGGTGTTTTTTAAGATTCTTAGATTGACAAAAGGGACACTCTTTTAATTCAACATACTTATTCTGTATCATAGTGATATATAGGAATTAATTTCAATTAAAAATATTTTGACTCTCAATTTTCCCTAAGCTAGAAGATAATATCATAATTAGGAATCAATATTTAACTTTATTAACGTTTAAACTAATACTAAGCTAACGTGCAGCACTCACTGTATAATTAAAAAACCTGAAGTTACAGTAGCACAAGCATCTTGCTTGTATTAATTATTCAAGTTAAAGGCACAACAGCTTATAAACTAGTACTAATATAGTTTAGCTTCCGCTTCCTTGGTATAAGGTAAAACATTGTACCTAATCTTCGATTTGACTAAAATCAATGTACTGATAAAGTTGCTTCAAACTCATCTCAAAATCCACAGTTTCCAACTTTAAAATTTCTGACTCTCCTCGATAATCACTTAATAACCATTTACCTTGTTCATTTTTCACAAACTGTTTAATATAATATTCAGTCTGGGAAATTAAAACATATTCTTGAAAACTGGGAATAGTCCGATAAGTATCAAATTTATCTCCTTGATCATAATTAGCTGTAGATTTTGATAAGACTTCAATAATTACAAGCGGATTAGTAATAATAGTTTGAGTTTTACCTTGATAAATTGCTTTACCTTCCACTACCATCACATCAGGATAAGTATAACGATTATATGCTTCAATCCATAATTTCACATCTCCTATATATATTTCATAACCTTGGTCTTCTAAAATTGCTAAAAGTTTAGCTGCAATTTTCAAAGCTAATTTGTTATGATTTGTTGTTCCCCCAGTCATGGCGATAATTTCCCCATTTAAGTATTCATTTTTGCTTTCAGATTGACTTTCTAACTCTAGATATTCTTCTGGGGTATAATAGGTTTTTTCTGTGGGAATAGGAGTGGCTAGAGTCATATTTTTCTCCTTGATTTAGTTACTTTGTAACATGACCTGTTATTGCCTATTATGTCAAAGTCATTAGAAGTTCAACTTAAGAATAACTACAGGGATCGGGTGATTATATAGCACAGTAAAGAAAATGTCAATAGCCACTGAACAGAGATTTTAGACATTTTCTTGAAAACTCATTAAATCAACTGTTAGCAACAAAAACAATCCTTTGATAAAGATTACTCAAGGAAATGCTAAAATCAACCGTTATTAAAGACAGAATATTATTTTCACCTTCTATGGACTTCCTGCATTGTGAATTTTCTCCTTTGAGTAATATCATTGTATTTTGCCTAATCCAGAGAATAATATCATAATTAGCGATCATTATTCACAAACTATCAGGATCAATATTTAACTCTCTCAACTTTTGATCCAGTATAGATAGTTTAGCTTCCGCTTCATTAGCACGTTGACATTCTATATCAGTATATTCACGCTGTGCTTCTAGCTCCCTTCTTAATTGTACAGGAGTTAAAAACCTTTCTCCATCAGGACGATAAATAATTAATTCTCCTTGAGAAGTATCAAATTTTATCCCTAAACGGGGACTAATCCAACCATTAATCTGTTCAAGTTGTACCAAAGAGCCATTATTATTGATCCAACCTTCAATTTCATAGGATTCAGGATCATATATGTAATACTCCTGTACTCCATATTGCTGATAAAATTCCAGCTTAGGCTGCATTTCATCATCGTTGTTACTAGCCCAAAGAATTTCAAACACTACTTGGGGTGGTATATTCTCCTCTCTCCATTGACAATAAGATTTACGTTTACCTTTAGGTCTGCCAAATACTACCATAACATCTGGTGCAGTTGGCGTAATTACTTTAGAACGTACTGGATACCATAATAAATCGGCAGCTATAAAAACATTATCTACATCCGCAAACAAAATTTCTAAATTGTCCTTAATAATAACAATCCACTTATATTGTTCCGTATTATCCGCCATTGGTTTACCATCACCATCCGGGTAGAGTACATCTTCATTTATTGTGCTGTAATCATTGTCACATATCTTATTTAAGTAATAATTTGTAGCATCTGACAATTTATATAAATTTTTATACGCTATAATTAATGATAATGAACTATATTAGGTTGAGTTAGCCAATTTTCATCTAATATTTCCTGCACGGTGATTTTTTATATCCGGTTCACTAGATTTTATTAATCATTTTCACTAACTAGGAACTATTTCCTCTTGTTTAACACTTGCAAAATAATAATCTACAACCTCCTGTGAATCACCTGCAAATTTAATATTTCCTTGACTTAAATAAATTGCCTTTTGACAAGATGTAGTAATAAACTGTAAATCATGAGATACCACTAAAACAGTAGCATGATCATGCCAAAACTGCTCCATCCTTTGCTGACACTTATGCTTAAAACTCTCATCTCCTACAGACAACACCTCATCTAAAATTAGAATATCCGGTTGTACATCAGTTGCAATAGCAAACCCCAAACGCGCCACCATCCCTGATGATAAACCTTTAACTGGAACTAAAGCATAATCTTCCAATTCAGCAAATTCCAAAATAGAAGACGCTCTTGCTTTCATCTCAGACCTAGAAAAACCCAACAATACACCATAAAGCAGTATATTGTCCATCACAGAAATTTCCCCATCAAAACCTGCACCTAACTCAATTAAAGGTGCTACTTCACCACCTACTCTTACAGTACCACTGGTAGGCTGTAAAATACCGGAGATTATCTTTAATAGGGTGGATTTACCAGAACCATTCGCGCCTATTATACCTATTTTCTCACCTTTTTCCACTACTAAGTTAATATTATTTAATACTAACTTTTTCGCAGGTTGCCGATATTTACCCTCTAAAACCGATAAAAGCGTTTTTTTCAAATCATAGGAAAATTCCTCTTGAGTCCTTCTCCACAATGAAACATTATCTAATCTAATTACTTCCATTTACCACAAATCCATAAGTTGTGTAAGCATAGATAAAAACAAAACTATCTCTAGGCTAAAATGATTATGCCACTAAGTAAAGCAAGTTGATAAATCTCGATCTGGGAGAACTTAATCAAATAACTTGATAAAAGCTAAATTTTCGTGATTGTTGTTCTAATTTACCTAAAATCATCAAAGTTTCCAAATCTTCTACCGCATTAGGCAAATATTGATTAATGACTGCTTTCACATGGTCTAATTGTACATCCTTTGCTCCTCCTAACATTCTACTAATATCCGCTAAATCTTGACTACGTACTGCAATAAGTTTCATTAACACTAAGTAAAGTAAGTCAATTATTGGTAATCCATCTGGACTATAATTAGCATGATCAAGAGCTTCTGTTACCCAATTTACGCTACACTCTAATACATCCAAAGATGTTCCATCATCTAATTTCCATTGACTATCAGGAATACTCAAGTCACCAATTTTTTCCCCATTTGCTTGTTCTAAATCTTGATATATTAATTCAGCATCTTCTATTTTACCTAAAATATCTAAATCAAGAGTCATTCTTTCAGGCATATACAGTCTTTTTTCTACACCTCCAAGAACAAAAGGAGCTTGTTTAATAATAGTATTAATATTTGTCACAGCATGAGTTCAAGTACGTTTACTTAAAAACTCTATATTGCTTCCTGATCCTAGCTTAACATACTTCATTGCTAAAGTAATAAATTATCTTCGCTTTTAAGAGTTTGGATCAGCTATTGATGTAATCATAGGCGATTAATTAATATTACTCACTTAAAAGTACGATTATCAGAAATTAAAACAAGAGTATTCTACATCAAAATTTAATCCCAATATTCCCAAGCAATATCTATTTATAAATATATCAGAGATATAATGATTACTTGTGATTGATTACAAACTATCTGGGTTATTCTCACTCCTGTTACAATAAATCCATAAATTGATGTCTCCATAAACGAAAACAAGTCCATCCCAAGGCTAAAATAATGATGCCACTAAGTAAAGCTCCCCAAATTAAGTTTAAATCCGGTGTAGAACCTGATAAAGTAATCTGACGTAGACTTTCAATAATTGGTGATAACGGATTGATACCTAAAAATTGTTTTACTTGTTTTGGCACAATAGCTGCTGGATAAAATATAGGACTACTAATCCAAATCACAAAGACTATTAACTCATAAAAGTAAGGTAAATCTCTAAAAAATACGTATAAAGCACTTACTAAAAATCCAATTCCTGTAGAAACTAAAATTAATGCTAGAAATGGAAATATTAATGCTAAAACGTTGACTAGACTTTTAGAATTAATTAAAGTCATTATCGCCAATAATGGTAATGCTCCTACTGAAAATTGAAATATGTTTGCTGCAATCATTGATACAGGAAAAACACTGACTGGTAATTGAATTTTATTTAATAATGCCCCATTACCAACTACACTGGATAAGGCTTGGGATGTGGAAGATGAGAAAAAATTAATTACTAATAATCCTGTTAATGCGGCAAGTACATAGTTCATAATGGAGTTACCATAGTAGGATGCAAAGGTAGCACCAAATATGGCAGTATACAACCCTGTCATGATTAGAGGGTTTAATAAGGACCAATAGACACCTAAAAATGAACCTCGATAGCGTACTTTCAGATTTCTGCTGACTAAGACTTGCAGCAATTCCCAGTAACGCCGCACTTGTAACCACTTTAAATTATTTTTTAAATTATCCTTCACAAAAAATGTCATTCTTTAACACCGCTATACTCTATAGTAAAACTTACCGAACTGGTTTAATACCTTAATAATTGAAAATAATAGTTTAAAATGCGTCAGATATCACAGTTCTTTTTTCATTACGGAATTATGAAATTTGACACACTTTATAATCAGTATTGATAGTAAAAATTGCCTAAGTTTTCATGTTAAAAACTTCTTTTGCCATTTTATAGCATAACAAGTTCTATTGTCTGTAATTATTTTTCTGATGAGTGACATTTCACTGCTATATAAAACCTAGACAAAACTAGACTTTACTTTCTACTTCAATGGGAGCATGGGAGCGGTTATCCCTCAGTAGACTTACACGCCTTAGCCAGACGCGATAAATTAATTGCGGCATTTAGATCCCTAT
>NZ_JACJPV010000058.1 GCF_014696225.1 Anabaena sp. FACHB-1237 | reverse complement strand
TGTAGATGTCTATGTTGCATTGTGCTGTCGAGAGTTTAGTAATTTCTCTCATTCTCCCATACCGATTACTAGACGACCCTTATTTATCAATGCACTATTTTTTTATTCTGTCAATGCGTAAGTCCTAATACCATACTCTCTCACAGCCTGTGACTTAGCATTAGTAAGTATAGATTCAGGATTGGAAAACTTAGTTGCTCCGAGCAAACTATATCCAGCATTAGCAGCAGAACGGCCAGTAGTTGCTATTTGCTCAGAACGATCTTACTTACGCAACTTAATCAAAGAGGGCGAATTTGGATTTGCAGTAGACAATGGAGATAGTATAGGATTAAAAGAGGCTATATTAGAACTCAAAAACAATCCAAAACTAGCACAGAACATGGGAATAGCATCCAGAAAATATCTAGAGTCCAATTTTACCCCACAAATTATAGCCAAAGAGTACTTTGAGGTTTTAAAAAAATGTATTTAGGTTATACCAAGATAAAATCAGTGTAAATGTGTTGTTGAATTGTCCAAATTTAGATTATACTAAGGTTATAAAATTAAATCAAAACTAGAAATAGGAGTTGGGCTTTGATGGTCTATTTGATCTCAGTCCCTCCCACGCAACCTTCTAATGTTAACAGTACAGGAGGCCGAAGTGCAGAGAAGGTGTGACCGAAATCGAAAACGTTCTAAAAGAAGACCAATATACTGTCCCATACATCAGTGTTACATAGATAGTGTCAGCCAAAAATATGGCTTATTTGCCGACAAGCCAGGACAACTACAAGCAAGGGGGGTAAAACGCAAAGAATCCATAATGTTAGTAGCAGCAAAAACCACTGTTTCCTTAGCAGGGGAATGGATAGAGGCTTTTTGGTGTGAAGAATGTCAAGAAACAAAATGGTATCATGTACGTAAAGATGGTAGTAAATATACAATAACAATTGTACCTACGGAACTTTGGCAGCAAGCAACAGGTGTAATTAATCCTCATCAAAACCCATCCGTCAGTGAGTTTACTTACAGACAATCTTGTATTCCCGGAGGTAAAACTATTAAAGATTTTCGGATGATGAACTAATAAACTAATATGTTATGCATCATCCTATATGAAAACGTATGAAAACGGCCCTGATTTGTGGAATTTCGAGACAAGACGGAGCCTATCTAGCAAAATTGCTGCTAGATAAAGGTTACACAGTTTGTGGTACTTCCAGAGATGCCCAAATATCCAGTTTTAGCAACTAGACCTACAGAATTATCCATAGGTAAAGCCAATCCAGAAAAAGCGAAAATCCAGCTAGGATGGGAAGCTAAGTATAAAATGTCAGATGTAGTGCAAATGATGGTACAGGCTAGGTTAGATCAAGGTAAATTATAATCATGAAAGAAATCACATCTCCGCCAGAATTAATTATAGAAGCTGGAAGAACAGAAAAGCAATACTGGCAAGATTTATGGCGATACAGAGAATTATTTTATTTCCTAGCTTGGCGAGATATATTAGTTAGATATAAACAAACGGTCATTGGTATTGTTTGGGCACTAATTCGACCATTTCTGACAATGGTAGTGTTTACAGTAGTATTTGGACAATTGGCAAAATTGCCATCAGAGGGAGCGCCTTATCCAATATTAGTATTTTCTGCCATGTTACCTTGGCAATTCTTCTCTAATTCCCTTTCAGAATGTAGCAACAGTTTAATTACCAATGCTAACTTACTATCAAAAGTCTATTTTCCGAGATTAGTAGTACCGACAAGTGCTGTAGTAGTAAGTTTTGTAGACTTTATGATTTCGGGAATGATTTTATTGGCATTAATGATTTGGTATAACTTTGTTCCGAGTTGGCGAATTTTAACCTTACCACTATTTATTGGTATTGCCTTTGCTGCGTCCATGGGTGCTGGTTTGTGGTTAGCATCATTAAATGTGCAATATCGAGATTTTCGCTTTATCGTTCCTTTTATAGTACAGTTTGGTTTATACATTTCTCCTGTAGGATTTAGTAGTAGTATAGTCCCAGAACAATGGCGGTTTATATATTCCTTAAATCCAATGGTAGGGGTAATTGATGGGTTTCGCTGGGCAATTTTAGGAGGAAATTCCCAATTTTATTTACCAGGATTTATTCTTTCTATGGGGTTAGTAATTTTACTATTGGTAAGTGGAATTTGGTACTTTAGAAAAATGGAAAGAACATTTGCAGATGTCATTTAGTAGCTATATCTATCAGAATTAAGTTTTTGGCGTTGCTGAACTCAGGTATGAAATTGAGAAATTCAAAATTTGAAACTTTGTGTCTAACGCAAGTGCTACGTTCGCTGATGCGCGAAATAAATATCATAATCATACCTCAATTCAGCAACGCCAGAAAAAGAATCTGGGTTAGATGGATTATTAACACCCATTAGTAATAATTCTGATGTACCATTAATATTTTATTTATCGAAGCCCAAATGCAGCTAGATACAAAATTTTATATTCGCTATTTTCGGGGTATATTTAGCTATATTGACCAATATGAAGTTAGTAGAAGTTGGCACAGATTACTAGTTGTAATTAATAAAGGTCTGGAATTAGCGCAAAAAGCGCGATCGCTGTCTATTGCTCAATTAAAATCATTATGTCAGGTTTGGAAAGTTGGTTATGGTTATAAGATAGATAATCCATAACTAAAGCAAAGCTGAAAATCAAAGCTGATAAATTAGGTTACTAGCAAATGTCTTATAGTGACTTTACCTTAGAGAAAATCAGTAAAATATTTGGTATTAATATTGAAGAAAGAATAAATGTCTTTACTTCGTTAGAAAAGCTAACCCTTGATCCTTTTTTTATAAAATATTTACAGAATAATATTCCCCTAGCGCAAGCAATTGGTACAGAAAAAGCCAAATCAGAAATGATTATTGCACCTGTTTTAATTGAAGTAAGAAGATTATTAGATAATAAAATTAGTTTATTCTCAGGAATTGATTTTAATGTTAATATTGAACAAGGTTTAAATGGATTTTGCGATTTTTTAATTAGTCTATCATCTCAACAGTTATATGTAACATCTCCTGTGATTGCTTTGGTGGAGGCAAAAAACGATAATCTTAAACAAGGATTTGCTCAATGTATTGCAGAAATGATCGCTGCTGCTCAATTAAATCAATCCGAGGGAAATAATATTGAAAATATTTATGGCTGTGTTACCAATGGTAATCAATGGGTGTTCTTGCAATTAACTGGTAATCTAGTGGTAGTTGATTTAGATGAGTATTACATAAATCAGCCAGAAAAAATTATCAGTGTATTTGTGAGTCTAATTAAGTCAGAGTTAAATTCAAATCCGAAATAAATCAGTAGCATGAGCTAAATTAAGTTAATTACTAGCAGAACAGGGAATCAATTTATAGAGATTTCTTTAGAGAGATTGTCCTAAGTTGACATTTCCAGGATTTATGCTAGAAAAAATCAAGGTTCAAATAATAAACACAAAGCTAAAATTAAACTAGCTAGACATCACGCTAAAGTAGCAAATTTGAGAAAAGATACTCTTGATAAAATCACTACTTACTTATGCAAAAACCACGCAACAATAGTAGTAGAAGATTTGAATGTTTCAGGAATGTTATCAAATCATAAATTAGCTCAAGCAATAGCTGATTGTGGGTTTTATGAGTTTAAGCGTCAACTAGAATACAAGGCTAAAAAGTTTGGTTGTCAAATCATAATTGCCGATAGATTTTATCCATCGAGTAAAACTTGTTCCCACTGTGGATATAAAAAAGAAAATCTTTCTTTATCTGAAAGAATTTATCACTGTGAGAACTGCGGTTTTGAGATGGATAGGGATCTAAATGCTGCAATTAATTTATCGCGTCTGGCTAAGGCGTGTAAGTCTACTGAGGGATAACCGCTCCCATGCTCCCATTGAAGTAGAAAGTAAAGTCTAGTTTTGTCTAGGTTTTATATAGCAGATTTCTGTAACCCAAACATCAATATTTAAAATGTAAATGAGTAAGTAAAATGCCACCTACACAAGCAAATTATGACATTTATGAACAAGATTATCCTGAATGGTTAGATATTACCCTTAACCAACTGCAAAATCGGGATTTAGAAAATATTGACTGGGAACATTTAATTGAGGAAATTACTGTATTGGGAAACGAACAAAGGCGTAAAGTAGAGAGTTATTTATTGAGACTTTTAATTCATCTACTATTGTATAATTATTGGCAGTCAGAAAAAGATTGGTCTGGGAAGGGTTGGAAAAAAGAAATTGATAACTTTAGACTGGAATTAGATTTATTATTGGAGTCTAAAGTTCTTTATAATCATTGTGTAAAAATCCTAGATAAGATTTACATTAAAGCTAGAAATAATGCAATTCGTAAATCTGAACTATCTCCAGCTATGTTCCCTGAAAATTGCCCTTATTCTTTAACAGAAATTCTGAATCCTGAATGGTTGCCATGATCACAGAGGTAGACTATGAACACAGCAAGACTTGTACTGAGCTTGTCGAAGTATGCCTGTGTTACAGGGGTTTTATCACTAACATCTGTACCTCAGAATAACGGAAATTGCTGTATCAGCAAACAATGATGATACCTAAAATAAAGATATTACAAGAGGATCAATCTTATACCTTTAGTTCTTACTTTGATTTACCCTATGAAACCGATGATATTTTACGAGAGTTTGATTATTCATTTATTAAAACAGAGTTATCTTTACCACAAACAGATCAATCTATAGATGAACTGTTAGTGGTAAAAGAAAAGATCAGAAAAATTTTACCTTTGGTTAGTTTAAGTAGTGAAACTGCTAGACGAGAAACTTTAGTAGCTCCCATTTTATTAGAAATTATTGCTATTTGTAACTGTCAGCTAAAAATTGAATATCCGTTAAGAGTAAGCGATCGCTTAAAAGGAAGTTTAGATTATTTATTACAGTCTAGACATGATTTATTAGTGATTGAAGCAAAAAAAGATGATTTAACAAAAGGTTTTACTCAACTCGCAGTAGAATTAATTGCTTTATCTCAAGTTACGGAGCAAAATATATTTTATGGTGCTGTAACTATTGGTACTTTGTGGCAATTTGGTAAATTAGATCAAATTGAAAAAACTATCTATCAAGATCTAAACCTTTTTAAAATTCCTGATGACTTGCTGGATTTAGGTAAAGTTTTATTAGGTATTTTAGCATAATAACATTATGGATAAATTTATCATCATTTATCCTAATATGAGAATCTATAACTCATCGAGTTAATATTTTTCAAATTGATAGTTAAAGGATGTGTCATTGGATATTAAACAAGGGGATAGAATAGGAATTATTGGCCGTAATAGCGCAGGGAAATCTAATTTTAAAAAAAAATTAAATTGCATTGCATGACAGAACCAACCTGTGGTAAAATATTTATGAAAGGTCGAGTTGCTAGTTTATTGAAGGTAAGAATATGTCTTGATTCTGAATTGACCGTTAGAGATAACATTGAACTAAAATAATTTAGGATGGTAGTTCTGTTTACACAAACAGAAGAAATTATTGAAAATATAATTCAAAAAATCCAAAATTTACCCCTAAAAAATCAACAACAAATATTGGATTACATTGAATTTATTGCCAACAAATATCAACCGGAAAAAGTTAATCTAACTCAAAAAAACCAAAAACGAATTGCTGGACTTCAAGGAGGAAAAATTTGGATGAGTGATGATTTTAACAAACCTTTAGGTGATGAAATTTGGGCATCAGATACAGTTATTCATGAATTTCAATTGTCTCCTGACTTTCCTATAGCTAAATATGAACGAAAAATACAATAGTGCCAAAGAATGGCGTAAAGCAAATTACCGAAAACTAAAACAATATCGTGGAGAATGGATTATTTACACTAAGGATGGTGTAATAGCTCATCACCAAGATTATAGAATCATGACACAGCAAATTGACCTTCAGAACTTAAAATCTTCTGACTACATCACTGAGCGGATCTACGAGAACGAATTTGTTGAGCCAGTGAAGTTTTTCCCAGTGCGTTTTAGAACAGTCAAAAAACATGATTGGCAGCCAAAATACGAAGTCTGTCTAACTTTTCAAAATTCTAAACTCCTGGAAATGCTTGTAGATTCTGGTTCGGATATTAGCCTAATTACATTTTATTTAGGCACAGACTTAGGATATGCCCTCTCTCAAGGAGAAGTTCTGAGTAATGGAGAGGGAGTAGGGGGGAGTGTACAATATGTACTCCGACAAGTTGAAATGCAGATTGATGATTATACCTTTTCTGCTCCTGTGGCCTGGTTACAAAATGAGGATTGCCAGGAAGTTTTATTAGGTAGGGAAGTTGTGTTTGATTTATTTGATATTGAATTTAAACAAGCTGAGGAGAAAATCCTATTCAAATATAGGGGATAACTACTGGCAACTTATAAAATAAGTGTGTTATAAGTTATCTAATAATATACTATAGGTTGGTAATTTAGCTACTTCTATAATTAAATGCTAAATTTAGCTTAATCTTGAGATATATAAGCCGTCAAATCAATAACTTTCAAATTGATAAATTAATACTTATGTCAGATGCAGTTATTCGCGTTGAAAATCTAGGCAAAAAATATATTATTGGCCATCAACAGCAGGAACGCTACACAGCACTGCGAGATGTGATTACTAATAAGGTTAAATCTATTGGTAGTCTACTAAATCCGCAAGCTAAGAATGAAAATCCTGCTTTTGAGGAATTTTGGGCTTTAAAGGATGTATCCTTTGAAATTAAACAAGGTGATAGAGTTGGGATTATTGGGCGCAATGGGGCGGGAAAATCAACACTATTGAAGATTTTAAGCCGCATTACAGAACCGACAAAAGGGAGTATTAAAATTAAGGGTAGGGTAGCGAGTTTATTGGAGGTGGGAACAGGTTTTCATCCAGAGTTGACAGGGAGAGAAAATATATTTCTCAATGGTGCTATTTTGGGTATGGGTAAGGAGGAAATTAAGCGGAAGTTTGATGAAATTGTGGCGTTTGCGGAGGTGGAGAAGTTTTTAGATACCCCAGTGAAGCGGTATTCTTCGGGGATGTATGTACGGTTGGCGTTTGCGGTGGCGGCACATTTGGAACCGGAGATTTTGATTGTGGATGAGGTATTGGCTGTGGGGGATGCAGCATTTCAGAAGAAGTGTTTGGGGAAGATGGAGGATGTAGGGAAAGAAGGGAGGACGGTTTTATTTGTTAGTCATCAGATGGATATGATCAGGGCTTTATGTGACAAATGTTGTTTGCTTAGTTCAGGTACAATTATAGCTACGGGTGAACCTCAAACAGTAATTGAAGATTATCAAGCTAATCTTTATAACTGTGAGTCGGAAGCTTTTTTTGAAATTCCTGAAAATCCAGAAATGCCTTTACAGGTTACAACAGGAAGGTTGATTGATTCTAAAAGTAATATTAAAAACCAATTTGATGTATTTGAATCAATTATTTTGGAGCTAGAATATGCTGTTAATGAATGTAAACCAGGTTGTATTGTTAATTTTGAAATCAAAAAAAATAATAGTACATTATTTTTTTCCTTTGATACAGATGTCTCACCAAAATTCTTAGACAAAAGAGAATTAGGTAAATATTTATGTCAAATACAATTACCTTGTCCTTTGCTAAAACAGGGGATTTATACAATTACAATAGGAACTGGTATAGCAAATAGTCACAAAATTCAGCATTTAGAAAACATCCTGGCATTTGAAGTTTCATTATCGTCTAAATCTTCCTCTTTTTTAAGTTGTGCAGATAAACGGCCCGGAGTTATAGCAACATTCCTTGAATGGGATATTAAGAAGCACATATCTTAAAATACTATTAATTGGTACTTTAAGGTTGCCAAACATTTTTTAAATATAACCCAATTTATACATATAAAGCACGTATAAATTATGCTATCTTGCATTTCGAGGAAAGAAAAATACAACCAGGTTAACTTCTTGAAAATTGTCCTAATTTAATTAATCAATCGAGCTTTATAAAGGTTATCATTTTCATTATGAAACAGATAAAATCCCAAATCAAGTCAATTATCAAAAGAATTTTCTTTAAAACAAATAATTTTCCTCAAAAAATTGTTTTAAATGACCTTGCAGGTAAAGAACTATATTTTAATGCCTATAGTCCTGTTGAAAATTACAGAATAGCAATGTACGGCAATGAAAAAGACTTTTTACAAAAATTTATTAGTGAATTAAATTCCCAAGATATTTTATTTGATATTGGGGCTAGTGTCGGCTTAATGACAGTTCATGCAGCATCTGTTTTGAAAGACGGTAAAGTTTTTGCTTTTGAACCTGATCCGGAAAATAGAAATAGACTTCGTAACAATGTTAACCTTAACTATCTTACTAACGTTGAATTTATTGATTGGGCTGTTAGTGATAGCTTAGGAGAAGTAGTATTATTTACTGATGGTGCAGCAGGAGCAGCACCAACTTTAAGAGAACAAAAAAATCGAGACATTGCACCAAAAGGTCAAGTATTAGTGAAAACTAAAACACTAGATCAGGCTATCATAGATAAAGAATTACCTTTACCTACAGTCTTAAAAATAGATATTGAAGGAGCAGAAATCCTCTGTATTAAAGGTGCTAACAAACTCTTGCAAGGCAAACTGGGGAAAAAGCCTAGACTTATTTGTGTAGAAATACATCCAGATTTTTTACCTGATTTTAGCTCTGATGAAGCTGAAATTCATAATCTAATATTAACATCAGGATATTCAGTGGTATGGCATCAAGAAAGAGAGTCGCAAATTCATTACTTTTATCAATCTAATTCTTAGACTGTATGCAGAATCAATATGCTATTTCCATAGTAATACGCTGCTACAATGAAGAAGAACACATCGGACGGCTGTTGAGTGGCATAATTCAACAAACCATTCAAGATGTAGAAATTATTGTAGTAGATTCAGGTTCAACAGATGCAACCATTTCTATAGCATCTCGTTATCCTGTCAAACTTATTTCCATTAAACCCCAAGAATTTACCTTTGGTAAATCCCTTAACTTAGGTTGTCAAGCAGCAACCGGTAAATTTATTGTCATTGCAAGTGCCCATGTTTATCCAGTATATCAAGACTGGTTAGAAAAGTTAATTGCTCCCTTTGATAACCCCAATATTGCCTTAACTTATGGAAAACAACGGGGAAATGAAAACAGTAAATATAGTGAACATCAGATTTTTACTCAATGGTTTCCTGATAAATCTAATTGTGATCAAAATACACCATTTTGCAATAATGCTAATGCTGCTATTCGGAGATCACTTTGGCAAAAATTGCCTTACAATGAGAGTTTAACAGGTTTAGAGGATTTAGATTGGAGTAAACGAGCAATGGAATTAGGCTATCAAATAGCCTATGTAGCAGAAGCTGAGATTATTCATGTCCATAATGAAACCCCGAAACGAATATTTAATCGTTATCGCCGGGAAGCGATCGCACTTAAACATATTTTTCCTCAACAAACCTTCAATTTTTGGGATTTTTTACATCTTTTCCCTAGCAATGTCATCAGTGACTATTATCATGCCTTTAAAGAGGGGGTATTAAGTCAAAATTTTGTATCTATCTTAATTTTTCGGTTAATGCAGTTTTGGGGAACGTATAGAGGCTATAATCGCCATAATGATGAGATTAATAAGCATCTGAAACAAACTTTTTATTATCCTCTGAACTTATCTTTCCACAAAGTAATCAAAGAATCATCAAGAAATCAATTAATGATTGATTATTCCCAACAACCAGAAACGTATTTATCTAATTTATCTAAGTAAGTAAAAATTTTGAGTAACTACATTGATATTTCTGTACCATTGTCCCCTAATATACCTCAGTGGCCAGGTAGCCCTGAGGTCAGTTTCAACCGTAACCTTGACTTAGATCAAGGCGATATTGCCAACGATACTACAATAAGTTTAAGTGTTCATACAGGCACTCATGTAGATGCTCCTTTGCATTTCTTGAAACACGGTAAAGGTGTAGAGCAACTTTCTCTAGATATTTTAATGGGTAAGGTTTATGTAGCCCATCTACCTAATGTCAATATAATCACTTCTGATACATTAGCTGATTGTATGATACCTCCAAATACACAAAGGCTATTATTACATACCCGTAATTCTCAATTATGGGAAAATCAAGTAGCCAAATTTCAAAAAGATTTTGTTGCTTTAACCGCTGATGCTGCTCAATGGGTTGTAGAGCATGGTATTAAGTTAATAGGGATAGATTATCTTTCTATTCAACTTTTTGATGATAGTCCCAAAACCCATGAAATTCTGTTAGAATCTGAAGTTATTATCATTGAAGGACTTAATTTAACTAATGTATCTTCTGGAGAATATGAGCTAATTTGTTTACCTGTTAAATTAGCTGGAGTCGAAGGTGCACCAGCAAGGGTGATTTTAAAAACCATTAATTAAATTAATCTTAGATCAAGTTTAATCAAGTCAACGAAAACAAATGAAAAATCAGAAAATTGTAGCTTTTGTTCCCATGCGTCACTCCAGTGAGCGTGTTAAAGGAAAAAATTATCGTCCTTTCGCTGGTAAACCTCTATATCATTATATAGTCAATAGTTTACTAGCTTGTCCTTTAATTAGTCAAGTTTGTATAGATACAGATAGTGAAACTATTATTGAAGATGCTAAAGAGCATTTTCCTAATGTTACAATTTTACTGCGTCCTGAACATTTGAGATCAGGAATGACATCAATGAATGATGTCTTACTTAATTCTATCGCTCAAGTAGAAGCTGATATTTATATTCAAACTCATAGCACTAATCCCTTATTAAAATCAGAAACTATATCTAAATCTATAGATTTGTTTTTGACCAGTTCTAATAATGATAGTTTATTTGGAGTAACTAGGTTACAAACAAGACTCTTTGATCACAAATATCAACCTATCAATCATGATCCTAATGTCTTACTTCGTACCCAAGATTTACCACCAGTTTATGAAGAAAACTCTAATATTTATATTTTCACTAAAGACGTAATACTAAACTGTAAAAATAGAATCGGTAAAAAACCTATTCTATTTGAAATAGATCGAGAAGAAGCTTGGGATATTGACGAAGAAATAGACTTTAAAATTGCTGAATTGCTTTATTTGGAAAGAGAAGGAAAAATATGAGTTGGAAAGTATTAATTTCTGCTCCTCCTATGTTAATGACATTAGAGGAATGTAAAGAAAGATTTAAACAAGAAAATCTCGAAATTGTTGCTCCAAAAATTAAACAACAATTAAGCGAAACCGAATTATGTAATATTATTGGCGATTTTGATGGTGTAATTGCGGGAGATGATCCATTTACGGCTAAAGTTATAGCAATAGGTAAAAAAGGTAAATTAAAAGTATTAGCAAAATGGGGAATTGGTGTTGATGCTATTGATTTAGAAGCAGCTAAAAATTTAGGAATTTATACTTCTAATACTCCTAATGTTTTTGGTGATGAAGTTGCTGATGTCGCTTTAGGTTATACTATTTTATTAGCCCGAAAATTACATAAAATAGATGCTGCTGTCAGAAAAGGAGAATGGCTGAAGATTCAAGGCACTTCTTTGAAAGGTAAAATAGCTGGTATCATTGGTGTGGGTAGTATTGGACAAGCGATCGCGCGGCGATTTCAAGTTTTAGGAATGTCCCTCTTAGGTTATGATGTGCATCCTATTAATACCTCATTTTGTCAAGAAACAAGATTAAAACAAGTTGAATTAAATTATTTACTAAGTAATGCTGATTATGTTGTTTTAGCTTGTAACTTAACTCCTAATAACTATCATTTGCTCAATGAAACAGCTTTTGGGAATATGAAAACAGGTGTTTCCTTAGTCAATGTAGCTCGTGGTCCATTGATTGACGAAAAAGCACTAATTTTAGCCTTAGATAGTGGTAAAGTGGCAGCCGTCGCCTTAGATGTATTTGAATCTGAACCTTTTAACCTAGAAAATCCTCTAGTTAATTATCCACAGGTTATATTAGGAAGTCATAACAGTTCCAACACCAGAGAGGCAGTATTAAAAGTCAATCAGATGGCCATAGATAATTTAGTCAGAGACTTAAAAAAAGCAACTATAGGTTTCCAAAAATGAAAAAAGTGGCTTTAATTACTGGAGTAGCTGGTGGTATTGGCAAAGCTACAGCAGAATTGTTTAAGGCTAAAGATTGGTGTACCATAGGAGTAGATCGTCAGGCCGACTTTCAACTTGATTTCTTAAATCATTATATTTGTGCAGATGTTTCCGATCATCAAGCAGTTTCTCAAATTGTCAAGGAAACAAATCAAAAAGAGGGGAAATTAGATGCCCTGATCAACAATGCTGCTATTTCAATTTGTAAGCCAGTATTAGAAACTGAAATAGCAGAATGGGATTTAATAATGTCAATTAATCTTCGTTCCGCCTTTTTGCTATCTCAATCTGCCTATCCTTTACTTCAAAAAAGTCAAGGAAGTATTGTTAATGTTAGCTCCGTTCATGCGATCGCAACTTCAGTTAATATTGCTGCTTATGCAGCTAGTAAGGGAGGATTAGTTGCTTTCACCCGTGCTTTAGCCATAGAATGGGCTAAAGATCAAATAAGAGTTAATGCGATTTTACCTGGAGCGGTAGATACCGCTATGCTAGATGCAGGTTTAATGAGAGGACATCTTTCGGGAGCAAACCTCAATCAATTGAAACAAAACTTAGCCCAAAAAACTGTAATAGGAAAGATTGGTAAACCGCAAGAAATTGCTCAAGGAATTCTATTCCTAGCTGATAATAATCAGTCTTCTTTCATGACAGGTCAATCAATCGTTGTTGATGGTGGAGCTACCGCCAGACTTAGCACAGAATAGCCAAAGCCCTAACATAAAAGTAATTCTAAAAGAGTGCCAATGAGAATCAATAAAATGCTGATTAATTCCTTAAAAGCAGCCATTAAACCTGTAAAAAATGATATTGATGCTTACTTGAAATATTACGATAATAGAATGTACCAACAATGGTATTTTAGATATGGGAAGAAAATAGCCAAATTCAAAGATATTCATAAAGGAGAAAGCTGCTTTATTATAGGTAACGGTCCATCTTTAAAGAATATGGATCTGTCTCCTCTAAAAAATTATCACACCTTTGGGTTAAATAAAATTTATTTAATGTTTGATAAAGTTGATCTCAATCTCAGTTATCATGTAGCGGTTAACCGTTTAGTTATAGAACAAAGCGTATCAGAATTTGAATCTTTACAATGTCCATCTTTCTTATCCTATATACCTGCACATACATCAATCAGTCCTCTTGACCACATTTATTATATTCTAACCGGAGGTTTATGTAAATTTAGTTCTAATCCTATAGAAATAATTTGTGAAGGTCACACCGTTACTTATGTGGCTATGCAAATAGCATTTTATATGGGATTTAGTAAAGTTTTTTTGATTGGAGTAGATCACAATTTTATAGCTCAAGGTCAACCTAATGAACAGCAGATTTTACAAGGAGAAGACCCTAACCATTTTGCTCCTAATTATTTTGGTAATCAACAGTGGCATCTTCCCGATTTAGAGGCATCAGAGATTCATTATCATATTGCTAAATTTAATTATAATAGAGCTAATCGTCAAATTTATGATGCAACAGTCAATGGTAAATTACAAATTTTTCCTAAAATTTCTTATGAGGAAGCATTAAATAAATGTCGTTTTTCAGTTTGAAAGATACTTGCAAGGGTAGTGATTTACTTTTTCAGGCTGTGCAAAAATTACCTCAAAGCCTGAAAGAAGAAACTATACTTTTAACTTTTGGTAATGGTGGAGAAACAATTGTAGTTGTTTAACTTAAAAATGAGACAAAAAGTGATAGGTTCTGTAGATAATGATTCTAGGATAACTAAGGCTGTTCAATTGCTTAAAGAATTAAATTTCCGTGGTTATTGTTTAGCTTAATGTCTCAATCTAAAGTTAAATGAATATACATCTGAATTGGGAATGCATACTCTGAGTTTAGGTTACATTAGTAGCGATCGCTTAAAATCTGTGGCTTTCCCTGCGGCTGACTTGTTTATCTTTCCTACCCGTGCAGATAATTTACCATTAGTATTACAAGAAAGTATGGCTTGTGGCACACCGATGGTGTCTTTTAAAATTGGTGGTGTACCTGACCTAGTGCGTCATAACCTCACTGGTTATTTAGCACAACCGGAAAATTCAACAGATTTCTGTAATGGGATTGTAATGTTATTAGAAGATGAAGGATTACGCCAAAAAATGAGCGAAAATTGTCGAGCGGACTGCTTGCAGCAGCGTTTCGCTATCGCACTGAAAGAATATAGTTTAGAACTACAAGCAAAACGGTATATTGAACTATATCAACAGGTATTGGCATAAAATGTGTTTACTAAAGTCTGTTATATAGCTGAAAATTGTCGAGCGAACTGCTTGCAGCAGCATTTCGCTATCGCCCTGAAAGAATATACTTGAGAAATGCCAGCAAGAAGATATATAGAACTATACCAACAGGTCAGGCGATCGCTGCCCTTGAAGTAAGCATGGCTACTGAGTATATAATGTAATTGAACTCCAAAATCAACTCAACTCTTAATACTTAAATAATAAAATTATAAAAACTTGAAAACAGATAGTCTATTTTACCGATTATTCCAAACATTTCCGCCACTACTGTTTGATCTGCTCAAATTTACCCCCGTTAACAGTAATTACAAATTCAAGTCAGTAGAAATAAAACAAACAGCCTTTCGTCTGGACGGAGTATTTTCACCACCGGAAAACGACCACAATTCCCCTCTATTTTTTGTAGAAGTCCAATTTCAAACAGATAAACTATTTTATCACCGCTTTTTTAGCGAAATATTCCTTTACCTGCGTCAATTTGACCCCCCCAACCCCTGGCAAGGAGTAGTTATTTATCCCAATCGTCAGACAGAAACAGGAAAAACCTGCCACTATGACTTTTTATTGGCAAGTTCCAGAGTCCACCGTATATACTTAAATGAATTAGAGCCTCCAGCAAATGCCCCCATTAGTCTGAAGTTGTTAAAACTGATTGTTACTCCTGCGGATAAAAGTGCAGTTTTAGCACAAGAAATTGCCAAGGAAACCTATGGAGAAATAACTCAAAGACCATTGCAATTACAACTGATTGATTTACTAGAGACTATCATGGTTTATAAACTGCCTATTTTAAGTAGAGAGGAAATACAGCAGATGATAGGAATAACAGACATAGACCTCAAACAAACCCGTTTTTATCAGGATGTCTTTGCTGAAGGACAACAGGAAGGAAAACAACAAGGAAAGCAAGAAGGAAAACAAGAAGGAAAACAAGAAGAGGGAGTGAGTATCGTTCTGCGTCTTCTAAAACGGCAATTTGGTTCTTTAGATTCTGCCATTGAAACCCGAATTCGGGGTTTGAAACTAAGTGTAATTGAAATGTTGGTTGATCAATTACTTGATTTTAAGGATATTTCTGAGTTAAAAACCTGGTTAGAAGACCACTAAATTTTCGCCTTTAATCTATCCCTAAGGCCAACTTATAATCGCCTGAGATATACTTGGTTGATCTTAAAAGCGATCGCTAATTTATGAAATCTCAAATACCCGCATAAATACCCGCATAAAACCAGTGGCAAAAAAAGCAGATATAGGCAGTAAAAGATTAATCAGTCTAGCACCTGATATATGGGTACAATGGATTACCCAACATTCCCATCTGCAAGTACAAGAAATCCTCAACACTGAATTTCAGTGGATAGATAGAGAAAGTGACGTTTTACTCAAAGTGTACAGCCCAGAAATAGGAGAATTTTTATTACTTAACGAACTACAACTGCGTTACCATCAGAGAATGCCCCGACGATTACGGGCATACACAGCCCTAGCAGAAGAGCGTTATAACTTAAAAGTATACCCAGTTCTCATTAACATCCTCCCCCAAAGCACTAAACAAATAATCCCCAATCGCTATGAATCAGAAATATTAGGGATAAAGGCTTATCAAGATTATCAAGTGATCAACCTGTGGGAAGTAGATGTTAACCTAGTGTTTGAGCAAAAAATATCTACGCTATTGCCCTTTGTACCAATTCTCCAGGGTGGAAACAGTGAAAATAACCTCCGTCTTGCAGTAACAGAACTGCGGAAAGATGAACAACTAAAAGACCTAGAACCATTATTATCATTCTTTGCTAGTTTTGTTTTAGAGATTCCCTTAATTCAACAAATCATGAGGTGGGATATGACAGTGTTAAGAGAGTCACCGTGGTATGAAGAAATTCTTAAAGAAGGATTGCAACAGGGGGAAAAACAAGGACTACAACAAGGACTACAACAAGGGCTACAACAAGGGCTACAACAAGGGGAGTCAGTCCTTGTTTTGCGTCAACTCACTAGGAGGTTTGGGGAAATAGAATTTTCTATGAGGGAGAAAATCAAGAAGTTACCCACTACTGAGTTAGAAATATTGGGAGAAAGTTTATTGGATTTTTCCCAAATACAAGACCTGATAGACTGGTTAGCAGTTCATTAAACTGCTAACAAAAGAAGTGATTGGGGGAAGTTAAAGCGATCGCTTCCCTGGGTATGGCAACTCAATATATAATCTGATCATGCCCAGATCCCTGACTTCTGAGGGAAGTAGGGGATCTGAAACTCTAGAGTGACAGCAATTGAGATATACGTTGTTTATCTTGCTTGAAAGCGATCGCTAATTTATGAGATATCAAAAGCGAGGGTTTTATTTAATGCTTGTCTTTGATGCTGCAACGATGAATGTTACTCGGTCTAATCTTGCCAGAGTCCTTGTAAACGGAGGTTAATATGAAATGGCAAAGGCAGAAATTTTGAGTCGAATAAGACGAGACTTTGGTGAGTTATCAGCAGAACAGACAAAACAGATTGGGAAATTACCAGTACCTCAATTAGAATCTCTAGCAAAAGCTCTATTAGATTTTGACGGATTGGCAGATTTAGAGGTCTGGTTAGCAGAGGTATGAAGAAAACTACATTGATGATCAGATTTGCTATTGTTCCGATTTAACAAAAATGCGTGAACATTATCCTCGCTGGGATATTACAATTTCCTTAGAAGAGACAATTAAGCAGATAGTTGAATCTTGGCAACAGCGATTAAATACAGGAGATAATTAACAATGTATCAAAGTGATGTGTATAGCAAACCTAGCTATGAGCCATTACCTCCTCAACAAACACTGCCAACGATGTATGATTTACCTAGCGAAGATCCAGAGGAGCCAGGGTTGCCAGACGAATTTCACCTTTTACAACCAGAATTATTGCGTAGTACCTTTCGTCCTCCTTCTTATGCAGAAGATAGTGTATTTACAGGTAGTGACTTAAATTTATACTACGACAGCAAGCATACACAATGGTATAAAAGACCAGATTGGTTTGCAGTTTTGGGGGTATCCCGTTTTTATGAACAAACAGAACTAAGATTAAGCTATGTTACTTGGTATGAAGGAACATATCCCTTTGTGGTAGTAGAATTAATATCTCCAGGAACAGAAAACGAAGACTTAGGGAGAAATAGAAATTTACGGGAAGTTAATCAACCACCTAATAAATGGACAGTATATGAGCAAATTCTCAGAATCCCCTATTATTTTGTCTATAACCGTTATACTGACGAGTTTCACTGTTATGGTTTAGTAACGAACCGTTATCAACCGCTGTCTATTAATGGATTAGGGGTATGGCTAGAAGAAGCTGAATTAGGTTTAGGATTATGGGAGGGAGAATATCAAGGACTAACTAGACAGTGGTTACGTTGGTATGATAAAGATAATAATTGGTTGCCTACTCCAGAAGAACGAGAAAAGCAACGGGCAGAACAGGAAAAGCAACGGGCAGATTCTGCTGAATTAGAAGTAGCTAAATTACGACAATTGTTATTGGAACAAGGTATCAGCTTACCTAATGATCAATAAATTTGAAAAACTGTCCAGTCTGAAGTTTATCCTTTAATCCTGGACATCCTGATTCTGACAATTTACCTAAATCAAAAGTTTTCCTATATCAAAGTTGGAGGACTTGGGAGAAGCATTGTTGGATTTTCACGGTATTGATGATTTGGATGACTGGCTACAAAAATATACTGAATTAAGTTAATTTGAGGAATTTATCTATGCGCTATCGCACACGCTAGGCGAACGTGCATTGGTTGATACGCCTTCGTTGAGAGACAATCTTAACTTATGTATTTGTTAGCATTAGTTATCAAAAAAGTATCGGTAGCGGCAATTGAGATATACTTTGTTGATCTTGACAGCGATCGCTAATTTATGAAATCTCAAAAGCGAGGGTTTTATTTAATGCTTGTCTTTGATCCTGCAACGATGAATGTTACTCGGTGATTAAAATAGATGTAGAAGGGGCTGAAATAGAAACATTGAATGGGGCATTAACTTGCACTCAAGAAAAACAACCCTATATATTAGTTGAATGGAATGTTCTTAATTTAAGAGTTTACAATTGTAAGCCAGAAGTTTTATTAAACTTTGCACTCAAGATTAATTATAAATTAGTCAGCCTTCCCTATTTATCACCTATTACGGATCTAACTTTTATAGAACTGCATATGATCCAAACCGAAAATTTTTTATTGGTACCTAACCAAAAGCAGAAAAAATATGAAGGACAATAAAAACAAGGATTTACCTAAAATTTCTCTAGTCACTGCTTCCTATAATCAAGGTCAGTTCATTGAAACAACTATTCAATCTGTTTTGTATCAAGACTATCCCAACCTTGAATATATTATTCTTGATGGTAATTCAAACGATAACTCTGTTGAAATTATCAAGAAATATCAAGATAAACTTACTTATTGGCATTCTAAAGCTGATGATGGTGCATCCGCTGCTATTCAACAAGGTAAACAAAAGTGTACTGGAGAGTTATTTAACTGGTTGAATTCTGATGATTACTTACTTCCCGGTACATTATTGTCGTTAGGAACTATTGCTGCGAAATATCCTGAATATGATATTTATGCGTTTATTGGACTAGAATCTTGGGATATGACATCTCCAATTTTAGTAAACTCAAATAAGTTTGATCGAAAAATATTTGCAGTTGATATTTTGTTTAATAGATGCGGTTTTGCTCAAGAAAGTACCTTTTTAAGGTTGGATTTTCTTCAAAAAAATAATATTGTTATTCGCAAAGAATTTTCAAATCTTTTTGATACAGTTCTCTATGAAGAAATGTTATCAAAGGGAGCAAGAATTCTTTTTATAAAAGCCTTTGGTGGCGTAATTAGGCATCATAAATGTGCTAAAACGAGTATTGGTGTGCCGGATTTAGATATTAAAAAATATCATCGTTTTTGTCAAGAAATTTACAGCGAATCAGATTTGTTATGGAGACGACTAATTAGCAAAATAATATGGCGTAATCCTCTATTCTCGTTTCTTTTCTTCAAGAAGATTGCAGATAATATAATTATTTATATATATCTAACTTTTAAAAAAGTAGGGGTTATAAAAAAAAATATACCAACATACAATTTTTGTGAATTGTATTGGTGTTCAGAAAATAAAAGAGTTGAATGGCGAATTAAGTAGATTTTTCTTTTTTAGCAGGACTTACGCAACTGGCATATTGGTAGGGTGCGTCAGACTGCATAAATACTGCAAATAAACAGATTGTTGATATCTGACACACCCTACAACTACAGGAAGTATTAAAATCAACAGCTTTAGTTATTACGCTACTAGATGCAATTCGTAAATTTGCTTCTGATTGTGTTTTTATCAGCTTCTCAAGTGCATCTGTTTATGGCAATCCTGTAGCACTACCGATCAATGAGAATACACCAATTAAACCAGTTTCTTCTTATGGCTACCATAAATACATGGAAGAATTAGCTATTTTGGAGTATGCCTCACTTCATCAAATTCGATCTGCAACATTACGCATTTTCTCAGCTTATGGTGAACGTTTACGTCGTCAAGTTATTTGGGATTTAACATCTAAAATTATTACTTCTATAGGACTTACGCATTGACAGAATAAAAAAATAGTGCATTGATAAATAAGGGTCGTCTAGTAATCGGTATGGGAGAATGAGAGAAATTACTAAACTCTCGACAGCACAATGCAACATAGACATCTACA
>NZ_JACJPV010000057.1 GCF_014696225.1 Anabaena sp. FACHB-1237 | reverse complement strand
TCCTCTCATTTTTAATGCTATTTATTCTCATTAAGCCTCTTAATTTTTGAGTGACCTTTAGTTATTATGTACTACTTCAATGGCTTTTTTGATCTGTGACAGTTGAGGGTGCGGAATGTGGGTTATATCTAAGCTATTTTCTAAATTCTCGCAAATAAAATCTTGTAGAAGTTTCTCTTCGGTAAAAATCCAACCATATTCTGTATTTTTGAGGATAATTGTGGTCATAATTTATAATTATTTAATAATTATTTAATAATTTTTATATTATCTTTTCTCAACATTTTAACTAAGCTAATTTCACCCGTCGGTAAATTTCTTGTAAAGCAATTTCCACATTTAAACTACGCAGAAAAATTGATTGATCTATCTGATCATAAAATCGCCATTCCCAGTGATCATTATTTTCATGTTGTTCTTTATAATATTGTTCAATATAAGGTTCAAATTGACTAACCAGGACATATTCACAAAAACTAGCAAGAGAGCGATATCTTCTGAATTTATCTCCTCTATCATAACCTTCAGTGGAAGGAGAAAGCACCTCAATAATTAATAAAGGGTTGAGAATTTCATCACTGCGATGATCATTAAATTGTGGTTCACCATTAATTACAAAAACATCCGCATAAGTTCCATGATTAAAATTAGGAATCCAAATTCTTAAATCACCATTATAAACTTGAAAATTAGTATCTCGTAGAGTAAAACTCAGGAAAGAAGTAATATTTACAGCAATACGACTATGAACTTCTGAACCACCTGGCATATTAATTATCTTTCCATTATAATATTCATGACGTTCTGTAGCAGTTTCCTCCATTGTTCTGTACTCATCTAAAGTCAAATGAGTTGTTATCACTTCTGGAGTTATCATAGGTGGATTAACATTAGCAATAACCATCATTTCACCTCAAATAATTAATATTGAATTAATCTTGAGATCCCCAACTTCTTATTATTGACTCATAATTTACTAACTAGTGATTCACAAGTTATTTACAAAATCAAAAAAGAAATCGGGTATCTTATTATTGATAACTATTCCATTTCATTAAAAGTATCTTTGAGAACAGAACGCGCTGCTAAATGATTACGAGTAGAAGTTAAAATTTCCGCTTCTCGTTCCAAACGAGCTACTGTATCCTGTATTTCTAACAAAGATTGTTGTTCAGGAGCAACACCATAAAGATTACTTGCTACCCAATAGGATAACTCAGTAGGTAAATCTGGTAAATCATCAGGTAATTCAATATCCTGTTCTGTCAACTTAGCAGAAAGACGTACCACATCTTTTAATAATTGTTCCACCTCCGCAGCTAAAGGACGTAAATCTTTAGATGGTGGATGATCTTCAATCCATTCTACCAAACCCACACGATAGGGTTTTTCTCTGACATATTCTAAAACCCGAAATCTTTGTTGTCCTAAAGTTAACATTTTCATGCGATCATCTGGTAAGCGCTGATAATGGAGAATTTCCGCACAACAACCCACATTAGCGATTGTACCCTTTACCGGATCAAACATTAACACACCAAAACGGCGATCGCTTTCCAAAATTGTATTCATCATAATTCGGTAGCGAAACTCAAAAATGTGTAAAGGTAATGGTCGAGTAGGGAAAAGCACTACCTCTGGTAAAGGAAACAAAGGTAATTCACGGACAGCAATTTTAGAAGAAGAAGTCATTGTAATTGGGTATAAATTTACAGGTATATTTTCAATATTATATTTTATACTTTTAAATTTAGATTTGCAGATTGACGATTACTATATATAGAAAAATAGCAGAATAATCACAGAATAATAGTTTTTATTGTGATCATTTAGTCATAATCAATTAATCAAAATTATTAGTCAAAAATTTCAGATCCCCGACTTCTTTAAGAAGGCGGGGATCTTCTTGTTGAGGATCTTGTTTAAATTATCTTGCTTATAATTACTTTACTTATAAAGCAATTCTTATAGCTCATAGCTGTACCCTTGGGGGCGTTAGCCATAAGCTGACTGCTGATAGCTATAATAACTTATAACTTGACTTCAATATCCACACCAGAGGGTAAATCCAACTTCATCAGCGCGTCAATAGTTTTAGAAGAAGGCTGGTAGATATCAATAATACGGCGATGAGTACGAGTTTCAAAATGTTCGCGGGAATCTTTATCTACGTGAGGGGATCTAAGTACGCAATAAATCTTACGTTTTGTTGGTAAAGGAATTGGTCCAATAGCTGTGGCATTAGTACGGTTAGCGGTATCAACAATCTTCTCGCAAGATGTATCTAATAAGCGTCTGTCAAAAGCCTTTAAACGAATTCTAATCTTTTGCTGCTGTAAAGTTGCCATTTTTAGTTTTCCTGGTTCTGTGAATTGTATAAATGAGGAGATAAAGGAGTCAGGAGTTCAAGGAGTCAGAATAAGTAATTTTCTTCTGTGCTTCCTACTCTGTGCTGTTATTAACTGCTGACGGCTAAAAAGCAGAGACGAAAATGAACATCTCTGCTCCCTTGTTTTTAAACAAAAAAGGTGTTATTTAAGGATTTTGGCAACAACACCTGCGCCGATGGTGCGACCACCTTCACGAATAGCGAAACGCATACCTTGTTCAATGGCAATAGGGGTAATTAATTCTACAGTCACCTTAATGCGATCGCCAGGCATAACCATTTCCACTGCCTTACCATCATCAGAGGTAAAAGTTTTAATTGTACCAGTTACATCAGTGGTACGCACATAGAACTGAGGACGATAACCGGCGAAAAATGGAGTTTTGCGGCCACCTTCTTTATCAGTGAGAACGTAAACTTCACCTTCAAACTGAGTATGAGGAGTAATAGAACCGGGTTTAGCGATTACCATACCGCGTTCTACGTCTTCTTTCTTCAAACCACGTAGTAACACACCAGCATTGTCACCAGCCATGCCTTCATCCAAGCTCTTCTTGAACATTTCGATTCCGGTAACGGCGGTACTGCGAGTATCTCTTAAACCAATTAACTCAACGGTATCACCAACTTTCACCTTACCACGTTCAATCCGACCAGTAGCCACTGTACCACGACCAGTAATGGTGAATACGTCTTCTACCGCCATCAAGAAGGGCTTATCTACATCACGCTCTGGAGTGGGGATATAAGAATCTACAGCATCCATGAGTTCATAGATTTTGTCTACCCAGGGGTTTTCACCGCGTTGGGTTTTGGGGTTAGCGGTCATTGCTTCAAGAGCTTGGAGACCAGAACCTTTAATAATGGGGATATCATCACCTGGGAAATCGTAGCTAGAAAGCAATTCACGCAGTTCTAATTCTACCAATTCTAATAATTCTGGGTCATCCATTAAATCTTCTTTATTCAAGAAAACCACCAAGCTAGGAACACCTACTTGTTTAGCTAAGAGGATGTGTTCACGGGTTTGGGGCATAGGACCATCTGTAGCAGCCACCACTAGGATACCACCATCCATTTGTGCTGCACCAGTGATCATGTTTTTCACATAGTCAGCGTGACCTGGACAGTCTACGTGAGCATAGTGACGTTGTTCAGTTTCATACTCAACGTGAGCAGTATTAATTGTAATACCCCGTGCTTTTTCTTCAGGAGCGTTATCAATTTGGTCATAACCCTTAGCCACAGCTTGACCCATAGCGGCCAAAGTCATGGTAATAGCTGCTGTTAAAGTGGTTTTACCATGGTCAACGTGACCAACAGTACCGATATTAATGTGAGGTTTCTTCCGTTCAAACTTTTCGCGTGCCATGAATAGTTGTTTCCTTTTGTAATTCTAATTATGCTAATTATGCGTTGCCTTTACTTTTAGCAATGATGCCGTCTGCCACGCTACGAGGTACTTCTTCGTAGTGGCTGAACTCCATCGTAAAAATGCCTCGACCTTGGGTTTTGGAGCGGATATCCGTAGCGTAACCAAACATAGTTGCCAGTGGAACTTTTGATGCCACTTTAGCCAGTCCATTTTCAGTAGTTTGGCTTTCAATCTGTCCTCGGCGAGAGATTAAATCACCGATCACAGTCCCCATAAAGTCTTCAGGTATTTCTACTTCCACCTTCATCATAGGTTCTAAAAGCACAGGTGAAGCCTTAGATACTGCTTCTTTCATCGCCATTGAACCTGCGATTTTAAAAGCCATTTCTGAAGAGTCCACATCGTGGTAAGAACCATCTACCAAAGTAGCCTTGACATCAATGATGGGATATCCAGCAACTACACCAGATTCACAACATTCTTTCATGCCCTGTTCTGCAGGACCGACATATTCTTTGGGTACAGAACCACCGACGATCTTAGAAACAAATTCAAAACCGGTACCTGGTTCCCCTGGTGCTAAGTCAATCACCACATGGCCGTATTGACCTTTACCACCACTTTGACGGATGAATTTACCTTCTATTCTGGTCACTGGTTTACGGATAGTTTCCCGGTAAGCTACTTGAGGCGCGCCCACGTTAGCTTCTACCTTAAATTCCCGCAACATCCGATCTACCAGAATTTCCAGGTGTAATTCACCCATCCCAGCGATTACAGTTTGGTTAGTTTCTGGATCAACACTCACACGGAAAGTAGGATCTTCTTCTGATAGTGATTGTAGTGCTTTTGACAGCTTATCCATGTCATTCTTAGTTTTGGGTTCCACCGCCACTGAGATCACAGGTTCAGGGATAAACAAGGATTCCAGAATTACTGGTGATCCTTCGTCACATAATGTGTCTCCTGTCAAGGTGTCTTTTAATCCTACTGCCGCTCCCAGATCCCCTGCTCGCAATTCATCCACGTCTTGCCGCTCGTCTGCTTTCATCAGCACCAAGCGAGAAATGCGTTCTTTTTTATTCTTACTAGCGTTAAGAACGTAGCTACCTTTTTTCAGGACACCAGAATAAACACGAATAAAGGTGAGACGACCATAGGGATCTGCCATAATTTTGAAGGCCAGAGCCGCTAGGGGTTGGTTATCATCAGCATGACGTTCTACTGTATCACCATTCAGGAGTGTACCTTGAATTGGTGGTACTTCTGTAGGTGCTGGTAGATAGTCCACTACTGCATCCAACATTAATTGCACACCTTTGTTTTTAAAGGCTGAACCACAAAGAACGGGTACTATTGTACCGTCAATTGTACCTTTACGTAGGGCAGCACGAATTTCTGCTTCTGTCAGTTCTTCCCCTTCAAAGTATTTGTTCATCAGAGCATCATCTGTTTCTGCTACTGCTTCTACCAGCTTTGTCCGATACTCTGCTACTTTTGCTGCTAATTCAGCGGGAATTTCTGTTTCCTGAATGTCTGTTCCTTGGTCATTTGTGTAAATATACGCACACATTTTTACCAAGTCCACAATACCTTGAAATTCTGTTTCACTACCGATGGGTAATTGAATAGCAATGGCATTTGCACGCAGGCGATCGCGCATTTGATCATGAACTCTATAGAAGTTCGCTCCTGTGCGATCCATTTTATTAATAAAGGCAATGCGAGGCACTTTGTAGCGATCCGCTTGCCGCCATACTGTTTCCGACTGAGGTTGTACACCACCTACGGAACAAAATACAGCTATCACACCATCTAATACTCGCATAGAACGTTCCACTTCTATGGTGAAGTCTACGTGACCAGGAGTATCAATAATGTTAATTTGATGATCTTTCCATGCGGTACTAATTGCAGCAGCAGTGATGGTAATTCCCCGTTCCCGCTCCTGCTCCATCCAGTCTGTTACGGCTGTTCCTTCGTGAACTTCACCGATTTTATGAATAATCCCAGAGTAAAATAATATTCTCTCTGTTGTTGTTGTTTTTCCCGCATCTATGTGCGCCGCAATACCGATATTGCGTACTTTTTCTAGCGGGTTAGTCCGTGCCACAGTTACCTCCTATCGTTTTTATTGAATGACATCTTGTATATTAATCTTTGTGAAGATTCTATACTTTTTCTTACGGAAACCGTCTGCTCTGACAATTATACGATATACCGCTTGCAACTAGGCGATATACCGTTCCTTACTTAGTAACGATAGTGTGCAAATGCTTTATTAGCTTCCGCCATCCGATGCGTTTCTTCGCGCTTACGGATAGCATTACCTGTTTCATTAGCTGCGTCCATCAACTCATTTGCTAATCTTCCAGCCATTGTTTTTCCTGGACGCTGACGAGAAAACTGTACTAACCATCGCAATGCTAAGGTTGTACCTCTATCTGTACGTACTTCCATTGGCACTTGATAAGTCGCACCACCTACACGGCGGGCTTTTACTTCTACTAATGGGGTTGCATTCCGTACCGCTTTTTCAAAGGTTTCCAGGGGGTTGCCACCTGTTCTTTCTTCAATAGTTTTGAAAGCATCATAAACTATTCTAGCAGCAATGGATTTTTTGCCATGACGCATTATCCGTCGCATGATCATGCTGACAAGACGACTATTGTATACTGAGTCCGGCGGTACTGGCCGCCTTTGACTAACTCCACGACGAGACATACTTCATCCTTGAATTGGGAATTTGACCAAAAAATTGATCACAAAAATTGATCTGAGAATTTCTATGGTATCAGCACAAGGGAAACTAAAAGCGGTATTTTAGCCGCTTAAATTTCCTAAATTTTAGTTTTTAGTGAGAGTCTGATGAAATTAATCTTTTGACTTACAAAAAACTAAATACACAAGACGACAACAGCATCAACTTTAAAAATTAATTACAAATTAAATTCAAGTTTTGTTATCGTTGACAGGATTATCTATAGATTTAGAACAGGTTACACTCTCATAAATTCTGGCCAGGGCTCACTTATGACGGTGTGCAGCTTAATTGTTATGAAAAAACTCTGCTTAACTTTCTGACTGATCCTATCTTGAGTAATGACGATTAACCGTATTCAGCGATTAACCGCCAACTACTTATTTTTTCGCTTTTTGGCGTTTAGTTCCATATTTGGAACGACCTTGTTTACGGTCTTTCACTCCGGCTGTATCTAAAGTACCACGAATGATGTGATATCTTACCCCCGGTAAATCTTTTACCCGACCACCTCTAATCATTACCACAGAGTGTTCTTGGAGGTTATGACCAATACCGGGAATGTAAGCTGTGACTTCAAACCCTGATGTTAGTCTGACCCTAGCCACTTTGCGGAGGGCTGAATTAGGCTTTTTAGGTGTGGTCGTAAAAACTCTGGTACATACTCCTCGGCGTTGAGGACATTGTTTCAGAGCGGGAGATTTCGTTTTCTGACGCGCTAGTTCGCGCTCACTACGGATTAGCTGCTGTATAGTTGGCATGAGTTACAGCGCGTGATGCTGCTTTATTGGTCTAAGTTTTAACAAATCCTAATTATATCTTTTTTCTGGTTTTTTTGTCAATAATTTTGGCAAGAGGAGTCAGGAGTCAGGAGCGGTTTATACCACTACACACAATTAAGAATGTAGTATTTAGAATACACAATTGAGCTATGATTCAGTTTCAATCTTTACAACTTTCCTAACCTTAACGCGTAGTGCTATAGCACTGCACACCGCGCACTTGATAAGCTGTTGTGCCTTTAACTTGAATAATTAATACAAGCAAGATGCTTGTGCTACTGTAACTATACAGTGAGTGCTGCACATTAGCTTAATTAACCAGCATTTACTGAGAATGAATTTCCACATCCACAGGTAGATGTGGCTTGGGAGTTATGAAAACGGAAAGCACCTCCCATTAAGTCTTCTGAATAATCTACTAATAAGTCTTGAATATAATTTAGACTTGTAGTATCTATAACTAAGGAAATACCGTTTATGTCAAAACGCTGATCTTCAGGTCTTACTATTTTATCAAAGGAAAGGTCATAAAGCCAATCAGCACAACCTCCTGATTTAATTTGTAAGCGTAATAGGTTTTTTGTTGGTTGCTTAGACTGTAAACGTTTTATCTCATGAGTGGCTGCTATACTCAAATGAATCATGCAATTTGCAAAGAAAATGAACAGGTTGGCTAATCCTAATTTATCAGGTAATGGAGTACAGGTATCAGGGGAGAAAATTTTTTATTCTCACTCCCAACTCCTGACGGCTGACTACTGATAGCTATTTCTGATTACGAGCATAATCATCTTGATAGCGAATAATATCATCTTCTCCTAAATATTCACCATTTTGTACTTCTATGAGAACTAGGGGAATGACTCCTGGATTTTCTAAACGATGTACTGTACATTGAGGTACATAAGTTGATTGATTGTTATTTAATAGTATTTCTTGATTACCACAAGTTACTTTAGCTGTTCCTGACACTACTATCCAATGCTCACTACGATGATGGTGCATTTGTAAACTTAAGCGATGTCCAGGGTTCACTTCAATACGTTTTATTTTATATCCTCGCCCTTCTTCTAAGATTGTAAATGAACCCCAAGGACGCATTTCACTAGATGATACATTTTTAGTCAAGGTAATGGCGGGACTTGTTTTGGTTTCTGATAATATAGCCATAATTGTTTGATGTTGATATAAGTTTTAGTAGTGGGGAGTCGGGAGTTGGTTTTAACGTAATTCAGCTATGAGACAGGGAATTAATTCCCTGGCTTGGCTAAGATGAAATTCTAATCTTAAAGCAGTTAACATAGTGGTTTTTACATAAAATCTTTATCTTGGGAAATACAGCTTTTTGTTAACTTTGAGGAGTGGGAAGTGCTGATAGCTGATAGCTATTTCTCTTCTAAAAAAATACCAATACTATTATGTACGCTTGCGGCTGTATTCGGTGTACGATCTAATAGCTGTCCTCCTAAATATAAAGTTGTGGAACTACCCCCATCTAAATTTAACGCATGGACACATCCCATATTTTGCATTATTTTTGCTTGTTCTGCTAATGTTGGTCCTGCACCTCCAGCACGGGTATTTACAGCTACAATTAATAAGTTACCATTGCTGAGTGTACATATACTACTACGCACTGCTTGACCTTTCATAAATGCAGGACTGAATTTTTCCGCTTCTCCATTAAGAACTATTTGTTTATTTTGCACTAATAATGGTCCTGCACCAATTATATGGTCATATTGATTAAATTCTGGGGGTGTAGTGTTGCTGGTAAGATTAACTTTTGTACCAATGTTTAATGTTCCTGTTTCTGTGTTGGTGCTATTACGATAAGTCAGCAGATATCCATTTTCAGGAATTGGTATAGGTGTTATTCCTGCTTTTCCGGCTGCTATTTTATTTGTAATTTGATTATTTTCGATGATGAAGATTATTTCATTATCGGTTAGTGGTGTGTATGTTTTTCCCCAAGCTGTGGTATAACGAGCAATTCCACGCTGTATATAGCCAGTATTTAGTAAAATGACTGGTAAGGTTTGGTTATTGTCTGTGGTCAGGGTTTCTATAAGTGTGAGACGGCCAAAATAGAATTGTCCTCTATTATTCCAGGCGATCGCTCCCCGATTCAATATTGGTCCTGATATCCATTGTTGATCTCTACGAATTGCTCCTAATGGTAGTTTATTGTTACGGTTAAAATAACCACCGTTAATCGCTGCTACTGCTATGTTGTTTTGAGCGGTTTGTAAAAGCGGTGCTGTTCCTGTGACGCTTTTATTATTACTTATTATTGGTTTGATGCTTAAACCTACTGTACGAGGATTAATAAGTAAGGAAACTACAGGAAAACGATCTTTGTCTATTTTAATAAATTGTTGTTGCCATTGTAATCCCTGCGCCCAAGCTATACTCTTTGGTAATAAAGCATCTTCACGTAAGTCAATTACTATACGATAAGGTTTATTAAGTGTATTAATTTGTAAAGATTGACCAAAGGCAACTTGTAAACGAATAACAGTTTTATTATTAACAACTTCAATTTTGCTAATTATCTTAGGAAGTTCTACTTGTGATAGTTTTGATGTTTCTTTGGTAGATGTGGGTGTTGGTATTGTTAATTTAGCTGTTGGTTCTGTTTGTGAGTTATAACGTTGAATTATGTTAGGATCAATAATACCATCGAGGGTAATTGTCCACTCTCGAACTGCTGGTTTTTTAGGTATGTTAGGATTGGTATTAGGAATTATTTCATCAGGATCAATTACTTTTTTAACTGGTAATTCTTGTCTAATTTGCCAAGGTGTGGGTAAGTTCATATCCAATACTAATCTATCTCCTGTATTTACTTTACCTTGACGAATGTTGGTAATTTGTGATATGGGAGTATTAATTACTAAGTTGTTAGTACTGTTATCTTGTGTTTCTATTTGCCATTTTGCTGCTTGAGCTAATTTGGTAATATCTACATAGCGGTATCCTCTGGAAAGTTGCGCTGTTAAAATAATTGGGTTGTTACGAGAAGAAAACCATTGTATTGGTTGAAGTTTAGGATTATTAGTGTTTAATAAATCTATTCCCCATAATTGTCGGATTGCTCCATCATTAATATAAGTCCTAATTTGACCAGACTGATCCTGTTGTTGTATCCACATTCCTGGTAATGTACGACCATTAAGAGTTATTCTATTACCCATGATGGGAGTAGATAAGGAAGTCAATTGTGGAGAACTTTTACTGATGGATTTTTCTGGGATAGGTAATAATTTATTTTGATAGACAATGGCTAATTTAGAAATGTTCTGATTAGAGTGTGGATAGGCTGTTGTGAAAGACAGCAAGGTAGAAAAGAGTAATAACATAATTATAGTAACCAGTAATTAGTAGTCAGTAGTCAGTAGTCAGAATCAAGAATTTTGACTTTTTCTGATATAAAAAAGCTAACTAATGCTAACAAAAGTTCCCTTTTTCTTCCTGCTTTATCCTAGAAGTGTCGGCACTAAGCTGTTGTTCCTTTAACTTGAATAATTAATACAAGCAAGATGCTTGTGCTACTGTAACTTCAGGTTTTTTAATTATACAGTGAGTGCTGCACATTAGCCTATCTAGTCCACAGGCTAACACGGTTAGTCTAACCGCAGTTCGACAATGTCACTGACCACTTCTTTTTTAAATTTGTTGCCGCGTTTAAATCTCTGTCACACTCAAAACCGCATTTACCACATTTAAACACTCTTTGTGATAGTGGTAATTGAGATTGTTTCTCTCCACAATCAGAGCAAGTTTTACTGCTAGGATAAAATCTATCCACAACTGCTAACTTACTGCCATATAGTTTAGAGGTGTGACTTTGTACAGTAAGCATAAGTAGGTAATTGTTAGTAATTGTTAGCGTTTGAGTTACTGTTAATTAACCCTGATCCTCGTGTTGCACTCAAGAATAACACTGGCTTGCGGAATGGCTTTGTGGTAAATTTTGAGTAAGTTATGTAATCTATGCAAGATGGTTAAGGTATATTGAATTATTATTCAATATTCATTCAAGTGAGTTATAAAGCTAGTTTTGTAGTTCATTAGACTAGGAAACGTTATAATAATGGTCAATATTTGATGAAATCTTGATGTCCGCTGTTCCTGTTCCCTGGATATTGACATTGATCATTGATGATTCTATATCTATTCATTCGGTAATTCCATCATCTTGATAAAAAAATTGTAACTATTAAAAAAACCATTGCTTTTTGGGAAACAAACGTGATATTATTCATATTGGGGTTTTGTCTCTTGTAAAACTCAAAGACAATTATACAGCTAAAAATACTAGTAATAATTGTTGCAAATAATACGATTTACTTAGCGACTAACAGTGTATAGTTGTAAAGTTTACAGTGGAAAACACAAATATCCATCGTGATCAAAGATGAGTATGGTCGTATTCTGAGAATAATTCCTAGAACGTACCATTATTGGTGGTTCAATAGCAGTCGAAATATAGACCTTAATATATTTTTAGGAATTGTCAAATGGCCATATAGTATAATTATGGGTTTTAGGCTGCATGGGAAGAAGTGCGGGTTGTGACAATATTCATCTTAGCTAGTGCATACACAATCAATAGATGAAATTTACACAGTTTTGGCGAAATGTCAAGCTAAAACTGGAATTTTGCTCTCTATAATTTGTGGTTGGACAGTTTGGACAATTATGTATTTTTATCAAGTGAGAACTAAAGCTGAGTATTGCTGTGAACATCTGTTGCAGAGTGATTCAGGTATGGAAAATATGTTAATTGTTGCCAAAATATCACCTCTAACGTACTTTAACTCATACCAGAGGGCGAAAGTCTTTACCAGTCAAAAATTCAGCAAGTTGACATTTTACGTTTTTCAATCACATCAACAAAATTTCAGGGACTAGAAATAAACTATGAATGATCAAGTCATGAATCAGGGTCAAAATATTACAACAGTCAATAATATCAATAATATGGAAATTCAAGATACCTATCCTGGACAAAGGTGGTTAGTAGAAGAAAGAGATGCTTGTGGTGTAGGTTTTATTGCTCATCGTCGTAATATTGCTAGTCATCAAATTCTTCAACAAGCATTAAATGCTTTAACTTGTTTAGAACATCGTGGAGGCTGTAGTGCGGATCAGGACTCTGGTGATGGTGCGGGAATACTAACTGCTATTCCTTGGGAATTATTGAAACAAATTTATACGGAAATTGATTTTACGTCTCTTGGTAATATGGCTGTGGGCATGGTATTTTTACCACAAGATGCTAATTTAGCAGCAGCAGCAAGGGCTAACGTGGAGAAGGTAGCAAAAGAAGAAAGTTTAAACATATTAGCTTGGCGTGTTGTTCCTGTGCGTCCTGAATCTTTAGGTGTGCAAGCTAGAGAAAATCAACCACAAATAGAACAATTTATTATTCACTGTGCTGATAAAAGTGGTGATGAGTTAGAAAGAGAACTATATATTGCTCGTCGCAGAATTATGCAAGCGGGTAGTAAAATTTCCGATGATTTTTATGTGTGTTCTTTATCTACTCGCACGATAGTGTATAAAGGTATGGTGCGTTCGGCTGTGTTAGGTGATTTTTATGAGGATTTAAAAAACCCAGCTTTTATTGTACCTTATGCTGTATATCATCGCCGATTTAGTACCAATACTATGCCCAAATGGCCTTTAGCTCAACCTATGCGGTTGTTGGGACATAATGGAGAAATTAATACGTTGTTGGGTAATATTAACTGGATGATGGCTAGGGAAGCTACTTTAAGTCATCCTATCTGGGAAGATAGATTTGATGAACTTAAACCTGTAGTAAATGTGAATAATAGTGATTCGGCAACTTTAGATAATGTATTAGAGTTGCTGGTACGTTCAGGACGTAGCCCGTTAGAGGGTTTGATGGTAATGGTTCCAGAAGCATATAAAAATCAACCTTCCTTAGTTGAATACCCCGAAATTGTGGATTTTTACGAGTACTATAGTGGTTTGCAAGAGGCTTGGGACGGTCCAGCTTTATTAGTTTTTAGTGATGGCAAACAGGTAGGTGCAACTTTAGATAGAAACGGTTTGAGACCTGCTCGTTATGTGATTACCAAAGATGATTATATCGTGGTTGGTTCGGAAGCAGGTGTGGTAGATTTTCCTGAAGTTAATATTGTGGAAAAGGGAAGACTCGGACCAGGACAAATGATCGCTGTGGACTTGAATACCCAAGAGGTGCTAAAAAATTGGGAAATTAAACAGCGTATTGCCAAAAAACATCCTTACGGTGCATGGTTAAAGGAATATCGTCAAGATTTGCAAACATTAAGTAATTCTTCTGCTAATGGTAATAGTCATTATGCAGCAGAAAAGATTGATCGTGAAAGTTTGTTACAGCAACAAATAGCTTTTGGCTATACTAATGAAGATGTGGATATGGTTATTCACGTTATGGCAAGTACGGGTGCTGAACCAACTTTTTGTATGGGGGATGATATTCCTTTGGCTGTGTTGTCCAGTAAACCCCATTTACTCTATGACTATTTTAAACAGCGTTTTGCTCAAGTCACAAATCCTCCCATTGACCCTTTGCGGGAAAAGTTGGTGATGTCTTTAACGGTGGAGTTGGGTGAACGTGGTAATTTGTTAGAACCTAAACCAGAATACGCGAAAAGAATTAAGTTGGAGTCTCCTGTACTTACCCAGTCTCAGTTAGAGGCTATCAAACTTTCGGGTTTTGGTACGGCTGAATTATCTACTTTATTCCCTATTGCTGCTGGTAAGGATGGGTTAAAGGTTGCTGTGGAATCTTTACAACGTCAAGCGGCTGAGTCTGTACGTGCTGGTGCAAAAATTATCATTTTAAGCGATCGCTCTGGTAATGGTATTAATGCAGAATATACTTATATTCCTCCTTTGTTAGCTGTGGGGGCTGTGCATCATTACTTAATTGCCCAAGGTTTACGGATGCAAACTTCTTTAGTAGTAGATACTGCCCAATGTTGGAGTACCCATCATTTTGCTTGTTTGTTAGGGTATGGTGCTGGTGCTGTTTGTCCTTATATGGCGTTAGATACTGTAAGCGCGTGGTGGCATGAACCAAGAACGCAACAGTTTATGGAAAGGGGTAAGATCGCTGCTTTAACTTGGGCGGAGGCTATCAGAAATTATTGCCAGTCGGTAGAGTCTGGTTTGTTGAAAATCCTTTCTAAGATGGGTATTTCTCTACTTTCTAGTTATCAAGCGGCACAGATATTTGAAGCTATTGGTATTGGTGGTGATCTGTTGTTTGTGGGTTTTAGAGGTACTGCATCCCGTATTGGAGGTTTGAGTCTGGAGGATCTGGCGCAGGAGGTGTTATCTTTCCATTGTCAGGCGTTCCCTGAGTTGACAACTAAGAAGTTGGCAAATTTAGGCTTTGTGCAGTATCGTCCTGGTGGGGAGTATCATGTTAATAATCCTGATATGGCTAAGGCTTTGCATAAGGCTGTTAAGGATCAAAAATATGATCATTACGAGGTTTATAAACAGTATCTTGAAAGTAGACCTGTGACAGCGTTACGCGATTTATTAGATTTTCGCAGTGATCGCTCACCAATTTCTATAGATGAGGTACAATCGGTCACTGAAATTGTTAAATTGTTCTGTACTGGAGGTATGTCTTTAGGTGCTTTGTCACGAGAGGCACATGAAACTTTAGCGATCGCTATGAATCGCATTGGTGGTAAGTCTAATTCGGGTGAAGGTGGAGAAGATCCGATTAGATACGGCACATTACACGATGTGGATGAGTCTGGCAAGTCTCCCACTTTACCCCATCTCAAAGGTTTGAGAAATGGTGATACTGCTGCTAGTTCTATTCGACAAATTGCATCAGGACGTTTTGGTGTCACTCCTGAATATTTGGCTACAGCTACACAACTGGAAATTAAAGTCGCTCAAGGTGCAAAACCCGGTGAAGGTGGACAGTTACCAGGACCAAAGGTAAGTCCATACATAGCTATGTTACGTCGTTCTAAACCTGGTGTAACGCTGATTTCACCCCCACCTCACCATGATATTTACTCTATCGAAGATTTGGCACAGTTGATTTTTGACCTGCATCAAATTAACCCTCAAGCACAAGTTTCTGTAAAATTGGTGTCTGAAGTGGGCATTGGTACAATTGCAGCAGGTGTAGCTAAAGCTAATGCGGATATTATCCAAATTTCTGGACATGATGGCGGTACTGGTGCATCTCCCCTATCTTCTATTAAACACGCTGGAAGTCCTTGGGAACTGGGTTTAACTGAAGTACATCGAGTATTACTAGAAAATAAATTGCGCGATCGCGTTATTTTACGAGTAGATGGCGGGTTAAAAACTGGCTGGGATGTGATCATGGGTGCTTTAATGGGTGCGGAAGAGTTTGGTTTTGGCTCAATTGCCATGATTGCGGAAGGTTGTATTATGGCGCGGGTATGTCATACTAACAACTGTCCTGTAGGTGTCGCATCTCAGAAAGAGGAACTACGGAAACGCTTCACAGGTATGCCAGAACACGTTGTTAATTTTTTCTACTTTGTCGCAGAAGAGGTTCGCAGTTTATTGGCTAAGTTAGGTTATCGTTCGTTATCAGAAATTACTGGGCGTGCTGATTTACTAACTTTACGTAATGATGCAAAGTTGACAAAAACTCAATCTGTGAATTTAGACTGTTTAACTCAACTACCAGATACTCGCACTGATAGAAGTTGGTTAGAACATGAGAAAGTTCATGGTAATGGTATTGTTTTAGATGATCAAATTATTGCTGATGAAAGTATTAAGGCAGCAATATCTAATCACAGTCTAGTTAGTAAAACTATGTCTGTGGTGAATACCGATAGAACTGTGGGCGCGAGATTATCTGGTTTAATTGCGATCGCTTACGGTGATGACGGTTTTAAAGGCAATATAAACCTCAACTTCTCCGGTAGTGTGGGGCAAAGTTTCGGCGCGTTTAATATTAACGGTCTCACCTTAACATTAATTGGTGAGGCTAACGACTATGTGGGCAAAGGGATGAATGGAGGGGAAATTATCATTAAACCTCCCGCAGATGCTACCTACAACCCCGCCGAAAATGTGATTATTGGTAATACTTGCCTTTATGGTGCTACGGGAGGTAGTTTATTTGCTAACGGTAAAAGTGGTGAACGTTTCGCTGTCCGTAATTCTAAGGGTACGGCAGTAGTGGAAGGTACGGGAGATCACTGTTGCGAATATATGACAGGTGGCGTAATTGTAGTGTTAGGTAAAGTTGGTCGTAACGTAGGAGCAGGTATGACTGGTGGTTTGGGTTATTTCTTGGATGAAGATGGAACTTTCCCTGCTTTGGTTAATAAGACAATTGTGAAAGTACAAAAAGTTACATCCCAAGCTGGAATTAAGCAGTTACAGGATTTAATAAAAGCCCATTATGAGCGTACAGGTTCAGAAAAAGCTAAGTTAATTCTTGATAATTGGCATGAATATTTGTCTAAGTTCTGGCAATTAGTACCACCTTCTGAAGCGGAAAGTCCAGAAGCTAAGGTTGAAGAAAAACAACTCACATCTGTCTAGATGTAAATGTGGTTTGAAGATGGCGTATATAAACCCCATCTTACAGCACATTCCTTCTGTTTGAGGTACAATATTAGCGGGTAAGATGCCCGCACTACAAAGATTTTATCATTAATATCTGTACCTCAGAATATCGGAAACTGCTGTAAATCCTCAAATCTTAGTTAGAAAATACGCCAGGACTTACACAACTGGCACATTGGTAGGATGCGGTTCTTATCTGCGTCCATCTGCGTTTGATTATTACTACTTAAACCTTAATTAAACGGCAATTGCTATATAATTGTAGGGTAATGTTGGGTTTTTACACCCAACCTACAATTTTCATTAATTTTTATTAATTTTTATTAATTTTTATTAATTTTTCGGTTTTAATTCCTGCTGTTGTGCTATTTTCTCACTTTCCTGGTCTTTCATTTCTAGTAATTCAGGAATTGTGACAAATTTATAACCTTGTTTACGAAACCTACTAATAATTTCTGGTAGTGCTTTGACTGTATGTGAGCGATCGCCACCCCCATCATGCATTAATACAATACCGCCTGGTCTTGCTGATTTGAAAATATTATTAAGTAGTCTAGGTACAGCAGGACGCGAGTAGTCTATAGAGTCAGAAGACCACATAATAATTGCATACTTGTTACTTCTAGCATAACTAGCTACCCCGTTCCTCATGTTACCACCAGGTGGACGAAATAAACTTGTTTTCACCCCTGTGGTTTTTAAAATAATATCTGTTGTATTTGCTACTTCATAAGCTGCTACTTGAGGGTTCATTTGATGATACCAATGGTGCCAGGTATGGTTAGCAATGGTATGTCCTTCATCTACTATGCGTTTAGTTAAAGCAGGGTAATTTTTAACATTTTGTCCTACGACAAAGAATGTACTTTTAACATTTTCTTTCTTTAAAATATCTAGGACTTGCGCTGTACTTTTAGGCCAAGGACCATCATCAAAAGTCAACGCGATAACTTTATGTTCTGGGGCAAGTTTAGCTTCTTCAATAGTAGCACCTCGAAAACGAGATGGTACATCAGGAGCAACATCTTTAGACTGTGCTTCTTTCTGCCAAATATTCAGCATTTCTACTTTTAATTGCTCTAAACGCTGTTGTACTGGTGTATTATTGGCAATACTAGTAGTAATTGTATCCTTAATTTGGGCTTCAGAATTGTTAGGCTTAAACATAATCATCAAAGCCAGGCTAAAAGTACCTGCTAACCCAAGTAAAGCAATATATATTCCTTGCGACCAAAAAAACGATTTATTATGATTATGTTCCACAGTATAACTCCTTCAAGGTTTGAGCGATCGATGAAGGCAAAGATGGCTCTGATAATAGTTTATAACACATTTATCTGTATCCTTCGATTCTCAAGATTTTATTTAGTAATCAGGAAAATTGCATGAGATTATTTACATGATTTAGAGAATAATTGCGATATTAGTCGTCAATTTTGCTAGATATGTTCCAAAGATGATATCTAGTTGTACTAGTTACTAAGTGTTTCATTAATCAGAATTGACAAGTTGAGAATTAGATCATCACTGATGACATTTTTTCATAAAGTGATGATGTTTTCTAGTTTTAGTAGATACTAAGCTTTTGTGCTTTTAATTTGGATAATAGATACAAGCAAGATGCTTGCACTACAGTAATTTTAGGTTTTTTAGTTATACAGTGAGTGCTGCACATCAGCTTATTGCTAAAAGATGCCTAAATGTTCTACCTAAATGTTCTAGTTAATTGATTGATAATTATTTGATAATCTTTGGTCTATGATATTATCCAGCATATCTTATTTTTTCCAAATTACTAATATAACACCTAGAACAATAAAACCTAATCCAAAAACGCGAGTAACAGAAATAGGTTCTTTCAAAACAAAGTATCCTATTAGTACAGAAAATATATAACCTACCGATACCGCAGGACCTGCAATGCTGAGGTTTACTCTTGTGAGTAGTAAGATATAGGCTATAGCACCAATACCATAGCAAGTGATTCCTAGTAAAAGTTCTGGTATGGTGATCATGCTGAGAATATGACTGAGAATATTTCCAGCGTGGACTTTACCTAGTTTGAGCGCTCCTGTTTTCAAGAAAAATTGTCCAGTAACGCTGATGAGAACCGACATGAGAAGTAAAATAAATTCTGATATGGACACTGATTTTACCTGACTTTTATTGATGGAATATTATTGCTTTTTTTTAGTTAGTTATTTTCTGTTTTTGTAAAACCTCCGGCTTCCTTTAATGTATAAAGAGGACGACCTTTAACTTCCTCATATATTCGGCCAATATATTCACCTAAAATACCAATACAAATTAATTGTACTGAACCTAAGAAAAACATGGCAATTGTAATTAATGTGTAACCAATGAGATGAGATACTGGGGCAAATATTCGCCAATAAAGTACCAATAATATCATAATCATGGCAATGGTAGCTGATATGATGCCTAAATATGTTGCCAGTCTTAAGGGAACAGTGGAAAAGGAAATGATACCATCAATTGCTAAGGAGAAAGACTTAGTAAAAGTATATTTTACATCTCCTGCAAAACGGGGTTTTCTTTCAAATAAGACAGATGTTTGCGAGAAACCTACCCAAGCGCGTAGTCCGCGAATATAACGGTTGCGTTCTGGCATAGAGTTGAGTATATCTACCACTTGTCTATCCATTAAACAAAAGTCTCCTGTATCAACGGGAATGTCAACCTTAGCCATACGTTTGAGGATACGATAGAAAAGATAGGCTGTGAAGCGTTTTAGTAAAGTTTCTTTTTGTCTGGATATTCTTTGGGCATATACTACTTGATAACCTTGTTGCCATTTCTCAATCATGGTTAAAATTAATTCTGGAGGGTCTTGTAAGTCAGCATCCATGACGATGATACTTTTACCTTGGACAAAGTTTAATCCTGCGGTAACGGCTATTTGATGACCAAAATTTCGGGCTAGACTAAGGTAACGAACTCGATGATCATGATGATGTAATTCGCGCATCATGGTTAATGAGCGATCGCGGCTACCATCATCTATTAAAATTAGTTCTGTATCACCGTCTAATTGTTCCATAACATCGGCAAGACGGCGGTACATTTCGGTAATGTTTTCTTCTTCGTTATAAATGGGTATAACTAGGGAATAGATCGGCTGCTTCACGGTTACAATTGATTTGATGGATAATTGGTAATTTCTGTCGTTAAATTTTATTATTTTTTCAGAAATAAGAAAACATCATCTTGATGATATTGTTTTTGGAAGTTTGGATTATTTTCTAATTTTTGAACCAGATTTTGAGCAAATTCTTGATTACTTCGCCAACCAGGATGACGAACATTTAATAAGACATAATCAAAAATATCTAAGTTTTGAATCGGAGAACCTGCATCTGTAAATTTAATTAACTCACGGTTGCTTAAATGTGGAGAGATTTCTGATGTTGTGTAAACACCTCCTTGGCTTTTTACTAAAGAAATAGCTTCTCTTGTAGCAAATAAATTATCTACATATTCTAAATATTTACTAGTGAAATGAGTAAATTTTGCTAAACATAAGAATGTGATTAATGACCAGATAATAATTCCTCGTTTATTTTGTACCAATCCCTTACCGACTGAAAGACTAGCAATAACAGCCAATATCAAGAATGGTATAGCTGGTAATGAATATTGGTGTAGTAAGTCTTTTTGGGCTTGATAGTCAGCTAATAAGTTAAGTGATACACAAGGAATAGCACCAACCAAAGGTTTTAAACTAGCAGTAGATAAACCCCATATTATTGGTGCTGATAATAAAACTATATATCCTAAATTATCTAAAGAAAAGACTGTACTTAATATTAAATTTGGCTGAAAAATTAAATTTTTAGCAATCTCAAAAACTGAATTACCTAAATAACTGTAACGTCCTACTGCTGCTGCTTCTGCACCACTAAAAGTTGGAATAATTAACTTAGTTGCAATGATCAACCAAGTCAGACCACTAATAACAGCTAATAAACCATACAAACGTCGTTTTTCAAATAATATCAACCAAATTCCCATGGTTGCAACTGTTAAAGATAATACGGCTTTACATCCTAAGATTATAATTAAATAGGACTTACGCATTGACAGAATAAAAAAATAGTGCATTGATAAATAAGGGTCGTCTAGTAATCGGTATGGGAGAATGAGAGAAATTACTAAACTCTCGACAGCACAATGCAACATAGACATCTACA
>NZ_JACJPV010000056.1 GCF_014696225.1 Anabaena sp. FACHB-1237 | reverse complement strand
CGCGTTACTCACCCGTCCGCCACTATGTCCTAAGACATCGTTCGACTTGCATGTGTTAAGCATACCGCCAGCGTTCATCCTGAGCCAGGATCAAACTCTCCGTTTTGAATCGTTTGTTTAGCTCTTTCTTTAAGAATTCTTTAGAATCCTCTTGATTTCTTTATGACGAGGATTGGTTTTCTATTCTTTCAAAGTATTATTTTTTCTCGGTTCAGTTGGTTGCGGGTTTTTTCTTTCCCTCAACACTTTATCTACTATATCTCCCTTTTTTTTCTTTGTCAACCCTTTTGAGAAAAAATTTTTCCAGAAAGTTTGAGAATGTTGTAAATCCAGGAATCACAAGACTTTGAGCCATTTTATGGTTAATGGGGTTAATGCCGTAACGCAAATATCTAAACATTTATAGTAAAACCTTTATAAATCTCCTGATGCTATTTCTTTAGTAGGTGCATCGGTAGAAATATTGTAGAAATATTACAGGAGTAGATTAAAAATCAAGACAACTAGAAAAGCCGTCCTAAGCTGTTGTGCCTTTAACTTGAATAATTAATACAAGCAAGATGCTTGTGCTAATGTAACTTCAGGTTTTTTAATTATACAGTGAGTGCTGCACATTAGCTTAGAAGGACGCGGCTTTTATCCCATTATTTTCGGTCGTTTTCTCTGCTTCTGGTTCTGGAAGGTTATTTACAGGTTGATATGGATCGTAATATTCCAATGCTGATTGATTAAATGAATAAACTAATTTAGATGCTATGCTGTATTGGGCTGTAGATATTTGCAGGGGAGGTGTTTCTCTGTCACCTAGTCGCAGTTTTAAGTCATTTTCACCAATTTGGAGGACTACGGAGGGAGGCTGAGGAGTTGGTGTTTTGTTGATGATACTGGCTTGAGATGGAAAATCTAATGGTAATTGTGATCCTATATTGATCAGTTCTTTAGGTAGCAAGGTGTCTAGTGGCGGAAGTAAAGAGGGTATATCAAACCCTGGTTGTGAGGGTGAGGGTGTGGGTTTTGTGGGATCTGACGTTGTATTGCTGTTTGCTGCTGTACTGGTAATTATCTGGCGTATTTGTGTTTCATTTAAGTTTTTGTTGGCACTGAGCATTAGGGCTACTACTCCGGCTATATGGGGTGTGGCCATGGATGTTCCAGAGTATAAAGCATATTTATTGTTGGGGACTGTTGATTCAATATCAACTCCTGGGGCTGTTACATAGGTGATGTCTTGTGAGCCTGAACGGTTGGAAAATTGCGCTAGGTTATTATTTTGATCTACTGCTCCTACTGCTATTCCTGTGTCGTAAGCATACCGAGCAGGATAGGATGGCAGGGAATCACTATTGTTTCCAGCAGCCATGACTACTATTACTCCTTTGCTACTGGCATATTCTATGGCTGATTTTACTGTTGCGTTGGGCGTATTTGCACCTAAACTCAGATTAATGATGTTTGCACCATTATCAACTGCATAATAAATTCCTTTGGATATGTTGCCGTAAGATCCTGATCCGTTTTCATCTAAGGCTTTGATAGCCATGATTTTGGAGTTGTATGCAATTCCAGTAACTCCTATACCGTTATTTTCTGCTGCTATAGTTCCAGAAACATGGGTTCCATGACCGTTGTCATCTAAAACGTTATTATTATTTTTGTCAAAATTCCATCCTTGAATGTCATCTATATAACCATTACCATCGTCATCTATGCCGTTACCTGCGATTTCTTTGCTGTTTGTCCAAATGTTGTTTTTTAGATCTTGATGATTGTAATCTACTCCTGTATCAATTACGGCCACTACTATTCCTTGGCCTGTATGTCCATTTTGCCATGCAGTGGGAGCTTTAATCATATCTGCTGCCCAATTTTTACCGCCTAGTTTAGGTGCTTCTGGATAAGGATCTTTTCCTAGTGCTTTACTTACTGCTAAACCTGCATTAACTAGTCCATAGCCATCTTTACTATTGTAATTACTAATACTTGGTGAACTATCTAAGCTTGAACTTTTATAATTATAATTTAATACATCCTTATCTAAAGGATTTGTGGTGTTTATAATATTGTATTTGTTGTTTTCGTTTGTTAGGGATGTGTGATGAATTGTGTTGTAGGTCATAATTTTTTCTACCTCAAAAATATATGGATATTTGTCAATTAGATTTTTTTGAAAAAATAGCAATCATATTTGATTTATGAACATATACATAGGGTACGTCAGACTGCATAAGTTTTATCTTGATCAATAAACAGATTTGTAATATCTGAGTATTTTTCAAAAATCAAATAAGATTCCTGTATGAAGCTATAAGATATCAGCTACATGGCATTTAATTGTGATAATTTTTATGGGCAATGTCCCTATCATTAAGACTAGTTTGCCTCAATTTACAATTATCAATTATCAAATTTAGCTGCATCAAAATTTACAAGTTCATAGATAAATTAAGTAATAAATATACAGCATCCTTGAAGTTATCAGGTATAGATAGCACGGCAAGATGCGCACACTACAAGACTTTGATTTCTCCAGGTTGTACCTCACTTCTCCGAAATATGCTGTCAAATACTCAAGTTGAGAATACTAATTTGACTAAGTTCGTTGAAAGTTGGAATTATTTAGTTATACTTCTAATAATTTATGCTAACTTAGAGATATAAAAAGATATTCTTATTACTAATAATTAAATATGAAATATAGTTTTTTTTACTGTCTAAGCTAATGTGCAGCACTCACTGTATAATTAAAAAACCTGAAGTTACAGTAGACAAGCATCTTGCTTGTATTAATTATTCATGTTAAAGGCACAACAGCTTATCTGTCTCTCAAATAGTAAATGCTTTAAAAGGTATATCTATCCGTAGATATGGACAAGCTGACTACAAAAAACCCCATCAAGAAGCATTGTGGAGTCTTAGTGATGTAGAAAATCATCTAGGTTTATTAACATTTAATCTTAATTCTATTGATATCCTAATCTAGTTCTAATTCCATAATTTCTATATTGTAAATAATCTCGCAAAATCTGATCATGATCAAAACATAAATTAGTGGGAATACACCAAGGCTCAAATATACCTATACCCTTAGCATCATCACCTGCCAAAGGTTCACCAGTTGCCGTTGCTAAAAATACAATACTAATAGTATGTTGTCGTGGGTCACGACTAGGATGGGAATAAACCAATAATTGTTCTACCAGGTATACTTTTAAACCTATTTCTTCCTCAGCTTCTCGACGTGCTGCATTTTCCACAGATTCGCCATAATCTACAAAACCTCCAGGTATAGCCCATCCTAAAGGTTCATTATGTCTTTCAATTAAAATAATTGGACGATGGGGACGATCAATCAATTCGATAATAATATCAACAGTGGGGGCAGGATTTCTGTAAGTCATTGTTAATTTTTGTGTTGCTAGTTTTCTAATTGTTAATTTTTCCGTTAAGGAATCTTCTTATTTCTTTATATTAAAAAGCTATCCATATTAAATATAGCATGATAAACTTACAATTAGCTGTCAGTGGTCAGTAGTCAGCTATTAACGTAAGTTGCCAGTTAGATGAAGTAGGGTGCGAGAGAATCTTAAAATTGGTAATTTTCACCTAAATTATTCTGTCTGATGCACTTTACAGACCACAAAATATCCGAAAATTAATAACTAGCAACTTGGGTGATTAATTAAAGATTAGTGACATAATCTATAAAATAAAGATAGTTAAATCCAGAATATTTCTTTCTTGATCAAACTTAATTGCTAATAACTGACCGGTGACTACTAACATCTTACATCAAAAACTACTCCTAATTATATTTTTGCGTTATGCATTTTCCTAGATCAAGCGGTATTCTATTACATCCTACCTCGTTTCCCAGTCGGTTTGGTATTGGTGACTTAGGTAGAGAAGCCTATCGTTTTATTGACTTTCTTAAAAATAGCTATCAACAATATTGGCAAGTTTTACCATTAGGTCCAACTGGCTATGGTAATTGTCCTTATATGTGCTATTCTGCTATGGCAGGAAATTATTATTTAATAAGTCCTGAAAAGTTAGTAGAAGATGGTTTTTTATCTGAAGATGATTTTGCTAGTTTACCAGATTTTCCCACAAATAAGGTAGATTTTGCCCAAGCGATCGCTTTCAAAGTTCCTCTGTTGAAAAAAGCCGCCCAAAATTTTTATCCCCAAGCAAGTAAAAAACAGAAAAAAGCCTTTGAAGAGTTTTGTAAAAGTAAAGCCTATTGGTTAGATAATTATGCCTTATTCATGGCAATTAAAGATGCGGAAAATGGGGAAAGTTGGCATAAATGGCCGACAAAATTGGCTCAACGCGATCCGGCAATTTTACAGCAAGTTCAAGAACAACTATCAGAGGAAATTTTCTATTATAAATTTATTCAATATGAATTTTTTAGGCAATGGTCAGAATTAAAACTGTATGCTAATGAAAACAAGGTGGAAATTATTGGCGATATTCCCATTTATGTAGCTCATGATAGCGCCGATGTCTGGGGAAATCCTGATATTTTTGCCTTAGATGAAGAAACTGGAGAAGTGTCTTTAATGGCCGGAGTACCACCAGATTATTTTAGTGCCACAGGGCAATTGTGGGGGAATCCTGTGTATAATTGGCAAGTATTAGAAAAGCAGAATTTTAAATGGTGGTTACAACGTTTTGAGGCCATGTTAGACTATGTAGATATTATTAGAATTGATCATTTTCGCGGTTTTGAGTCTTTTTGGGCAGTACCTCAAGGTGAAGAAACTGCTATTAATGGAGAATGGGTAAAAGCTCCAGGAGCAGAATTATTTACCGCCATTAGGGATAAGTTTGGTAAACTGCCAGTATTAGCTGAAGATTTAGGTGTAATTACTCCTGAAGTCGAGGCTTTACGAGATCAATTTCAATTTCCAGGAATGAAGATATTACAGTTTGCTTTTGGTTCTGATCCTGGTAATCCATTTTTACCTTTTAATTATGTCAGAAATGCCGTAGTTTACACTGGAACTCATGATAATGATACCACAGTCGGTTGGTTTCATTCAGTCAATGATTATGAAAAAGAAAATGTATTATTGTATTTGGGTAGTGTGAGTCATGATGGCATACATTGGGATTTAATTAGACTAGCTTTAAGTTCCATTGCTAACCAAGCAATTATTCCTTTACAAGACTTATTTGGGTTAGGAACTGAAGCCAGAATGAATTTTCCTGGTATAGCCGAAGGTAATTGGGAATGGTGTTATTCTTGTGAGTGGTTAAATTCAGAATTGAGCGATCGCTTAAAGAACCTTACCCTCCGTTTTGGACGTGCACCAAATCATTAGATTACAATCTTGTTAGACTTTCTGTTACACTTTCTCTTGTAGGTGCGTCAACAATTTACTATATATTCCTTTTGAGAAAATTGATCAAATATGACGCACCACAACATTTAAAACATCATACCTAAATCAATGATCTATCAGTTAAAATCTCATAACCATCATCTGTAACCAACACAGTATGTTCAAACTGTGCTGACAAAGAGTTGTCTACCGTTACAGCAGTCCACTTATCTGCCAATACTCGTGTAGTTTTAGAACCAGCATTTAAAATCGGTTCAATAGCTAGAGTCATACCTGGTTTTAACCTGACATTTGGTATATCCAGAGTTCTATAGTTAAATACCGCCGGTTCTTCGTGTAAATTTCTACCTACACCATGACCAGTAAATTGTTCTACCACTGCAAAACCATTAGACTTTACATGGTCTTCAATTGCACCAGCAATATCCACTAAATGCACACCAGGTTTTACTTGTTCAATTCCTTTAAATAAAGCCTCTTCAGCCACTTTGATCAATCTTGCAGCTTCAGGAGTAACATTACCTACAGCAATAGTTATACAGGAATCACCATGAAAACCCTGATGATATGCTCCCGTATCCACCTTTAACACATCACCCTCTTTAATCACTTTTTTGGGGTTAGGGATACCATGTACAACCTCATGATTGATACTAGCACAAATAGAAGCAGGAAACCCGTGATAACCCTTAAAACTAGGAGTAGCATCCATTTCGCGGATACGCTTTTCCGCATAAGTATCCAAATCAGCAGTAGTCATCCCTGGTTGGACAAGTTGAGAAATTTCTTTAAGGACAGTAGCGACAATTTTAGAGGACTGACGCATAATTTCAATCTCGCGGGTAGATTTAATTTCAATACCTCGGCGTTGTCTAGCTACTGGTTGTGCTGGAGCTGGTTTGGAAAGCAGGTTACTGAAAATGTTCATTATAGTAATTACGGATGCTGGATAGTGAAGTTGTACAAATGTTGAGATTTGTGAAAATATCTATCTTAAACTTAGCTTATTTTACATCAAATATGCCGTTGAGATCCCCAACTTCTTTAAGAAGTTGGGGATCTGAGAATCTAATCATCCACTCTATTTAATCACAATTTCCCCCGTCATACCGGCTTCTGTATGGCCAGGAATAATACAACGTAAACCATACTTACCAGATTTTAAGGCCACAAACACCCATTGTGCTTTACCACCGGGTTTAAGTTCCAGTTCTCGAATATTCCCCTTAATTTCCACAGCACCAACTTGTACTTTTTGGGTCCAAATAGCATCAGTAAAATCTTTAGCAGTAAAGTAATGTTTTTGAGAACTAGGATTAGTTAAGATCAAATTATAACGTTTACCATTTTCTAGTTCTATCTGGTGAGGAACAAATTTTAACTCTTCTTCTGTATTACCTAAAGTAACGGATATTTCCTTAGTTTGTTGTTTGAGAATATTATTGGTAATATTTTCAGCCATCACTGGGTTTATCCAAATTATAAAAGTAGTTAGAAATAGAAATATGGTAATTATTAAAAATACTTGTTGGTAAATTTTAACTAAAAAGTTTTTAATCATTTTTCCCTTATTTATGATTATCAAATAATGGCGAATATCATTTAAAAAGTGCTGTAGGGCTATTGATAAACCACTACTGATAGCTATTAGCGATAATTTGCGGACCTGCGGTAACAACCACTATTTTATCAGGATGCAATAATTCTCGCGCTGCTTGGTTTACTTGAGACAAATCAACTTGTTTTATTTTATGAATAAATGATCTCAATTCTATTTGATTTAATCCATAAACTTCATTCATCACTATTCTAGTGCTTAACTCCTCTGGTTGAGATAAGGAAATATTGTAATTGCTAATTAGATTATTTTTCGCTGCTTCTATTTCTTCATTTGTTACCCCAGTTTTGTTGATTTGTTTTAATAATTTGCGGGTACTAAATATTGCTTTATTTGTATCTTCTGGACTGGTTTGCATTTCAATGAGAAATGTACCCACATTTTTACCAGTGACAAAATAACTATATATTCCATAGGTTAATCCTTGGCGATCGCGTATTTCCACCCCCAGTCTACTAGATAATGTATCACCTCCTAATATTTGATTCAATACCATTGCTGCATAAAATCTCCGATCTTGTCTATTAATACCTGTATAACCCATGTATGTAATCGCTTGTTCTTTTCCAGGAATAACCGGGTTAAATTTAATTACTGTTCTAGGCATTTTAACGGCAGGATAATTTATATTAGGTGCTTTACCCTTAACTTGCCAACTTCCTAAATTTACCTCAATGAGCGATCGCACTTCCCGAACATCAAAATTTCCCACTAATGCTAATACTGTAGTATCTGGACGATAATGTTTCATTTTAAAATTAATCACATCTTCTGGTTTAATACTTTTAATACTCTTTTTAGTTGGAAAAGTATGCAAAGGATGTTTTTTAGGATAAATAGACTGTACAAAAATACGGTTAGCAACTTTATCAGGATCATCTAATTCTACATCTAGATTAGTCAAAGCCTGTTCTCTAGTTATTTCTAACTGTTTTGTTGAAATTTGATTATTCTTAATTACTTCTGATAGAGTTCCCAATAGTACAGGTAAATCTAATGCTAAACTACTTCCTTCAATTTTGACACCTTCACGATAAGCATTAAAAGCTAAATTTGCCCCTTTTGCTTCTAATGCTTGGGTTTTTTCCCCATTGATAAGATTTTTAGCCACTAAAGACGCTAAACCACCTTGATCATTACCATCAAATTCCGTACCAGCTTTGATATTACCACTTAAAGTAACTGTAGGCGTAGTTTTATCAGGTAACAGCAATACCGTTAACCCATTGGCAAGTTTTAATTTTTGTGGAATAGTTTTCTCTCTACTTTCATTAACAAACTCTATTGCAGGTAAATACTTTCTAATATTGTTAATATCAGATGAACCTAAATTTACATCGCTAACAAAGTTATGTCCAGTTATTGCTAGTTGTGACTTATCATTACTCTCTTTGTTTACTTGTTTAATCTTTTGTATTGGCTGAAAATAACCTACTATTGCTTTTTGCGGTTCTATATATTTATGAATGACATTGACTACATCCGCAGTTTGAACTTTATTGATATCCTGTAAATGATGATCTATGTATTTATAATCTCCTGCCACAGTTTCATCATTAGCCAATTGCATAGCTTGACTAGTTATATCACGATTATTTAAAATAACCGTGGCAAACAATTGGTTTTTAGCAATTTGTACTTGTTCGGGTGTAATGCTATCTTCACCAAGTTTAGCAATTACTCGATGTAACACAGAATGTATTTTACCTAAATCTTGATTATTTCCCACTGTTACTGTAATTTCATACCAGCCACCGCTTCGCAAAGTTGCAATATTACCAAATATATCGCTGGCTAAACCAGACTCTACTAGTTGCTGATATAGATAGGAATTTTTCCCAGAAGTTAATATGTAATCTAATATCTCTAATGTAGGTATATCTGGATGATTAATAGGTGGAAGTGGATAAATTACTTGTAATATTTTACTTCCACCTGGTTGTTTTAATTTAATTGGACTAGCAGGAATCTTGGCAGATCCTAATATATCTGGAGCATGGGACACATATCCACCCCCAGGAATGTTACCAAATATCTCCTGAACAGTTTTCAAAGTCGTATCAGTCACAAAATCTCCTACAATTACCAACACCGCATTATCAGGATGATAGTATTTTTGGTAATATTCTTTTACTTGGTCAACAGTAAAATTAGTTACATCCTTTTTAGTACCACTGATGGGTAAACTATAGGGATGATCAGGAAATGCAGCCGCCATTATAGCCCGGTTAAGGCGATATTCAGGACTATTTTCATAACCTTGTAATTCAGAAATTACCACTTGTTTTTCTGTGCTTAAATGTTCATCATTAATCACAGTATTTTTCATTCTATCTGCTTCCAAAGTCAGTAAAGCGGTAAGTTTATCTTTCTCTGCTGTATGATAATAAGCAGTTTGATCATAACTTGTAAAAGCATTAGAATCACTACCTAAAAGTGTAAATAATCGTCCAAACTGAACAGGGCGATCGCTTGTACCTTTAAACATTAGATGTTCTAATTGATGGGCAATACCATTGACTCCTGGTGCTTCTTGACCAGAACCAACTTTGTACCAAACTTGTACAGTCACAACTGGTGCGTTATGGACTTCCTTAGTGATGACAGTTAAACCATTATCTAGGACTGTTTTTCTCACATTACCTGTAATAGATAAAGTATTTGTCTCTTTAGTAACTAAAGAACTGTGGTATTTATTTAAATTTGGTTTAGTGACTTCTAGACTCATAACAGCATTTTGGTTTAAGAAAAAAACTGCTATCATCCATACACTAAAAACCATTAAGGAAAAGCGATGTCGACGTGCGATATAGAAAAAAGACATATCTGTGGCTAGGGATATATGTAATTTAATTTACATACATTGACGGACTGAGGAAATACGGAAAATGTTCTCGTAGCAGCAGTAAATTTCCCGAAGCGATAGAAATAACTGCAAAAAACTGGGTAAAACTGACAAATATATCAGTAAACAACATTATTTAGATAAATTCATCCTAATTTATCCAAAAACCGTATAAATTCCAGAGGTAGGCCGTCTGTATCAGCGATGAATGCAACTTCCAAAATGCGATCGCCTATTTGTTGTTGCATCGGCTCTAATAGTACATTAATAGGTTTTAATTCTTTTACACTCTTTAAACTTATTTTTAAATCTTCTAACCAAGAATATAAATTAGGAGTAAAATCAGTTAAATCAAAAGAAAGGTGATAATAACCTACATAATGTTCATCATAAAAAGCGTCAGGGGCAGGTTTGGGTAAGGGAATTTGGATTAATTCAATTCTTCCACCTAAACCCTCCATCCAACAAGCCAAAGTGGCACCAGTTGTAAAGCGATCGCATACCTGAAAACCTAATATCTCATAAAAAGCGATCGCTGTATGGATATTAGCCGTTCTAATAGAAGCATGGTGCATAAATCATAAATCATAAACTTTATAAGGGTGATGATTATAGCACATTTGATAAATTCAGACATGAAAAAATTAATAATATGTTATACAAATAGACAAAAATTTACAATCACACCTAAAAATCCGTATCACTAAAACCCACATAAGTGGGTTTTAGCTATGTAGATTTAGTTTTAACTGCCCCTTCAACTGCAAAAATACCTGAAATGCTTACTCAAACAGTCTAAAATAAGGATAGCGCACAGGTACACCTAGTTCTTGATCCAAATCGAAATTAATCACATCCCAACAAGGCTCATCAGCAGGATCAGGACTAAATTCTACTGGTAGTCCGTATAAACGGGCACCATTTGCTTCCGGTTGTCCAGAACGCCAAGAGGTACTACGTTCCAAATAGCCACTCATGAGATCCTGATAACGTCGGGCAATAATTACTTTAGTCGCTCGATAGCCTTGAGTATACAGCTTATCTAAAGCCTCATGGATTTCAAAGCGAATCCCATCAGGATGAGTATGTTGTCTATACCATTCACTATTCCATCTGCGCCAATGACGACCGGACTGTAAATGAACCAACTCCCCGGTTTTTGGATCCGCTTCAAAAGCACCATGACGTGGACACAAATAAGTATCAGTTAAAGTCAACGCCGAAATTGCTTGACGACAGTGAGGACACTGTATTTCTGGACCAAAGATCGGGTACTGCAAGCCTGGATTCATCATGAAGTGCTTATAAACATAGTTTTATTTTCATCAGCACCGAGTTTACCTAAGAAGTTTCGCTAGTGCCTACTCCAGCATAAAAGATTCATGCTGTCATATTTTAGTTTTACAACCACTTTTCCAACTTGGATCATAAAATCATCTTATAGTAGGGAATTGGTGATTGGTGATGGTAAAATAGTCTCTTGACTCCTCAATCTCCTATTATGACATCATTCCTAGAGCATAAACCCGATCTTTCTCAAGCCGCATTTATCGCTCCTAATGCTACTATTATTGGTTTTGTCACCATTGCCCAAAAAGCAAGTATATGGTATTCAGCAGTATTAAGAGGTGATATAGAACGTATAGAAATAGGTCAATATACAAATATTCAAGACGGTGCAATTATACATTGTGATTCAGGAGTACCAACTATATTAGAAGATTATGTAACCGTCGCGCATCGTGCTGTAATTCATTCAGCCCATATTGAAACAGGTACTTTAATAGGTATTGGGGCAATTATATTAAATGGGGTGAGAGTTGGCACAGGTAGTATTATTGGTGCAGGAGCAGTAGTTACTAGGGATATACCACCCTATTCTCTGGTTATGGGCATTCCTGGTAAAGTTATTCGTCAAGTAGAACCATTACAAGCAGCAAACCTCATTAAACACGCTGAACAATATTATCAACTAGCCATATCTCATAATAATTGACAATTGGTACTTGGTGCTTGGTGATGCTAAAATAAGCTGTTGTGCTTTTAATTTGGATAATAGATGCAAGCAAGATGCTTGCAATACAGTAATTTTAGGTTTTTTAGCTACCGTTCGTGTTAAACTAAACAAATCTCCATCTTGGTACTAATCGTACTTCTATGACGTTATCTACATCTTCCAACTCAACCGCGTGAGGAAAGATAGACCTATCATCAAGTTCAAACTCTGTAGAACTAACACGAATAACTTTCTTGCTTAACATAATCTCGACATTAATACTATACATCTTAGCATATCATCAGGAGATTTATAAAGGTTTTACTAGAAATGTTTAGATATTTGGTTTACGGCATTAACCCCGACTCCAGGAACTCCTAACTCCTAACTTCATAAATCTTTACATACTCCCTTGGAAAAAATCCCCACTTCAGATAAAAATAAAAATTGATAACTATTCACAAAACTTAAATCTCCCAATTAACAGAGGATTTGTAAAAATGGACATTGATACTCGTGTAGTAATTGTGTTAGCACCCTTAGCCATTGCTGCCAGCTGGGCTATTTTTAATATTGGTGCTGCTGCTTTAAGACAAGTACAAAACTTTTTAAATAAAGAAGCATAATATTACATCATCATGTAAGCTACTATTGAGGAATCAGGAGTCAGTAAAGGCGAACGGCGGTTCGCCCTTACAAGGAGTCATACAGCAGTTTCCGTTATTATGAGGTACAGATGTTAATGATAAAACCCTTGTAACACAGGTATCTTGCTGTGTTCACAGTGTGCCTCATGTAGATGGAATATGCTGTAATTTTGACAGTTGACTCTTGACTCTTGATTTTTGACATTTTTTCTTTCCTGGGATATACGTGAATATTGACTCTCTACTCCAACCATATCAACACTTTGGCGTTAACCTGGGACTATCACGCATAGTTAAAATATTAACAAAATTAGGTAGTCCTCATCAGCAATTTCCGATTATCCATGTTGCTGGTAGCAATGGTAAAGGTTCTGTTTGCGCCTATTTATCTTCCGTTTTAACTGAAGCTGGTTATAGGACAGGTTTGTATACTTCACCACATTTAGTGAATTGGACAGAACGTATTTGTATTAATAAAAAACAAATTACAGAAGAAGAATTTTGTAAACTTATTATTCAAATACAAGCAGCTATTGACTTAACAGAAGAATCTCCAACACAGTTTGAAGTTATTACTGCTGCTGCTTGGTTATATTTTGCCCAGCAAAAAGTAGATATTGCTATTATTGAGGTAGGACTAGGAGGAAGACTGGACGCGACTAATGTGTGTGATAATCCACTAGTAACAGTAATTACTTCCATAAGTTTAGAACATTGTCAACAATTAGGACCAACAGTAACTCATATTGCTAGAGAGAAAGCAGGAATAATTAAAAAATCCTGTCCAGTGGTGATGGGACAATTACCAGTAGAAGCTCAAGAAGTTGTGCGATCGCGCAGTTTAGAATTACAATGTCCATTAATAGCACCATCCCCAGCAGAACAAACAAGTCCAGGATATGCCAAATACAATAACATTGAATATCCTCTCCCCCTCCAAGGAGAAATTCAACTACATAACTCAGTCCTAGCCCTAACCGTCTTAGAAATCCTACAACAAAAAGGATGGCATATTACCCAAGAAAGCATAATTACAGGTATGGGTAAAACTCAATGGCCAGGTAGAATGCAATGGATAGACTGGAACAACCATCAGCTACTCATAGATGGCGCACATAATCCCGGATCAGCCGTAGTTTTGCGTAACTATGTAGATACATGGAAACGTAAAAATATAACTTGGGTAATGGGTATGTTAGCCACAAAAGACCATAGCGAGATATTTCAAGCCTTGCTTAAACCAGGAGATAAATTATATATAGTACCCGTACCAGAGAGTAACTCAGCTAACCTTATAGAACTAGTTGAATTAGCCACCACCATCTGTCCACAACTGCAAAATTGTACAACCTATGCAGATGTATTTTTAGCCCTAGACGCAGCTTATTCTGATACAGATAATCCAGATAATTTAGTAGTATTATCTGGATCATTATATTTAATTGGTTATTTTTTCAGGAATCAACAGTCAGTATCGGTTTAACGGACAATTCATGAATTAATTGTCCCTATACCCTATTATCCCACTCCTGAGCCGCATCCATCAAAGCCTGATCAACCGTTTTCACTGCTAACATTGCAGCTTGTAAATTTTCGTAAACGGTTTTTTGCAAAAACTTAAAATCTTTTAACTTAGGAGTTAAAACCTCCGCCTCCTGTAACTGTTTCGCACTAATAATTCTACCCTTTTCCGCCGTACTCGCATTTTCAGGAACTTGCTGAAAATAATCATCACTCAAGGCTTTTACCGTTGATGGTAACACATTAGCCGCCTTAGCAAAAGCCAACTGATTCACATCATTAGTTAAAAATAAAGCAAACTTCACCGCTGCATCAGGATATTTGCTATCACGTGGAATCACAACATTCATCACAGCTACATTTTTCTTACCAGTGCTACCAGTAATTTGTGGTGATATAGCAGAAGCCTGAGCCACCTTGGGAGCATTATTAGCAATAGTTTTGATAAATTCAGGTCCTGAAGCTAAAAAAGCCGTTTCTCCAGCCTGGTATAAATCTATAGCATGACGATGACCTTGAGTTAAGCATTCCTTGGGTAACAAACCAGCCTTATATAAATCTACCCAAAATTGAAAAGCAGCCTTACCTTGAGGAGAGTTAAAACCCGCTTTGCCATCAGCATTCACCAAAGTAACACCCATTTGTACCAGAGACTCTAACACCTCCGCAGAATCCTGTGGTACAAAAGTAGCAAAAAAGGCATATTTACCAGTTTTATTCTTAATTTGTTGTGCTGCTTGGGCTAATTCTGTATAACTAGTAGGGGGTTTAGTAATACCTGCCGCTTTTAGTAAATCAGTGTTATAAATAGTTAGTCTGGTGGTGAGATACCAAGGAATACCAAAACTTTTACTATTGAGAGTGCTGGCTTGCCAAATCTTAGGTAAATACTTGGCTCTTTCGGCACTAGTAATTTTAGTATCTAAATCTAACCAGGCATTTTTACCCGCCAGTTGAGAAGCAAAATCTGGATTAAGATTCACTACATCAGGTGGTGTTTTTGCGGAAACAGATGTTAAAATTTTATTCTCCATCGCAGTCCAGGGAACATCTACCCATTTAACTTTAATACCAAGGTTTTCTGACTCAAAATTGCTAATTAAAGATTGAAAATAGCTGGTAAATTGTGGTTGTAGTTGCATAGTCCAAAATTGAATCTCAGTAGCACTATTAGGTACACCATTACCAGCAGGTTTTGTACTATTACTAACATTGCCTGTACTACAACTAACTATCCAGCTAGTAAATAAACCTAGTAAAGCCCAGAAAATGAGTTGTTTGAATTTTGGTAATCTAATCATTCTTATTTAGTGGTAAAATTTGCAGTGTTTTCAGGTCAAAAAGGGGAAATTAACTAGTTACAGCACATTCCATCTACATAAGGTACACTATGAACACAGCACGATGCCTGTGTTACAAGGGTTTTATCATTAACATCTGTACCTCATAATAATGGAAACTGCTGTAATTATTTGTTAATTATTCGGAGGTTGCTGAATTGGAATATGATATTTATTTCGCGCATCAGCGAAGAAAACGCTTTTACTGCCTTAGATGCAATTTCTCAATTTCTCAATTTCATACCTGAGTTCAGCAACGCCATTCTTCTGCTAACTTTCCCTGACCAATGCTATACTATGATTATGATGTTTATTTAGCTCGTTACCAAAGCGAAGCACTTGCGTTAGACACAAAGTTTCAAATTTTCAATTTCTCAATTTCTCAATTTCATGCCTGAGTTCAGCAACGCCAAAAGTCTGTTGAGTGGGTGCGTCAGATGTCAACAATTTGCTTATTTACATGATTTATACTGTCTGATGTGGTTGGTGAGGTTGTCGAACCACACCCTACTAGTATCCCAGTTGCGTAAGTACTGTCTAATTCAGCAAGGCCGGGTTTTTAACCTAGATATTCTCAGTATATTGATAAGTAATTCATTACTAAAAAGCACTAAAATGGAATTGGCTAAAAGGTTACACAGTTTAAAATCAAATGTTTTTGCGGATATGGATGCTGCAAAAGCTATAGCTGTAAGTTCAGGAAAAGAGTTAATTGATCTATCTTTAGGATCTTCTGATTTACCCACAGAAAGTCATATTATAGAAGCTATAAAATTATCTCTTGATGATCCGCACACTCATGGATATTTATTATTTCGCGGTACAGAGAATTTTCGGGTTGCTGCTGCTAATTGGTATGAAACAAAATTTGGTGTTAAAATAGATCCCCACACAGAAGTTTTACCTTTAATTGGTTCACAAGAAGGTACAGCACATTTACCTTTAGCAGTGCTAAATCCAGGAGATTTTGCTTTATTATTAGATCCTGGTTATCCTTCCCACGCAGGAGGTGTATATCTAGCTAGTGGACAAATTTACCCCATGTCTATCACAGAAAAAAATGGTTTTCTACCTGTGTTTAATGATATTCCTGGAGATGTGTTAACACAATCAAAATTAATGGTTTTAAGTTATCCTCATAATCCTACCAGTGCGATCGCTCCTTTGTCATTTTTTCAAGAAGCGGTGGCTTTCTGTCAACAACATAATATTATTTTAGTCCATGATTTTCCCTATGTTGATTTAGTTTTTCATGATCAGGAAAATAGCAAACATAAGTCTATCGTACCATCAATTTTACAAGCTGATCCTGAAAAAACGGTCTCTATAGAATTTTTTACCCTATCAAAATCCTATAATATGGGAGGTTTTAGAATTGGTTATGCTATTGGTAATGCAGAATTAATTCAGGCATTAAGAAAAGTTAAAGCAATGGTTGATTTTAACCAATATTTGGGAATATTAAATGGAGCGATCGCAGCTTTAACAGGTCCCCAGGAAGGTGTGAAAAAGGCTGTGAATATCTTTCGTCAGCGTCGGAATACCTTCATTAATGCCTTAAATAAAATTGGTTGGGAAGTACCCACACCCCAAGCTACCATGTATATTTGGGCCAAATTACCTCCCCAATGGCGCAATAATTCCATCAAATTTTGTACAGAGTTGGTAAAAACCACAGGAGTAGCAGCTTCTCCAGGGGTAGGTTTTGGTAAGTCTGGAGAAGGATATGTGAGGTTTGCACTGGTACAAGAACCGGAAATATTAGAAGTTGCGGTAACAAGAATAGCTCAATTTTTAATATCAAGCAAATAAAATGTGGAATGCTAATTAACTGCTACATAGCTTCAGCAATACTCATTGATGTCAAATTAAAACACAAAGAGCTTATTTGTTTTTCTGACACACCCCCTAGAAATGATAGCGCAGCAATGTTATAGCACTTCAGGAAAATCCTGATACAGCACATTCCATTTACATGAAGTACAAGCACAGCGCCTGTGTTACAAAGGTTTTATGATTAACATTTATACCTCATAATAACAGAAACTGCTGTAATTATAAATTAATCCTAGGGGTAAAGCGTAATGCTAAACCCTTACCCGCTAGAACTTTCTATAATTTGAATTTCCTCCGCTGTTAAATTATATAGTTGATAAACCATTTGATCAATTTCTGTTTCTAATGCAGTTGTATCTGCATTGGGATCTGATTTTTTAGCGTTGAGAATTTGATTAACTAATCCTGATAAAATTTCTTGTATATCTACATTAATAACTTTAGGAATAGGGATTCTGGAAGTGGTGGTATTATCAAAGTGCATAGTTCTCATAGCTTTAGCAAAAATAAACCTATAAATATACCAATTAATGCAATGAGAATGTAGAATACTCCAAATTAACTCAGGATTAAAATTTCCATTTAACTTAATTTGATTAATAGTATCAGCTAAAATATAATCATTTCTTTTGGGAATAACCGCAGTTATTTTGATATGATCATCAGGATTTTCAATATGAGCTATTATATTTTGTACTAACAGGGAATTTTGACCAATAAATGCTTTATTATCATTTACATCTTGCAAATAAATCTTACCCTTAATACCTTCAACTCCATATTTTTGCACTTGATCACCACCAATAACATCTCTATCACCCTCATCAGAAATCAAATTCTGAATCATAGCACCTCTTTGATTTATAGATATATCATTTAATGTTTGACAAGTTGCTAAAATCTTTAAACCTATGTTTATTTCTTCTGTACTTAATCCATTAAGTAAAAAATTAAATCTTTTGAATAATTTTTTATCTAAATAACCTTGAAATATCACTTCACAATTAGCTGATGTAACTTTATGTGAACTATAAATTAGGGTTTGAGACATCTTAGTTAAAATAAAAATACATACTTCTAGTTTTACATCTGGCCAAACTTTACCGCAGTCTACCAAACTAATTAAATTATTAACGGTACATTGTCTAATTTTTTGATAATTAGAAGCAAAAGTATATGATTTAGGAATTATATAGGACTGATATCCATACTGGTGCAATAAATCCCATCCTTTTTTAATAAATAAAATTGCTGTTTCTGTTGTATTAAATTCATATATCTGATTTAAAATTGCTTTTTCAATTGTACTCAATTGTACTCCATAAGGAGGATTACCAATAACCACATCAAAACCAACAAAAACACCCTGATCATTTAACACTTCAGGAAATTCAAAACGCCATTCAAAAGCATTTTCATAAATCTTCCCACTTTCTATATCCTCAATCTCAACTTTTAACTTATCAATCTCATTATTTAACTTAGCAATTTTTTTCTCCCGCTTAGTTTTCTCAGCTTTAGTTTCTGGAATCAGAAAAATTTGATTCTGCAAATTCTCAACCTCACCCTCTAACTTTCTTAACTTAGTTTTATTAGGATCACTTAATCCTAAACTAGTCTTAAAATTACCCTTAATTTCCTGAATTAATCTCTCCATTTTCCGCTTTTGTTCCTTATTTTCGGCATTGCGGTAAGTTTTCACAGCATTTTTATAATCTTCTATAGTGTATTTCTGCTTACTTAAAGCAACTTGCAAATTACCATCTAACGAAAAACGACTAATTAAAGAATTACCACACTTAATATTAATATCAATATTTGGTAAAGTCTCCAATTCTTCCATATTCCCCTCTCCTCGTAGGAGAGGGGTTAGGGGAGAGGTTTTATAATAAGCATTTTTTAAAAGTTCAATCCATAAACGCAACCGACAGATTTTTACAGAATTAGGGTTAATATCCACACCAAATAAACAACTTTCAATAATTGTTTGTTTCTCATGAAATAGAGTTTCCTGTACTCGTTGACTTTCCTGGTTTTTCGGGTTATACTCAAACAATAAACCATCCTCATCAGTCACAACCAACTCATCATTAGCAACTTCAATAGTATATTCCTTTAATCTCTTACCTTGTCTATCCAGTAAAATTTTCAACTCACCTTTAATCGCAATAATTTCATTTAAAGCAGAAACTAAAAAATGTCCTGAACCCACAGCAGGATCACATATTTTCAAACTGTTAATAATATCATTAGCTGCTTTTTTATCCTCTATTTTATCATATAAATCATCAATAGTTTCACAATTCCAACCTTGAACATCATTAAACTTTTGGATAACCGCTCTTCTAATAGTTTCCCGACACATATACATAGTAATAAAACCGGGAGTAAAGAAAGAACCATCTTTATAACCATTAATTTTCTCAAAGATTAAACCTAATACAGCAGCATTAATTAACCTTTTATTTTCTTCCTGAATTTCTTCCCCAGCGTCACTACCAAAATTGTAAGCATTGAGAAAAGCAAACAGATATTCTAAAGTATTAATTTCTCCAGTAAGTTTTTTACCATTGTTATCTTTTAAAATCGTACCTGTAAAAATCGGTAATTTCTCATTTCTCAAATTGCTAATAAAAATAGTTTCTTGTTCAAGTTCTGTCGGTTCAAACAAAGAACTATTCAAATAAGGAACATGAGCAAATTTTTCTTGTAATTTGTGTTGTAAATTCTGACCTCTTTCCTGTGGTTTACGCGCTAAGACACTAAAAAATAGACTATTGAGATCATCATAATTTGCAACTTTTTCTAAATTCAAAAATCCCCAAGACAAATCATTTTTATGGTATCTAATTAATTGAGATTCCAATAATTTTAAAAATAGGATTCTATTCATCCAAGTAATTGCTAATTGTAAACCTATATTAAAAAGTTGTTCTTGATAACTTTCTCCAAATTGTTTTGGTTTTTCTAAACGAGAAATATTATTTAAACTATCAACTTGGGAAATAGCATTTTCTATCAAAGAACCAATATTTCTATCATGTTCTTTTTTGCGCTGAATTAACTTTTTACCACCTTCCTTAGTTTCTACCAAACCGATAATATGTAATAATTCACCGTAAAAACCCTTATCAAGATTATTACTATCATTAGTAAAAGGTAATTTTAATAAATGTTCTGGAGAAAATAGCTTAAACAGGGAAATTAATTTATGTTCATCTGGATGTTTACCAGGTTGTAAATATTGCTGATAGTCTCTAATATCAAAATGGGTAAATATAATTTTATCGGTAATTTCAGTAATAGCAGGTTGGGCAATTTCTTGATAGAAAAATTCAGTTTTTTTACTAGTTAATCTTCCTTCTTCAAAATCATTAAATTGTTTAAGAAAAGACTTATTTTCAACAAATAACTTTTCAAACATCTGAGCGTCAAAAATAAACCATTCATAAATATTAGTAGCAATTAAATATTTAACTTCTAAATTTTTCTCTAGGATACGTTCTCGCAAGAAATACAAAACTAATTCCTGAAATGCTTTATTATTAATATTATCAGTCTTTAACATTTCACCTTGATTATTTGGCTTTTTAAATTCTAAAATTACCCCTATATTACTTTTATAATTTTTACCATTATGAATAACTAAATCATTTTTACCCTTAGTATTAATAAAATGATTTGCACCATAAAAAGTATGCTTTAAAAAATCAGAAATGAGATTTTTATGAAATTCCTCAGATTCCGCTTCATTGATTTTATTGAGTAGATTTTGTAGATGATTTTTAAAATTTTCAATGTCATTTCTCAAGGGGTTAATTTTCAGAAATGCTTTATTTAAAGCTACTCTAGGTTGTAATTTTTGTAAGTTCATTTTTTCACACCTTGATGTTTATCACATTTGGTTAATTTCCATTATTTTATAAAACATCCTGTAAATCCTTAAATCCTGGGTATCTTGTATTCCTTACGGGAGGCGTTAGCCATATCAGACAAAATAAGCTATTGTGCCTTTAACTTGAATCATTAATACAAGCAAGATGCTTGTGCTACTGTAACTTCAGGTTTTTTAATTATACAGTGCTGCACATTAGCTTAATACTCAATTCTTGTTCTTGCGTAGGGGTAATTCATGAATTACCCTTACTTTTGACTTCCTGTAGCGTGTCCTAAGTGACAAATAACCTCCTCAAAATCATCAAACACAACATCAAAAAACTACAAATAATATCCTGTTAATCCTTAAATCCTGGATATCCTGATTCTGACAAAATCACAATTAACATCACCAAAAAAACTCCCTACAACTCTTTTAATAAAGCCATAGCTTTTTCATAAGCAGCAGTATTACCTTGAGCCTTGAATAATTGCGCTGCTCGTTGCAGATCTTCTCTGGCTTTTTGTTTGTCACCTAGTTGATAATAAACAAATCCCCGTCCGACGTAGGCTAGGGCATCGTTAGGATTAATCTTGATAGCTTGGTTGTAATCATCTATTGCTCCTGGCTTATCTCCTAATTCAGAACGGACAATTCCCCGGTTGTAGTAAGCTTGGGCAAAGTTAGGATTAATCTTGATAGCTTGGTTGTAATCTTCTATTGCTCCTGGCTTATCTCCTAATTCATAACGGACAATTCCCCGGTTGTAGTAGGCTAGGGCAAGGTTAGGATTAATCTTGATAGCTTGGTTGAAATCATCTATAGCTCCTGGCTTATCTCCTAATTCCTTACGGACATTTCCCCGGTTGTAGTAAAATACTGCACGGGGACTGAGTTCAATGGCTTTATTTATCGCTGCCTCTGCTTCTCTATATTTTTTTAAATTACTTAAAACTACATACTTCTGATTATACAAATTAGGATTATTGGGCTGGAGTTGAATGGCTTGATTTATGGCTGCTAAGGCTTTATCCAGTTGGTTTGATTCTCTATAGACTACACTTAAATTATCCCAAGCCGGAACAAAATCAGGTTGAGACTTCACCGCTTGCTCAAATGCAGTTATAGCCTCTGGATATTTTCCACTGTAACCTAAAGCCAAACCCTTACCATAATAAGCCAGGTGAATAAACTTTGGTTTTTGCTTAATTGCTGCGTCAAAAGCCTGTATTGCTTCTGGATAACGACGTAACCGCCACAGTTGATTTCCCCTTTCTAACCATTGACTAGCGGTAGTATTGCCTTGGGAAACATCTACTGATAAAATCGCTGTTTGAATAGACTTAACTTTTTGTTGATTTAGTTCTGGTGTTGAGGTGGTTTCTACCTTTTGTGCTTGGGTATTCAGTCGGGTAGCTAATGCCAAAAATGTACTCACCGGAATACCCAAACTATTACCTAATTGTACCTCAATAGTAGTTTCTCCTTCTGCTCGACCATGAATACCAATGACTCGCCCTTGGGTATCTAAAACAGGTCCCCCACTCATGCCGCCAAAGGTGATACTACTATAAACTAATTCATATCCTCCTGTTAAAGAA
>NZ_JACJPV010000055.1 GCF_014696225.1 Anabaena sp. FACHB-1237 | reverse complement strand
TAATTAAGTTTAGTAAATTTCATCGTTAATTAATTTCTTAATGTACCCTATCATCATTCTCTCATAAAATTAATACCCGTCATTTATTTAATCTATTACTATTAACAATTCTCAATCAGTCTGATTCCATAACATCTTCATTATTGCAGTACACATATACTAATAATTAGCGATCGCTGTGCCAGTTGCGTAAGTCCTGATTTATACTATGATGTGGTTTAAGCACTACATAATACAATACCTACTGTACACGAGTACTTATAAATTGTTCCCATATTAAATCGCCCATATAATCTGAGGATTTATATAAATATTAAATATCTCAGTTATTACTTACTAATTACTTACTAATTACTTACTAATTACTTACTAATTACCTAATGCTTATCCATGACACCTTTTGGACATTATGGGGGCAGAATAATGATCGTCTCTATTATTGTTGCATCAAATGGCTAGGTAATGCTGACGATGCTGAAGACGCACTTAGTCAAGCAATGCTTAAAGCTCAACAGAAAACTAATAATCATAGAATTGAAGGTAAAAAAATGAAAGCATGGTTATATAAATTAACCTATCATGTTTGTATGGATATACGTAAAAAACGCGATCGCAAGATGGAATATAGAGATCCTTGGGAACTTCTGACTTATCAAAAAGAGCAAAACCCAGTTCTTCTTGCACAGCAAGAAGAACTGGAAAAATTTTTTGACCTTTGCATAGACGAGTTACCCCCTAGACTAAAGGAAACATTTATTTTGCACTTTAAAGAAGAACTATCATATCGAGAAATTGCAGAAAAGTTAAAGATTTCTCACGATAATGTCCGTAAGCGCATTTCCCAAACGCGGATAATTTTAAATAGAAATTGGCCAAGCAGAATTATCAGGGGAAATTAAAACCCTAGAAGAGAAACTATCAGGGGAAATTAAAACCCTAGATGGAAAACTATCAGGGGAAATTAAAACCTTAGAAGAGAAAGTTATTGGTATTGATAAAAGACTAGATAACCAAGAATTTATTAATCGTGGAGTTCTAGTAGCAGTAATTATAGCCTTAATTAGTGGAGTAGTGAAACTATTCGGCTTTTTTCCCACTGGGAAAATTTGATCAGATACCGGACTTCTTTAAGATACCGGACTTCTTAAAGAAGTCCGGTATCTAGTTGGGTAAAATAGTAAAATAACCGCAGCTATTTGTATTATCCATAAAATAACTATCACCCACCAAAATATATGACAACCAACCCACCAACTCTCACTTATACCCTGGAAGAAATACTATCTCGTTTAGATCAAAAAATAGAGAAGCAATTTGCTGAAGTTAACCAAAAGTTTGCTGAAGTTAGCCAAAAAATGGATAAACAAGCTGCTGAAGTAAATCAAAAGTTTGCTGAAGTTAGCCAAAAAATGGATAAGCAAGCTGCTGAAGTAAATCAAAAATTTGCTGAAGTGAATCAAAAATTTGCTGAAGTTAACAAAAAACTAGAAACCATTGATAGTAGACTCAATAAACTAGAAATTGGCCAAGCAGAATTATCAGGGGAAATTAAAACCCTAGAAGAGAAACTATCAGGAGAAATTAAAACCCTAGACGAAAAAGTTATTGGTATTGATAAAAGACTAGATAACCAAGAATTTATTAATCGCGGAGTTCTAGTAGCAGTAATTATAGCCTTAATTAGTGGAGTAGTCAAACTATTCGGCTTTTTTCCCACTGGAAAAATTTGATCAGATACCGGACTTCTTAAAGATACCGGACTTCTTTAAGAAGTCCGGTATCTAGTTGGGTAAAATAGTAAAATGACCGAAGCTATTTGTATTATCCATAAAATAACTATCACCAAATCACCAAAATATATGACAACCAATCCACGGATACAAAACTCAGGTTTGATTTTTAAAAATATGAAAAGAACAATTGCAAAAATTTTGCCCTTATTCTGCTGGTTTACCCTTGGTTTTACTCCTATGGTAGCCTACGGTCAATTATCTGTTTTTCCTTTAACAATTCAACGTCAAGCACAATCAGGACAAGCTAGGGGAGTGATTAACATTTTTAATAATTCCAATAAACCCTATCAAGCTAGAGTTTCCTCGTCACCCTTCACTTATAATCGGGAAGGACTGCAAGTTTTACAATCTAGTCCCAATGACTTAACACCCTATTTAACATTTTCACCCCGTGAATTAGTTATTGCACCGGGACAAAAACGTTCAATTCGGTTTAATGCTAGGCTACTTCCTAGTTTACCCCAGGGAGAATATAGAGCTATGTTTTCTGTGGAAGAACTTGAAGATAATAGTTCTAATTCAGGCGGTAATTTACAAAATCAGGTTTCTATTACTGTGAATATAGCAGCAACAATATATGTAATTAATGGTGATTTTTTTCCCAAACTGGCAGTTAAAAAAGCGTTTTACGATGGAAATAAAAAGCAGATTAAATTATTAGTTGATAATACAGGTGAAGCTACAACCCGCGCTAAAACTGAGTGGAATTTAAGTCAAGATGGAAAAACAGTTAATTCGGGTAAGGTAGAAGAAACTACTGTTATTGCTAAAGGTGAAAGGTATATTGAAATATCCTATCTACTCCCCCAAGGAGAAACTTTGACACCTGGTAATTACCAACTGTCAGGAAAACTATTTTGGAATGCTAAAAAGCCAGAAAATTTACCCTTTAATGTTAATTTCACCGTGTCCCCAGAAGACATCAAAAAATAACTGCTGAAAAATTGCTGATTGCTGATTTTATATGATTTTATAATTTTTATAATTTTTATAATTTTTGTGTTGAATTTTTATGTTGCCAGATTTCTTACCTCTTAATTCCTATCAACAACCTGTTTTAAATTCATCTGATCAGATTGTTGATCATTCCATGAATCAGGTTAAAGTTCTCTCATATTCTCCAGAACTAAAAAGTAATGAAACACTAACTTTTAGTTTATTCAATTCATCAGTAAATAATATCAACCAGTGGGAATTTTTATATTCATATCCCCAACACAAGTTAGATCAAACCATAAGTTTTAGTACATCAGGAATTATGCAAAACAAAACCCAATTAGGTGTAATTCATGAATTACCCCTACAGGATAATAAGGGTTTAAACTATATGTTGCACCATTCCTATGCATCCGCAAATTATATTAATAAAAATTATATTAATAAAAATTATATTAATATAACTAATAAAATTACTCAATCCCCTGATTATCGTAACCAAAAACCAGAAGAAAAATCACCCCAATTTTTTATTCTACCAATAGGAATTAATATTGGTGAGCGTAATATTTTAGAATCTTCCCTTGTTAGAGGTTATGAAGATGGAGCAAAAGCTGTTAATTTCACTGATTGGTTAGTGACATTTAAAGATGTAACTACAGCATTAAATTTAACCGTCACTAATTTACCCAATGGACAAATAGAAGTAACTGGAGTTGGTTTAGTTAAACGTATTAACCCCCAAGAATTAACCATAGATCCCGAATTAGGGGTAGTGATATCTATTGCTAAAATTGAGGAATTATTAGGGGTTAAATCTCAATTTGATATCACAGATTATTCAATTGTATTTCAGCCTCCTTGGTTAAATTTACAAGGTAAAAAAAAATCTTATTTTAGAATCCCCATCCCCAGTTATATTAAAAGGTTTACCCTTTATTAAATCTCCTAACTTCAGTTTTTCAAATATAGAACAACAAATTAATCTTAGTGGTAGTGAAAATAGTAATAAACTAACTACTCAAGGAAACTTAACAACCATGGGGACAATCTTAGGTGGAAGTTGGTTTTTAAGAATTAATCAATCAGATGTCCTGGATAATACCACTTGGAAAATTCAAGAAGGACAATATTTTAAACCTGGTGATTTTGATGATTATATTATAGGTTCTCAACCGACTTTTTGGCAAGGTCAAGGTAAAGGTGATTACTGGGGTTTTACTACTATTAAAAGATTTGGGTTTAAACCAGACAATCTTAATGGTAACACTTATTCTCCTTCTCAACGTTTACAAAGTAATACTATTAATCGTATTATTGAAGGAGCAGCAAAACCGGGAACTTTAGTACAATTAGTTTCTGGTACTGATAATACTATTTGGGGACAGGTATTAGTTGATTCCTTAGGAGTTTATCGCTTTAATAATATTCCTATTACTAATAATGGTGGGAATTATCGAGTTTTATTATATGCAAATGGACAATTAGCAAGCATCCCTGTGGAACAAAAACCGATATTTCTGAATCTTCCTGGACAGTTAACTAAAGGTACATCTAGTTTAATTGGATCTGGTGGTTTAAGTAGACAAACAAAAAGCAATGAATTATTTGGTGATTTAACTAATATTCGCGGAGGATTTGGTTATCGTTATGGTGTTTCTGATTCTTTAACTTTGGGCACAGGAATAGTTTATGATCAAGATTTACTAGGATTATTTGATATATTTTATCAACCTAATAATTTTCCCTTAAAATTGGCGGTATCAGCTTTACAAACACCAAAAAAAATCAGGTATAATGCTAATATTGATTTTATTCCTTCTGCTAAATTAAATTTGAATCTATCCAGCAATGAGCTATTTCAAAGTTTTAATTTCAATTGGAACGTAGCTAGAGGTTTGAGTATTAACAGCAGTGGTAATAACTCCAGTAATATCATTAATTTGGGTTTTAATTTTACTCAAAATATTAATAATCTATCAACTTATTCTAGTTTCAAAATTGACAATAAAGGACGATTAGATTTATCAGCTAACACTCGTTGGCGTAAATTTAATTTATCAGCTAGATCAAGTTATACTGGTTTAGGATTACAGTTAAATTATGAGGGTGATATTTTTAATTTGCCAGGAAATGAGTCTTTAACTTTAGGTTATGAAACCAATAATTCTCATAATAGGATCAATGATTTATTAACCTTAAAATGGAAATATCAATCACCATATAGTCAAATTTATAAACGTTCTATTTGGGATTTTGATCTAGGTTATGGGATAGGTTATCAAGGTAGCGGTTTTTTAGCCTCTGTTTCTACTTTTCTTATTCCTGGTTTGTCTTTACGTTTACGTTATGATGGTGTTTCTTTAACTTCTGATAGTGCTTCTTATCGCTTGGAAATTGGTTCAGCAGTTAATTTAAGTCCCATTTTTAGCCCTCGAGATACAAGATTTCAAAGTTTACGCAGTCAAGGCGGAATTTTTATACAGCCATTTTTAGATAAGAATAATAATGGTATCAGAGATCATAATGAAGAAATTTATACTCAAGATGTTGAATTATTATTCATGCTGAATAATAAAAATATCAATCTTAACAATTCAAATATTACAAAACAAGGTATATTTGTCAGACTAGAACCTGGTATTTATCGTCTTGATTTAGATCCTGCTGGTTATCCTCTCGATTATAAACCTATTCAAATTTCTTCTGCAATAGATGTAGTTCCAGGTAGTTATACAAATGTTTCCATACCTTTTGTTGCTGCCTACACTTTAGCTGGTACTCTCACAGATTTCCAGGGAAAACCTATTGCTGATGCTAAAGTTGAAGCTATTGACAATAATACTAAATCATCAGTTTTTTCTATTACTAATAGTGCTGGTATTTTCTATTTAGAACAGTTGAAAATAGGAACATATCAAATACAAGTTAATGGTAAACCTGCTGAACCTAATACAATTACTATTAAAACAGATGATCCAACTTTAAAGGAATTAAATTTGAAGTTACCCTAGAAATTACCTTAAATTAATGTTACAGCAGATTTGAGGTAAATGAGGTACACTATCAACAGGCAAGATGCCTGTGCTACGAGGGTTTGTACACTATCAACAGGCAAGATGCCTGTGTTACGAGGGTTTGTACACTATCAACAGGCAAGATGCCTGTGTTACGAGGGTTTGTACACTATCAACAGGCAAGATGCCTGTGTTACGAGGGTTTGTACACTATCAACAGGCAAGATGCCTACATTATGGCAACGTTATATTTATCATCGTTCCGGTGGACATTTATTAGAAATTGCGGTAATTTTATTACTCGTTTCTCCATTATTAAGCTAATGTGCAGCACTCACTGTATAATTAAAAAACCTGAAGTTACAGTAGCACAAGCATCTTGCTTGTATTAATTATTCAAGTTAAAGGCACAACAGCTTAACTATCGCTGGTTTATATATGCCAGTTTTGTAAATCCTGAATGGCTTGTAAATTACAACCCAAAGTTGAGATTGATTGTTAAATAGTATCAGGATCTACACCTAAAACTCTTAGTCTTTCTGCTAATAATTGAGCGCGTTTTTCAGCTTTTTTCGCTCTTTCATCACCAGTCATTAACACATTACCATCTTGATCACACCAACGCAACCAAGTATCATTTCTACCTTCAAATTCTCCCTCCCATAAAGTTACACCTAAACCAACTTCTTCTAACCAATGATTTGTAGTTTGTACATATCTTCTAGCTTTGAGATGATAAACTGTTAAAACCTGATCTCCTAACTGTAAATTAGGATCATAAACAACATAATGATAAACCCGCATTTTTTCATAAATTTGTAGTTTTTTACCTAGTTCTTCTCCTTCTTGGTTAGAAACTATTTCTATTGCTACTTCTGGAACTTTACCAAATTTCCAAACTAGATAACAACGGTTTTGTTTTTGCCACCAATTTTGCGGAGTTTCTACATCAAAACTCACAAAAACATCAGGAACTATGGCAGGTTCTCCATAAGTATGATAAACTCCCACATTAGCTTCAGCTAAAAAAACTTGGTTCTCTAGGGAACTGTACAGAGAACCCACTAATAAACGTTGTTGCTTGGCAGATGCAAGATTATCCACTGGTGTATCATCTTCTGTAATTAGTAAGTTGACATCTGGTACATCGCAATTATCAATATCTTTGATTAAAAGTTGCTCAACCATGATTTCATTCACTATTTAATAATTGGATAAGTTGATCTTAGCAAATTATAAGGAAGTTTTCTAAAATTTGCTAAGAATATATTCTACTTTCCTTCCTTGGGTTTAAGAACTAATATCATATCCATATTAGTTACTGATTTATTAGGACTGTTAGCAGTAATTCCTAAACCACGAATAGATGTTAAAATTGCCTTATTTTCTGGTGTTAAAGATTGACTTTGTGCTGTAATTTTATCCAAAACACTGGTCATTTTATCCATGTCTAAATAGAAATATCCACCATTTGGTTTTCGTAAAGCACTGCTAATAGTTTTAAAATTTTCTGTCTGATCTAAAGATTGTCCTTTACGATTAATTAATGTTTCTCCCACAGGTCCACCTAAGGACAAAAATACAGTTTTATCATCTAACCAACCATGAGATATTAAAGCACCTTGTTGGGGAATTTGCCACTCGGTAATTTCTTTACCATCTACATTTTTTTGCGCTACATTCAATCTTTGTGATTTGGCAATATCATCAAATTTACTTAATGTAGATTCTGCTGTTTTGCGATCGCTCGTATCAAATATTAACGCTCCTCCAAATCCTACATTCGCCAATAATCCTTGATTAGATTGTACCGCACCAATGCCAAATTCTCCATCCATCCACCCAAAAATATCTTTATCTACATCCAAATTCACCAATTTTAATTGTCCCCTCACTTGTTCTATTGTTTGATTTAATTCCGGTGCATCTTTGGACTGTTCTACAAAATTTTGCCAACCTTTATTTATGGCTTTTCCCGTTACTATGGCAAATGTTTCTTGAGGAAATTGTCCTAAAATTTTACCAGGAGTATTTTCATAGCTAATTTTATTCAATTGGGGATCTAAATTTACTGTAGCTTTAAATCTTAACCCTAAATTATCTACCCCTACTCCTGCAACTAAGGACTTAAATTGTTTCACTTGTGATGGTAATTGTTTATTAGGAGAATTTCCCCCCAATTTTGCTAACATATTTCCATAATCAGGAATATAAATTTGAGCTAAACTATTTTCTACATCTGCACCTTTATTGAGAATTTCGCTTGCTCCTGTTTTACCCGCAAAAGATCCTCCTCCTTTATAGGTATCAATGGCTTTTTCTACCACTGGTTTCTCTGCTGATATCAATAAATTACTATTATCTAAAATTGTTGTATATGTCGCTCCTGCTTTCGTTTTACTAGCAATGATTTTCTGTCCTTTATAATCTGTTTCCTCTGTTTTAATCTCCTTTTGTTGTTTTAATTTACTGGCAAAATTCAAGGCACTTAATTTATCTTTAATTCCCACTATTAACAAAACATTTGTTGGTGAAGATGCACCTACATTTAACTGCGATGTTTTAGCTATTTCTGGAGGTAATACCGCAATCATTATCCCCCCTACCCAGGGTTTTATATCAGATTCGTAGGAAATTTTGTCATTATTTAATATTTGTTGTAAAGATGTTTCTAACTTTTTACTCACTATTTGTTGCGCTTTGGGATTGCCAAACTTTTGTAATTTATTCCAAGATTCAGCATTAGTATTAATATAAGTGGCCATTAATGCTGTTTCTGGTACTAATTTCGCTTTCCCTAAAGGTGTAGAAGTATCTCCACTTCCTTTGAAAAATACATAAGCAGCAATACCTACTGTTAAAACTACAGCAGTACCAGTCACAGTAATTAGAAATGATGATTGTTTGTTTTCAGACATGATTAACCTCAGTTGTGGAAATTTTCTTATACCTTAAAATGTGTCAAAGTGGCTAAGTGGGTAATTTTAGTATCCATGAACCAATTTTTTGATAAAAGACTGATTGATTTTACAAATTTGCTTCACATCAGACACACTAGATAATTAACTATAAACGGTATTTACCGTGATGGTAATATCTATGTTCTATTTTCTTAATGATTTTTTAATGCTGCATTAGCCATAATTTGACTAGGTTTACTGGTAGAATTACGACTTTGCTTCACTAAAAATACTTCAATAATCAGAAAACAGATTCCGTAAATATTTATAATCCTAATTTAGCGGTGAGGAGTAAGAAATCACAAACATCAACAAACATAAAAGTGTAGTCAAATTAGCGACTACAAGATATTCTTAGTAAATCATTGTTACTGGATTAGTAACTATTGATCCCAGATCAAAACCACTAGATAAGTCCAGCAATTATCAACAACTACAAATCATGTTTATACTAACCAAAATTACGTACTTAGATAAATAAACCTTGATTTTATGTTGATTTTTAATTATTAGCGGGATTTTGATTGTGGTTTTCTTGTAGCGAATTATATTTGCTCATCATGCTGTTATAGAATGGAAAGGTTAAAAATAATCAATGTCACAGTCAATTTCACAATCAATGTCACAATTTTATTTTGATATCGAAAAAAACGGCAATCAACGCTTTGAGTTACCAGGAGCAAAACCACATTATAATCCTGATAGACCAGGACAAGTGGAACATATTTTTCTTGATATCTGTTTAGATATTACTGAACACCGTTGTTATGGAAGTTGTAATATTAATTTATCTCCTATTCGTAATGGTATAGATAGATTAGTATTGGATGCCGTTAATCTCCATATAGAATCTGTAAAAGTAGATGATATTGAGCAAAAGTTTGATTATGACGGAAAACAACTGTGTATTTATCTGTCAGACTTAACCAAAGTTGGTAAAAACTTATTATTGGCGATCGCTTATGCCGCAGAAAATCCAGAACGCGGTATTTACTTTATCACACCAGATGCACATTATCCCCATAAACCTACTCAAGTGTGGACTCAAGGGGAAGATGAAGACTCTCGTTTTTGGTTTCCCTGTTTTGACTATCCTGGCCAATTATCAACTTCAGAAATTCGTGTTCGCGTTCCCAAACCATTAATAGCAGTTTCTAATGGAGAATTAATTAATACAATTTATGATAAAACTCATATAACCTATCATTGGCTGCAACAGCAAGTACATCCTACTTATTTAATTACCTTAGCGGTGAGTGATTTTGCAGTAATAACGGATCATTGGGAAGGCAAACCTGTTACTTACTATGTAGAAAAGGGTAGAGAAGCAGACGCAAAGCGCACCATGGGCAAAACTCCCCAAATGATTGCATATTTGAGCGAAAAGTATGGTTATCCTTATCCTTACCCCAAATATGCCCAAGTTTGTGTAGATGACTTCATTTTTGGAGGAATGGAAAATACTTCCACTACTTTACTCACAGATCGTTGTTTATTGGATGAAAAAGCAGCACTGGATAACCGCAATACAGAAAGTTTAGTAGTGCATGAATTAGCGCATCAATGGTTTGGTGATTTAATAGTTATAAAACATTGGTCTCATGCTTGGATTAAGGAAGGCATGGCTTCCTATTCAGAGGTTATGTGGACTGAGAAAGAGTATGGTAATCAGGCCGCAGCTTATTATCGTTTGAATGATGCTAGGAATTATATCAGTGAAGATAGTGGACGTTATCGTAGACCAATGGTAACTCATGTTTATCGCGCTGCTATTGAACTTTATGATCGTCATACTTATGAAAAAGGTTCATGTATTTATCATCTTATCCGAGCAGAATTAGGTGATGATTTATTTTGGCAAGCAATTCAAACTTTTGTCAGAGATAATGCCCATAAAACTGTAGAAACGATAGACTTATTGAGAGCTATTGAAAAAGCTACAGGTAGAAATCTGACTTTCTTATTTGATCAATATGTCTATCGTGGTGGCCATCCTGACTTTAAACTGGGTTATAGTTGGGATAATGATGCTAATTTGGCTAAGGTGACTGTTACCCAAACTCAAGTTAAAAAGGATAATCAAGATATTTTTGATCTGAAAATTCCCATCGGTTTTGGATATAAGCATAATCCCACTTTGACGACTTTTACCGTGAGAATACATGAAAAGGAACAAAGTTTTTACTTCCCACTGGCGCAAAAACCTGATTTTATTAGTTTTGATGTGGGTAATCATTACTTAAAAACAGTGAATTTGGAATATCCAGTTACAGAATTAAAAGCACAGTTAGAATTTGATCCTGATCCGATTTCTCGTATTTATGCGGCAGAGGCTTTGGCGAAAAAAGGCGGTTTAGAAGCTGTAAAAGCACTAACATCGGCCTTGAAACATGATGAATTTTGGGGAGTACGAGTAGAAGTTGCCAAACAATTAGCTGATATTAAGTTAGATCAGGCTGTGGATGGTCTATGGACAGGGTTAGAAGATGCTAGTCCCTTTGTGAGACGGGCGGTAATTAATGCTTTAACTCAAGTTAAAACCCATGCTAGTTATAAAGCTGTGAAAAAATTTGTACAAGATGGTGATACTAGTTATTATGTAGAATCTGCCGCTTGTTATGCTATTGGAGCGATCGCTGCTGGTAATTTAACAGATAAACCCCATGAGGAAAAAGTGATTAAATTACTGAAATCTGTGTTAGAAGAAAGAGCAGGCTGGAATGAAGTAGTCAGAAGTGGAGCGATCGCTGGTTTAGCAGAATTTAAGACTTCAGAAGTAGCGCTAGAGATAATTTTGCAATACACCAAAGCAGGAGTACCGCAACCCCTCAGACTTGCAGCAATACGCGCATTAGGGAAAATTTCCACAGGCCAAACTCCTCTGCAAATAGAAAAAGTGTTAAACCGTTTAAAAGAATTGTGTGGAGAAACCTTCTTTTTAACCCAGGTAGCGGTGTTAACTGCTTTAGGACGGATGGAAACGCCTAAAGCCATAGCTATATTACAATCTTTAGGTAATCAAAGCACTGATGGTAGAGTTAAGCGTTATGTAGAGGAAGAAATTGCCAAAGTACAGAAAAACATCGGTGCGGATAAGAGTGTACGTCAATTAAGGGAAGAAATAGATCAACTTAAACAACAAAATCAGGAATTGAAGAGTAGGTTAGAGAACTTAGAAGCGAAAGCCAAATAGTATATAGTATTATAGGCGTCTTGCCAGTAATTGATGATACTGAAATATCCCCGACTTTTTCAAGAAGTCGAGGATATGAACTAGCAGATATTCTAAGTGTATTGTTGGATGCGATCGCCAAAACAGAGAATAGATTCCTGGTCGCAGAAAAGTTTGTACTTTTATAAAGTATAATTAAAAAAAAGATAAAAAAATCTAGTACAGTAGGGCGAAAGTCAAAAGTCAAAAGTCAAAAGTAAAAATAAATAGTAAGTAATCTTTTCCAATATTTGAAATGATTACTTTATTTAAGCCAAATTATACTAGTGAAATAGGCTATATTCTTCCTCAATTGTACTAGATATGCTTAAAAAATTCCTAGTCTAAAAATCATGTAGTCTAGGAAAAATCATTATGTAAATTATAGAAATTGAGAGGCAAAGAAAGCGTGGGAGAATATAAATCTGCTCATAAAAAGCAGTATAATCCAGAACAAATAGCTCGTTATTTTCGCTACCGACCTTGGTTAGTATGGGGAAGATTAATCAGAATAATTTTCTCATTTGCGTGGTTTATTTTGAGTTTACAATGGGATGAATGGCAAAACCAAGTAGAAGAGAAAAAAGGAAAACGTGCTAATCAACTAAGGCAGTTATTAACCAAACTTGGGCCGACATTTATCAAAGTTGGTCAAGCATTATCTACCCGTCCTGATCTAATTCGTAAAGACTTCTTAGAAGAATTAGTTAAACTACAGGATCAACTACCACCATTTGATAATATACTAGCCTATCAAATAGTAGAAAAAGAACTAAAAAGACCCATAGATGAAATATTCTGTGAACTATCACCTAAACCTATAGCAGCAGCTAGTTTAGGACAAGTATATCGTGGTCGTTTAGTTAGTGGAGAAGAAATAGCATTAAAAGTACAACGTCCCCACTTACTACCAATTTTAACAAAAGACTTATATCTCATGCGTTGGGGGGCAACTTGGTTAGGTTCTTGGTTGCCACTGAATCTTGGTCATGATTTAACATTAATAGTAGACGAATTTGGTAAAAAACTATTTGAAGAAATTGACTATATCAACGAAGGTAAAAACGCCGAAAAATTCGCCCATAATTTTCGCAATGATCCTCAAGTAAAAGTTCCAGAAATTTACTGGAATTATAGTACAAATTGCGTTTTAACACTAGAATGGATTGATGGTTTCAAACTTACAGATACAGAGAATATTCGTCTTACTGGTTTAGATCCAGAAACAGTAATTCAAATTGGAGTTACCACAGGATTACAACAACTATTAGAACATGGATTTTTCCATGCAGATCCCCATCCAGGAAACTTATTTGCTATGGCAGATGGCCGCATGGCATATATAGATTTTGGTATGATGGATCAACTAGAAGAATTTACTAAAGAAACCCTAGTAGATGCTTTGGTACATTTAGTAAATAAAGACTATAGTTATTTAGCAGAGGATTTTGTCAAGTTAGGATTTTTGAGTCCTAATACCAATATTACCCCGATTATTCCCGCCTTGGAATCTGTTTTAGGCAATGCCATTGATAAAAATGTTGGGGACTTTAATTTTAGAACAATAACCGATGAATTTTCGGAATTGATGTATGATTATCCGTTCCGAGTTCCGGCCAAATTTGCCTTAATTATTAGGTCATTAGTGACTCAAGAAGGAATTGCTTTGAGTCTAAATCCTAACTTCAAAATTGTAGAAGTGGCCTATCCTTATGTAGCGAGAAGATTATTAACAGGAGAATCTCCAGCATTAAGAAGAAGGTTAATAAATGTGCTGTTTAAAGATGGTAAATTCCAATGGCAAAGATTAGAAAACTTGATTTGTATTGCCCGTACAGACAGTCAGTTTGATGTTTTACCAACGGCAAAAATGGGATTAGAATATTTACTATCAGAAGAAGGTAAATTTCTCCGTCGTCAACTTGTATTAGCATTAACAGAGGATGATCGCTTGCATACAGAAGAAATACAAAGATTGTGGGATTTAGTCAAAGATGATTTGCCCCCAAATCGTTTATTAAATGTGGCAATTAGTCTATTAACAGATTTCTCTAAAGAAAGTGTTACAGCTATGCTACCAAGATAGTTGAATTACAAGATCCCCGACTTCTTGAATAAGTCGGGGATCTGTGATTATTTACCCTACAGAAATCACTTGTTTGATAGATAAATTATCTGCGGCGTTTAAAACTTCTTTTCTTGCCCATTGATCTGCTGCTAAAATGTCATCTAAACAGGGATTTTGTGTATGATCAATTTTATGGCGATCGCACACTAATTCTATTAACCGAGGAATGTCCAAAAATCCTATTTTCTCATCTAAAAATAACGCCACCGCTTGTTCATTAGCTGCATTTAAAACTGCTGTCATTGAACCACCTGCATTACCAGCAGCATAAGCCAAACCCATACAAGGATACTTTTGATGATCTGGTTCACGGAATGTTAAATCACCTGATTTTACCAAATTCAATCTTGGCCAATCTGTGTAAATTCTTTCAGGCCAAGACATAGCATAAAGTAATGGTAAACGCATATCTGGCCAACCTAATTGGGCTAAAACTGAAGTATCCTGTAACTCAATTAAGGAGTGAATAATACTTTGGGGATGAATCACAATTTCAATATTATCATAATCCATGCCAAAGAGATAATGGGCTTCAATTACCTCTAAACCCTTATTCATTAAAGTAGCAGAATCTACGGTAATTTTCTTACCCATAGACCAATTAGGATGTTTTAGCGCGTCCGCAACTTTAACCTGTGCTAACTTTTCTACAGGCCAATCACGGAAAGCACCACCGGAAGCAGTTAATAAAATCTTCCGTAAACCCTGCGGAGGAACACCTTGAAGACATTGGAAAATGGCTGAATGTTCAGAATCTGCAGGCAACAATTTTACACCATGTTTTTCTACTAACGGTAAAACTACGGGTCCGCCAGCAATGAGAGTTTCTTTGTTAGCTAAAGCAATATCTTTACCTGCTTCAATTGCAGCAATGGTAGGTAATAAACCTGCACAACCAACAATACCAGTTACGACACTTTGAGAATCGCCATAACGAGCAACTTCAATAACTCCCGCTTCTCCAGCAAGTAAAATAGGTTGGGGATGGATGTCCGCAATAGCTTCTTGAAGTGCGAATAATTTTTGAGGATCGGAAATAGCAGCTATTTCTGGGCGAAATTGGCGAATTTGCGCCGCAAATAATTCTACATTACGTCCAGCAGCTAAACCAACAATGCGAAATTTATCGGGATGTTCAGCAACGATATCTAATGTCTGTGTACCGATAGAACCAGTAGAACCAAGAAGAGTTATAGCTTTCACAGGATTTTCAGAATATTTTAAGAATTGACAGATACTTTTAACTATAAATTGTCGAGGATACAAAGATGCGGTTTTTTTGCTGGTTATACAAGTCTGCTATATCTTTTTTCATTACTAAGTATTACAATAAACATAGGAGTGAAAATGAATGTAGGGACAATTCATGAATTATCCCTAGAAGGGTTTCAAATCATGCACATTGAATTAATTACCACAAAATGTCTATTAGACATCTTGTGGTAATTATTGTGGAGACATTCTATAGAACGTCTCTATAAGGGTTGCAGAAAACGCTTATGTAATTTTCACTCCTATGTCTAATGCTGCTGACAATGATATACACGAGTAAACAAGAATATTTAATCTTTTTTATACTCAACTTCATCATCAAGAAACGGTAATTTAGTATTTGTAAAGATAATGATACATAATAATATTTATGTACTTGAATAAGTGATAATCAAAACATAGTTTTCAGTGTCACCTATCACCTATTGCCTGAATTTTCTCACATTCACGGTTAGTTACATAGTGACGATAACGAAACATTGCTTCTAACTGTGCTTGTATTAACCAACCACTGAGAAACTCTATAGTGTCTCCACCTGGTAATATGTAGGAAATGCGATCGCTTAATCTAGTTTTACCATTTTCTGGTGTAAATTCGTGGCGATGTACCCAATACTCAAACGGACCTGATATTTGTTCATCAGTAAAAAACTGATTTTTCTCATAGTTAGTATGACGCGCTAACCAAGTTAGAGGTACAGGTCCAAGAAAGAGTCGAAACTCTGTAATTGCACCTGTATATAGTCCTCCTTCTCTTCTAATTACCTGTACAGGTTGCCAAGGAGGAGTTAATAATTGCAGAATATCTGGTCTTTCATGAAACCGCCAAACTACTTCTACAGGTCCATTAATAATTGATGAATGTTCAAAATGCAGCATAGACAGAAACCCTAAACTTTATCTCATGACTTCACTATATAGCTTTCTTTTGGTGAATAGCGCAGAAAATAGCTGATAATCAAACTTTACTAGGACTTACACCAGTGTCACACCAAAAATCTGTTCTACAGTGCGTCACCTCTCAAGAATCTGTTTACTGACATGATTTATGCTATCTGACGCACCTTAAAGACTGATCAATTGATTATTCTGATTATTCAATATTTTATATTTTATCAACTAGTTGATCTTATTAACATATCGTAATTTTACTAATATCTGAAATTTAATTGTTACTAAAATTACTGTAGTCCCAGCATCTTGCTTGCATCTATTATCCAAATTAAAAGCACAACAGCTTAGTAGAGTGTGTCAGAGTCAATCATTTATTTGCTTGATTAATACTGTCTGACACACCCGAAAATACCTGAAAATAGATGTTTAGGAGATATTGATGATGACACTGGTACAACTTCTGTCTTTAACCAAACCAATTTGATGTTTGACAACCAGGTTCAACGGTTTCAGATAAGCGATCGCTAATCAATTGTGCCTTATCTCGCATAATTACAGCTATACCTTGATGAATTAACTTTTGTAAATGTAGTTTTTGTTCTAAAGGTTGTCGTGGTAATTTAGGTGTTGAGTAACTAACTTCACGCTGATCTTCCCCTAGTATCTGACTAATGGGAGTATAAAAGCAAGGAAGACGATGAATCACAAAAGTAATCAGGTCTTGACGCAGATCAGCAATAGCAAAGGCCTGTTGATAAGGTTGATATGGGTATGTATCTAAAACACTATCAATTTCACCTATCACTGATTCGTATGTTAATTTAACTACCGTATTCATATTTTATGAACTCCGACATTTTGCAGTTATGTACTCAAGATGGCGTTTATTTCCATAATAATTATTATGACAAATTTATTTTCTTCTCAAGAAAAACTACACAAAACGCAGTAATAACTATTGGGGATCAACCTATATGGAGATAGAAAAATTTAGATCATGTTAAATTTATGTAAAATAATTGTAAAATAATTGTCCTGTTAGACTCTCATCATAATTTACATTACTTAAGGTAGAATTAATTAAACATTAAATATTCCTATTTACTTATTTCTCTTGTTTACCCCTAAATATCTTGTAAAGGTTTGTCTATGTGTATAGTTTTGTCTATAAAATTATTAGCTAGGAAATAGATCATATCAGCATTAAGATTGATAACAACATTCCACTCAAGATAAACCATTGGAGGAACGTCAATTGGATGAACTAAGAACAGCTTTAGAAATAGCGACAGAACAGGAATTACAAGACCTAACCACAATTCTGTTTAGTCGTAAATTCAACCCCTTAGATTATCTGCACACACCAGAACCCATAGAAGTACAAAGCCAAAATCGTCAAGCCTGGTTAAACGCTATAGAAGAAAGGTTTCGCTTTTTAGCGGCTGATGGCTTGACAGTATTAAGAGGACGTACAGAACAAGTAACCTATCGTCAAGCGATAATTCAAGTATGCAAACATTTAAAAATACCATACTCTCAAGAATTAGAAACAATAGATTTAGAAGCAGAAGTATTTTTACATTTGTTAGGTAAAATGTGGAAAAAATTACCAGAAACAGAAAAGCAGAAAATCACAGTACAGATAGAAAATCATTTATTAACATCAAACTTACAAGCATCCATGCCATTATTTTTGCAAAAAGATCCTTTAGGTTTAATTTTTAAAGGGGGTAGTGCATTAGCAATAACTTCTGTAGTGCGACCATTTATTTTACAACAAATAGCCAGACAATTTGCCATACATTTTGCCAATTATCAAATAGCACAACAAGCAGCAATTACAGGAACACAAATAGCAAGTAAACAATTTCAAAACTATGTAACCCTAGAAATGTCCCGTCGAGGAATGACATTAACTGCTGCAAGATATGGGGCTGTACGCAGTGTATTTGCTATCATTAGTCCAATAATGTGGGGTTGGTTTTTAGCTGACTTAGGATGGAGGACAATTGCTACAAATTATGGGAGAATAATTCCGACAATCTTTACTTTAGCCCAAATTCGTCTAACTCGTACAGAAGATTGGGAATTTGCTTAAAATAGCAATATAAACATTACTTGAAACAGAAATTGAGACAGAAATTGAAACATAACTATTATCATCCTAATCCTAGTTTACAAACTCCTTGGAATTATCTACAATTGGGATTATTAACATTTCCTATTAGTCCATTTGTAGGGGGGTTATCTATTGTAGCAGCATCACTAATTACATGGAAAAAACAATATCATATCATTAGCGATAGCCCACTTCACAAAGCATTTGGTATTCTCAGCATCTTATTAATTATAACCACCTTATTTGCCCAAAAACCATTAGAAGCAGCTTTAGGTTTATGGAACTTCTTACCATTTTTCCTATTTTTCATGGGACTAACTCCCCTCATTGCTACCCCTAACCAAATGCGGCAAATTTCCTGGATCATGGTCTTAGGATCATGGCCAATTTTAATCATGGGTTTTGGGCAACTATTCCTAAATTGGCACTTTAAATTCCAATTTTTGTGGATAGTTATAGAGTGGATCATCGCAAAAGGTGGAGAACCAGTAGGTAGAATGGCAGCTAATTTCATGCACGCAAATACATTAGCAGCTTATTTAGTCACAATATTTATTTTAGGATTAGGTTTATGTTTAGAAAGTTATCAAAAACCTAAAATACCTGTAATTATCTATTTACATATATCTGTTATTTGCACATTTATCGCCTTAATTTTAACCAATTCTCGTAACGGTTGGGGAATAGCAATTATCACCTGTTTAGCATATAGTTTATATCAAGGTTGGCGGTTGATATTTAGTGGTTTAATGACCATAATAACCAGTATTTTACTAGCAGCTTATGGACCACTACCCATTGCCCAAATTCTCAGAAAAGTAGTTCCTTACTTTATTTGGGCCAGGTTAAACGATCAAATGTATGCTAATAGACCAGTGGAATTAATGCGAAAAACCCAATGGGAATTTGCCTGGAACTTAACCCAGCAACATCCTTTAACTGGCACAGGTTTACGCAGTTTTTCAGAATTATATAAACAGAAAATGGACATCAGTTTAGGTCATCCCCATAACCTATTTTTAATGTTATCATCAGAAACAGGATTAATTACCACTGCATTATTTTGTGGCTTATTAATTTCGATCCTAGTAATGGCTTGTAAACTGTTGAGTAGGTCTAAATATATTAAACCAGAAAATAGATTAATCTTCTTTAGTTATCTCTTAGCTTTTCTAGCTTGGATATTATTTAATACCGTAGATATCACAACTTTTGATATTCGGTTAAATACTCTATCTTGGGTATTTATCGGTGCATTATGTGGAGTATCATATAGGAATTTAGTAATAGGTGATTGGTCATAACTGAGATATTGTTGTAAATTGTCAGAGGATGTTTGTCAAGTCTAATTGTTATATCAAGATCCCCCTGTTTTTTAAGGAGGATGTAGGGGGATAAAAAACTTTATGATACATAAACTAACTACTTTGAAAATATCCTCTAAAAGATACGTTTTCCCTAAACTACCAACATTAGATACAATAAATTTGTTGATTATCAAAAAATTATGCCCACTACAACAGACTTTTTACAATACTCTCAATGGTCAGGAATTGCTACCTTAATATTCGCAGTCTTAGCAATTGTAGCCCTTATCTTTAAATGGGGTTTTCGGTTTCGGTTAGTGGGTGCAACAGGCTTTATGATAGTCCTCACAGCAGGATTATTTTCCCTGTCTTTAGTGCCTTTAAGTCGTACCGTTATACCTGGTGCTGTTAAATATACCTTAGTCTATGATAACAGTTCCACACAAACAGTGATCGCTACCACACCACAAATTACCCCCACAGAAGTAGAAGCTACCTTACGTCAAGCCGCTAGTAACCTTTATTCTTATGGACGTTTGGGGACAAAAGGTAATAATGAAATGACAGTGAGGTTACGTACCGTCATTCATCCAGAACCAGGTTTATCTGTACCTTTATATTTAGGACAGATTAAAAGAACTTTAGCCAGCAGGGAAGATAATAATATGGTTGTAGAACTTTATTTAGATAAAATAGCCCAATTATCACAACCAACAACATAAGAGTGCAGGGTGTTTTTTTGAATGTAGAGACGTTCTAGGTAACGTCTCTACAAGGGTTTCAGCCGTAAAACTTTTACAAATCTCCTCGTGGTATACTATGATTATAGTATTAAGGTCGAAATTATGTTAAGGAAGAATGTTGTACGTGCTAGTTCTACCGCACTTTTGTACTTCGCTGCAATAATGCGCGAAATAAAACAGGACTTACGCAAATGGAACATTGGTAGGGTGTGTTTCGACAAACTCACCAACCACGTCAGACAGTATAAATCATGTAAATAACCAAATTATTGATATTTGACGCACCCTACAACAGATTTTTAGTGTGACACTTGCGTAAGTCATACAAAATTTATACTGCTATTATTACTAGATTTAGCAGTGCTAAACCTCTACGGATAGGCAGGAAATGACATATAAAACTTTCCTCTAAGATAACCAATATTGCCACCAGGACAAACATATTTTAACGGTTGTGAGGACAAGCGATCGCTTAACAACTGCATACTCTTAACCTGTCTTGGCCAATGAAACGTTTTAGAAGTCCGTAATAAGGTAGGTTGTCCTTGTGGATCAGGAACTAAGTGACGACCGGAAAATAATATACCTTCTAAATCAGAGTAATATAAACAAGATGAACCAGGAGAATGGCCAGGAGTCCAAATTACCTGAATTTTGTCACCAATCAGCAAATGATCACGAAAAGTGGTAACATCTACACCAGGTAATAAATAGGCTTCCTGTTCCTGGATGAGAATTGGACAATGGAAAAATTTCTGAAATTCCCCAGCTTTACCAATAGCTGTACGATGGGTAATAAATAACCATGTTATCCCCCCAGCAGCAGTTATAAACTCTTGATTAATCTCTTCTAATGCTGGACAATCTATGAGAATATTACCCTGATTCGTCACCAAGAAATAAGAAGTTCCTCCCAAAGTATCCCGATTAGGAGAGAAAGCAAAAACTTGATTGGTTGCATTAGGTGTATAATCAGAAGAAGAATGTTCTGCGGTGGGGGCGACTTCAAAAAGGACGGCACGTGGAGGTTTAGTAGTAGAACTAACTGGTTGAGTGGTAGCAAACATAAATTCAATGATTTTGGATGTTGGGATTTTTGATTTGTTTTATTTATAATAGTCGTATGAGAACATCCTATGATCATAAATAAAACTCATGCAATATAGACAGTCAAGAACTTTTAACTCTCTTATCTGTCAAACAGGTTATAAAAATATCGTCAAAATTATAGTGAAAATATGGAATATTTATTTCTCCTATTATTGGGGTCAATTACTTACATCATGGTGCATTTCAGTGTAGGACGTGCCACCAGAACACCTGTATGGTTATTATGGTTAGTGTTAATGATCCCAGCCATAATATTAACAGGTTGGACAACAATCTATGGATCAAAAAACCTACCTTCATCACAATTCATCTTGCTGATCTCCTTAGGTTGTATGATGTTATATTGGGTTCTATTTCAATGGGGTCGTCTATTACCTAGAGATTCATCAAATCCTTCCCAAACTCAATTAAATCAATCAACAATACAAGAAGGATCATCTGATAATTCTACAGCAGAACCACTACCAGTTAGACCAATTGATAGTGCAGAAGAAAAAATGTTAAGAGATTGCTTTCCTTGGTCTATCTATTATATTCAGAACATTGAATATAAACCCCAAGCAGTTATTTGTTATGGTCATTTAAGAACATTAGCAGGTCCTGCATATCAACAAATTAAGGATAATATTGAAGGAAAATTTGGCGATCGCTTTTTACTCATTTTTCAAGAAGACCTAAATGCCAAACCGTTTTTTGTCCTAGTTCCTAACCCCCAAGCAGCAAAACAGCATCCACAAGATAAATCAGCAAAAGTTAATCAGATTATCTTGCCGCTTACCCTATTATTTCTGACATTATTTACTACTACCTTAGTAGGAATAAGAATAGCAGGGGTAGACATGAAAAACTTCAACAATGATCTGCATAATAATCTTAATATTTTACAGCAAGGACTACCCTATGCTTTAGGACTAATTACAATTTTAGGTGTTCATGAATTAGGACATTACCTCACTGCTAAATTTTATAAAATTAAGGCTACACTACCATATTTTATCCCTGTTCCCTTCTTCTTAGGCACATTTGGGGCATTTATTAAAATACGTAGTCCTATGCCAAATCGTAAAGTTTTATTTGATATCAGTATTGCTGGTCCGTTAGCAGGTTTTCTAGCGACTTTACCCTTATTAATTTGGGGTTTATCCCATTCACAAATAGTGGAATTACCCGCAAAAAACGGTTTATTAGATCCTAATGCCCTTAATCCAAAATATTCTATTTTATTGGCTATAATTGCTAAGTTAGTTTGGGGAAATCAACTGACATCACAAACAGGAATTGATTTACATCCCTTAGCAATTGCAGGATTATTAGGATTAATTGTCACAGCATTGAATTTAATGCCTGTAGGACAATTAGATGGAGGTCATATTGTTCATGCAATGTTTGGACAAAGAACAGCCGTTGTTATTGGACAAATTGCCAGAATATTATTATTGTTATTGTCTTTTATTCAAGAGGAGTTTTTGCTATGGGCAATTATTCTATTATTTGTTCCTTTAATTGATGAACCTGCCCTTAATGATGTCAGTGAATTGGATAATGGCCGCGATATTTTAGGATTAATATCCATAGCGTTGTTATTACTAATTGTCTTACCTCTTCCCAAAACCTTCGCTCATTTATTACATATGGGATAATTAATAATTGACCAAAAATCTGGGATACAAGCCCCGTCCTTGACGGCTTTTCTTGATTTTTAATATACTCCTTTAATATTTCTCATGGCGCACCACCTACAGAAATGGCAAAAT
>NZ_JACJPV010000054.1 GCF_014696225.1 Anabaena sp. FACHB-1237 | reverse complement strand
TGTAGATGTCTATGTTGCATTGTGCTGTCGAGAGTTTAGTAATTTCTCTCATTCTCCCATACCGATTACTAGACGACCCTTATTTATCAATGCACTATTTTTTTATTCTGTCAATGCGTAAGTCCTAATATCATTTTTTAGGATACATGAGAAAGGATCTCCGACAAAATCGCGGGGAACATCTCCTGTTAGCATACAATATAACGAAGCAGCAGCAGCCCAAACATCAACTTCTGGTAGAGCACGTTTATAGTCTATTAGTTGTTGACGACACATAAATGCTGGAGTACCTGCTTTTGTACCTGTTAAAGTTTGTCCACTTAAACCTGCTAAATCAAAGGCTTTTGCTAAACCATAGCCTCCTATTTTAGCGATCATTTTACCATTAACATTAGCCAGAAAAATATTACTAGGTTTTAAGTCTCGATGTACTAAACCTTTACCTTTACCTTTTGTACCATCAGCTAACAGAACATAGGGAACTTCGACATTATGTGCATAGGTTAAACCATCGAGAACTTGTAAAATAATGGGTATAGCAATATTAACAGGTAAATATCCTCCATATTCTTGCATTAATTGGTAAACATCTCCACAGTCGCAATATTCCATGGTAAAGAAAAAGATATTTTCTACAAAACCATAATCTAATAGTTGCACGACATGGGGATGTTGCAAACATTTGGTGTTTTCGATTTCGCGTAAGAACATTTTTACACCTGCTGATTGATCTACTGCTTGAGGTAACATTAATTTTAATGTTAGAAGTTTTTTGGTATAAATATGTTTGACTAAAAATACCTCTCCACAATCTCCTTGTCCTAAGGAATGAACGATGTGATAATTAGCTATAGATTGCAGATTTTTATAGGTATTTTCGTGATTTGTATTAGCTAGGTTGAATAGGTTTTGAATAATCTTAAAAAAGTTGGGTTTGTTTTTTCCTGGTTCTGGCTGATTTGCTAGTTGTCCTTGGATACTAATATCAAAAACAATATTACCAATTGCAAAGCGATCGCTGTTAGTTAAATCATATTCAGGAAAGACTATTTTTCGTGCTTTTTCTGGAGTTTGATTAGGTTGACGTTGGCCAATTTTTTCACCATTAACATAAGTACCATTTAAACTACCAAAATCGCGGATTCTAATTTTTGGTGGGTTAATATCTAATAAGCAATGATAGCGAGATATTGTCATATCAATATCATCTGCTATTTGCAAATTACAGTCTTCACTTCTACCTATAATACAGGTGCTACGACTATCAAATGTATATTTTTTTCCTGCGAGTTTACCTGTGGTAACGGTAAGAGTAATGCTACACGTCATATTTTTTTTAAAACCTTCTTTAATACTTTATATATGTGCAAGCTATTGTGATAATTGAGGATATCCAGAATTTGAGGATCTACTGGATAGATTAGCACAATTCTCAGATAGTAACTAATTTTCTGTGTTTTATATTGTAATATGCGAATATTTCCTTAATTTTATTCTTTATTGTTCATATTAATAAATATGAAATCAATATTAAATCAATTAAGTATGATTGATATTGATAATGATTTTTGATCAGGTTTGTGTTCAAGTGTAGAATATTGAAGTTGCTGATGCTGATATAGCAGAAAAAGCAATTCACTGGGATCACATCAAAGATGTAAAATTTTGATTAAATTAAACTCCTAGCCAGTTTAGAGAAATTTCATTAAGGTATTCAGCATGACAGTAGTTACCTCTTCCGCATCTTCCACAGTTCCGCATTTTTGTGAAGGTATTCAATATTTTGGGGAAGCATTGCCAGATTTTGCAACTTATGGTACAATCCCCGCCATAGAATCTGGTCAAAAAGCAGTAGCAAATCCTACCGATACAAATGCAGTATATCAAACTTTACTGGCTGCTGATGCCCTGCGCTACCTGACGCTACAAATCACTGGTAGTAAAGCTTCTGGACACCCCGGTGGTTTTGCCAGTCAAGCGGAAGCTTATGCAGCTTTGGTCATGCTTGGGCATAAAAACATTATCACTGAAGTGGGACATCACGCCCCCGGTTTTTATAGTGCCATGTTTTTAGACCGATCTTTAGAAGACATGGGCATTTCTACAGTACAACAATTGCGCGATCGCTTTCGGGAAAAACACGGATTATTAGGACACCTATCCGGCTATATTCCCGGTATTCTTGCACCTGCTGGACCTTTGGGACAAGGGCAACATTTCGCCATGGCCGCCGCACTCCTGCACCGTGACAAACTCTTCCCCTTCACCGTAGGAGATGGAGGACTAGGTGAACCCTACATCATGAGTTCAATGGCTCACTTTAATACCGCCTATCCCCAAGTAACTAACTTCCTACCCGTCTTAGTTTGGAACGGTTACAGCCAAGAACATCATAGCATGGTGTCATTAAAAACTAACGATGAAATGATCGCTTACTGGAAAGGTAACGGTTTTGCCGAAGTCGTGTTAGTAAATGCTAAAGATTTTGATGATCAAAACCAAGTGGGTGATTATGTGGATAGTACCGCTTTCTCCTTCCAAAAACGGTTAGAATTTACCAAAGCCGTATTAGTAGGCATGGATAAAGCTGCCCGTTCCGCTTTAAGTGGCACATTAACAGTATTTATTATCAAACAACTCAAAGGGGCAGGGGTTCATGCTTTAGGTGCAAAATCCCATAATTTATATCCTAAAGATACCTTAGACGCGCCTCATATTGTCACCGCCTTACAAAAACGGGCTTTATGTGCCGAGGCATGGCAAACAGTCCGTACAAATGCGGAACGGGCAGGGGGTGGACCAGCAGCGAAAACCGCAGTGACAGAATTTGAATTACCCTTAGCAGAAATTGGCGAATTACCATTAGAAGAATATGCAATTGGTGGAGAACCAAAGGTTTCAACCACCGCAATGGGAAGGTTAGTAGGAATAGTAGGAAATAAAGATAAAAACTTCCTCGTCACTAACGCCGATGGTAACGAAGCATCAGGAATTGCTAACATTAACCAGGCATTAAAAATCAACCATCCTACAACAGATGATTTATATAATCAAGCCCCAGGAGGTCAAGTTTACGAACCTTTGAGCGAAGATGCTTGTGCAGGATTAGCGGCTGGTTTATCCTTAATGGGTGCGAGAACTTTGTGGTGTTCCTATGAATCTTTTGCCATCAATGGATTACCAATTTGGCAAACTGTCACCCAAGCAATGGCAGAATTAAGACGCAAAACACCGTCAACAATTACATTATTTACAGCCGGGGCATTAGAACAAGGTCGCAACGGTTGGACTCACCAAAGACCAGAAATTGAAGCTTATTTTGCATCATTGATGAGAACAGGAAATGTATTTCCTTTATTTCCACCCGATGCTAACAGTATTCAAGGTTGTTATGACTGGGCTTTGCAAACAAAAAATAAGGGAATTGTCATCACTGCAAGTAAGTCTCCTTTACCCATTAGAACGACTTTAAAACAAACAGCAGAAGGGTTAGAAAAGGGCGCGATTTTATTACATGAAATTGCGGGAGGGAAGACTGTTGTATTTGCTGTCATTGGCGATATGACGTTAATTCCTGTGTTTGAAGCAGCCGCATTTTTAGAAACTGAAGGTATAGGAGTGAAGATTATTTCTATTATTAATCCTCGCCGTTTATATCGTCCTCATGATACAGCTTGGGATACTTGTTCTGAACCTGATAACGGTTTTTTAAGTGATGCCGATTTTGAGCAATTGTTTGGTGGAGATGCCTTAATTGGTGTTACAGGTGGTGCTGCGGCGATGTTAGAACCAATCATGTTACGCAGTAATTCTAAGCGTGATTCTTTCGCCTGGAAGCGTGGGGAAACTACGGCTAGTGCGGGTGAGTTGATGGCTTTTAATGGGTTGACTGCGGAAGCGTTGACTAAGCGGGCTATTGAGTTGGTGCATTAAGGATTTAGTATAGTTTTATATCCCTGCCTATTTTAAAATAGGTTAGGGATTTTTGAATTGAACCTATATCAACTTTTTGAAATCATCCATTTTATTGATAAATTGTGATATACATTTATCCGAAGAATTTGTTTCTAAAATACATTTCCAATATGAAGGTCTACCAGATTTAAAGAATTTTACAATATGGTCTTTATATTCATTATTTTTAATTTTATGCAAAACGGACTCACTTCGGGCAATGGTATGTTTTACAGATGCTCTAAATTGCAAATCATTAATACATATTGAATCAAGGCAATTGTTTAGATCATATTTTCTATCATGATAGTACAAACAAATATTTGGACTTATAGGAAAGTAAATTCCTTCACCTGTAGCATCCCATAAAACAGGAGAGTCAGATATAACAAACTCATCTCCTATAATGGGGTTTATAATATCTAATTGATAATTATTCAGAATATTTACCAAAGAATTAATAGAATCATAGTCTGTCAAAATTCTAGCATGAGATAGTTCTATTAGTTCTTCGTCATGCCAAAATCTTTTTGCAATATCTCTTACTGATTTAACTCTTAAGTATTGATAGACAGTATATTTAATAAGTTTATCTCTTTCTTCTGAATTAATGCTTTTTAATTCTTTCGTTTCAATGATTTTTTTGGTAATAGGAGCTATATCATAATCTAAGTTTTCAAAAACATCTATATCATAGTTTATTCTTTCAATTAATTTTGGATCATCATTCTTCCCTAGACTTATTTCATAAAAACCTTTTTTTTGACATAAATTATCGACATTATTTGGAACTACACATAATGGATCTATTTTTATCAAAGAATAAACCGTATTTTTTTTATATGCAAAATTTCTAAGTATTGATTCAGGTACATAATGATGGTTGTAACTTTGATTTGTAGTCATTTTTTAACTCTTTGAAATAAATTTATATATAGGTTACCACAATTTTAATTGTTTGTCAATATTTGGAAGTAATAATAGTTTTCATATAAAACCGAACTTGTATAATATTTCTTTATATTCATTTCCTATGATTTTAAAAGTCACTAAATTATTGACTAATAAATTTTCTTCTTTCTCTGCTTGTTTATTTGCTTCAGTTTGATAAAAAATAAGCTGTTTTCGATTTGTTAAAGACGATTCCTCTAATCTAATAAAAATACCAGTAACTATCTTATCTTCTGGTTTGACTATTGCACAAAAATATTTTCCCTGATTATCTTTTTTAGACAAATCACCTAATCTATTATCATTAAGTTTATCTTCAACTTCCCTATATATACCATTGAAAGAATCACTGTTTATCCCTTCATAATTATTTTCACTATTATCTGAGAATATTTTACCTACTTTACCTTTACGATTTATATTAGGTTGATATAAATCGTGTAATCTATCATATAGAGTTAATATTAGATCAGGGTCTTGTATTAAATCTAAAGATATTGGTATTATTTGATATTTCCATAGTAATAACTTCAGTAGATTTTTGTCTTGTGATATTTTTGTAATTTTTTCTTCCCATCGAGGAATAGCGTTAATATTTTCTTCATCGTCACAATCAATAATGTTATTTTTTTGCAATTTTTCAATATTATTTTTTAATTCTTCTAAATAATTAGTTAGATTTTCTTCAAGATGTTTTTTAAGAATCCTGATATATATATCGGTTCTTTCATCTAATTCTTTTTCAATTAACTTACTAATTTTCTTTGGAATCCATTTTCCTAATAATGTATCAATACTACATATTCCTAATATATCAGGAATAATTTTCGGAAAAAGTTTAAAAAATTTTTCGATATCAATTGGTTTTTTTGCAAAATTATCTTCTTTTTCTTTTTCCTCAAATCCTTCTTGGTCTAACATAATAGAAACTTCATTGCCTGTATTTTTTATTCGTTTTTTAGCATCTTTAGAAAGTTTGATAATAAATCTTAAATCTATTAAATGGTCTTGCTGCCATTTATGGTAAAAACTACCAAGTGAGAGAAGATTAACAACTTTCTGAGATTTTCTTTGTTTTTCTGCAAATTGTTTTTGTTGTTCTACAAGTTCTCTTTGTTTTTGTAGTCTTTGTTCTAACTCTTGTTCAGTTATCCTATAATTATTTTTTAAATGCATAAAGATATTATAAAAATCTCTTAATGAATTATTGTCATCAAAAATATGGCCTATTTCAATATTCTCGCGTATTCCACGATTACTAAGATTAGCAGAAGTAATAATACCAAAGCCTTGATAATATGCTTCACTGCTATGGTCACAATTTATTAGTGCATAAGCCTTAGCATGAAAAAGTGGTTTTGGTGATGGCGATATTGGCGTAATTGAAATATTTTTTGAAGATAGTTTTGTAATTTTTTCTAAATCAGCAATAAAGGAATCTATATCTAACAATTCTTCACAATATTCATTTATATCAATCAACAGATGAAATTCACATAAGCTATTTTCTAGAATAGCATGAATTAATTCTGCTAATTCTTTGGTTGCATCTTGTTTAAAATAACAAGTCATTGCATAAAACTTATAAGAATTATTTTTTGATAACTTTTGAGTATGCTTTTTTACAAAATCAATGAAGCTGTCATTATTACAATTAAATAAGGTTGCCATATTTATGTATATAGTATAGTTATCATATCATACTACTAAACATTGTCAGTTACAAGAGTTTTCATAAAAGTGGTAGTTTGTTTTGACACCAGAAAACCCAACATCACCCAAACCACCCAACCATCACGAATAGTTTTTTCTACCAATGGCAGAACATGACAAAAACCGCCATGATATAAAAAAGTATATTCAAGAACTCACATTATGAAAAGTATGAATATTTCCTTACCTGAAACCATGCACGATTATATATAAAAGTAGCGCAAAGAGGTTACAGCAGCCAAGCGTGAATATTTTCGGGAATTAGTGCGACAAGCCCAAAAAATCCAAAGCAAATGAACAACTACAAACCCTGCTTTTAGAAGGATTAAACTCAGGAAATGCAACAGAAATAACAGCACAAGATTGGGAAGATATTCGTCAAGCAGTGCAAGAATAGAATAAAATTGATACTAGAATTATTAAAATTTAGCACCGGGAGCAAAATTGAATCAAGAGGACATAATTTATCAACAAATTATAGCAATTGCCAGTAGTTACGGAATATTTGATTGTATACCCTGTGCTAGAGCAATCAAAGAATTTTTAATCAGACAAAATATTCAGGGTAAACATATTAAAATAAATACAAATTCTCAAGATCCAATTTATGGCAGAATTTATGATGATAGTATTGGAGAATTGATTGCCACCACAGGTCATCATGAAGGTGTTATAATAGAGATAAATAACGTAGAACTTGTTTTTGACAATATTCACCATCAAGGCATTACCCGATTAAACTGGATACAGAATCTCTATTCACCTATATTAGATGCAGGATTAGAGTTTCAAATCACAGAGACTTACTTTTAACCTAGAAATTTAGAGAGTTAAACATGGATAATCTCTACAACTTACTGCAAAAGATCAAAAAAAGACCTGCAATGTATTTAGGTAAAAATTCTATTTTTAGCCTCCAAGCATTTTTAGATGGATACTATTTTGCCCGTCGAGAAATTGGTATTCCCTTAACAGCAGAAGAAACAGAATTTCAAACTTTTTTGCAATGGATAAGACACAAATTTAATGTAGAAACAGGTCAATTATGGTCAAGTATTATTCTATTTCATTCAGCCGATGAAAAAAGCGCAGTAGATAGATTTTTTACCTTGTTTGAAGAATTTTGTCAAAATCAGAAAAATCATGAAATAGCAAAAATTGATGAATTAGTTTCATGAAAATAAAAATTATGGTGTAGGTTGGGAACAATTACAAATCCTGCTTTTAGAAGTATTAAGCTCAGGAAATGCAACAGAAATGACAGCACAAGATTGGGAAGATATTCGTCAATACACCTCTTACCATTCCCAAAAAAAACAATCTTCACAAACTCAATCTTATTCAGACTCTTCATCTAGATAAGATTGACGACTGTGACGAACATGAATAATAGCTATAACATCTTCTTCAACAACAAATAAAACTCGATATTTTCTTTGTTTTCCCACCCATAGTTGGCGAATTTCACGACCAAGTTTTGTTGATTCTGGAGCTATACTACATCGGTTAGGAAATTTTTTTAGTGACGCAATAGCATCTTCAAGTTGATAATACCAATTGTTCGCTACTTCAGCACTCAAATTATCACACATCCAACGATAGGAGTTTTCAATTTCCTGAAATGCAGTAGGTTGAATAATAACTTGATAATTCATGATCGAGGAGGAATGTTATATTTTTGTTGTAGAGTTGCCAAAACTTGATCCGCAGGAATCCCTTCACCGCGCTCAAATTCATCTAATCCTTTACGAATACCTACTATTGTTTCTAAGTAATCTATTCTTGCTAACAATTCTTGATAGGAAACTGGGGGTTTTTGTGGTGCTGTTTTGAGTGATTGCAAAAAACCAAACACATCTTCTAAAAGTTCGTTGGGTGTGTTGTCAATTTCTTGTAACAGTAATTCTTTGATAGTCATCACAGTTAATAAATCAAATTGATGTTTTTATTATAGCAATTATTTTCAGTTTTATATAGATAAGTTAATTATTCTTATTACAACTAAAGTAAGTAGGTTAGGTTAACCCAAGAAAACCCAAGATTACCCAAACCACCCAACTATCACCAATAGTTTTTTCTACCAATGACAGAACATGACAAAAACCGCCATCATATAAAAAAGTATATTCAAAAAATCACATTATGAAAAGTATGAATATTTCCTTACCTGACACCATGCGCGATTATATAGAAAAGTAGCGCAAGGAGGTTACAGCAGCGAAGCGTGAATATTTTCGGGAATTAGTGCGACAAGACCAAAAACTCCAAAGCAAACGAACAACTACAAACCCTGCTTTTGGAAGGTTTAAACTCTGGAAATGCAACAGAAATGACAGCACAAGATTGGGAAGATATTCGTCAAGCAGTCGAGCATTTTGATAGGATAAAATTAACAAACTAACTAAAGAAAATCCTCCTACTGTGGCATAATTACCGGAATAACTTGATTTTTATTACGCCGATACACAAGAAAATCACTATCAAAAGTTAACAAAAAACTATCATTATAAAGTTCAGACATCCTCTTAATTATCTCATAAGGATTTGTTATGGCTCAGTATAATATAGCTAGAGTTATTCAAATAGAGAAATTCTCATATTTGACAAATCTGGAAAATATTTGTAATATACATAGTGTGAGCCTTGGGTACTCCTTGGAGTATAAAGTTTGATGCAGCCTTCAAAACGTGAACAGCTAGGAATAGGCTTGCTCACAATTTAGAGTTCCCGACCCCAAGGTAAGAATTTTTTTAAACTGAATAACCGCTTTTTAAGTTATTAGAACGCAGATGAACGCGGATGTTTTGGCGTTTGTTGCGTACATTTGCGGGTTTTATCTGTTATAAAACTCAACAGTATAATAAATCAAATTCCCATTTCAATTTCATTGCCAGATGACTTACTCAATTACATTGACCAAAAAGTTGATAACCGTAGTGCATTAATTGAAAGTCTATTGAAACAATGGCAAAAACAAAGACAAGATGAAGCACTAGCGGCTGCTTGCGCTGTAATTGATGAATTAGAATTAGGTTGGGAAAGTGAATGGCAAAATATAGCGATTACCGAATGGGAAGCATCTGGATAGTAACATTTAACCCATCCGTAGGTACAGAAATTCAAAAAACTCGTCCAGCAGTGATAATTTCTGGGACTTTGTTTAATAACCAACGCAGTAAAGTTACAGTTTTACCTTTTACTTCCGCAAAACCTAATAACCCCCGTATTTCACCAGCAGTAGTATTAAATAGTAGTAAGTTCAGTTGACACAAAGAAAACCCAACATCACCCAAACCACCGAACCATCACGAATAGTGTTTTCTACCAATGGCAGAAAATGACAAAAACCGCCATGATATAAAAAAGCATATTCAACAAGTCACATTATGAAAAGTATGAATATTTCCTTACCTGACACCATGCGCGATTATATAGAAAAGTAGCGCAAGGAGGTTATAGCAGCGAAACGTGAATATTTTCGGAAATTAGTGCGACAAGACCAAAAACTCCAAAGCAAACGAACAACTACAAACCCTGCTTTTAGAAGGTTTGAACTCTGGAGAAGCAACAGAAATGACTGCACAAGATTGGGAAGATATTCGTCAAGCAGTGTGAGCAGTAGATTATAATAAAATCATAGCCAAATAACTCAAGTTAGGAGTTTCAACAATTAATAATGCTGCAAATAATCCAAGCAACCTGTACCAACGGAGAACTTATTTTAAGTGAAAAACTAAGTTCCGAATTAGAAGGTAAAATTATACAAATAATGATTCTTGAACCCAGCGAATCTACACAACCAATAGATTCTCAAGAATCGAAAATACAGCAATTCTTAGCGCGAGTTAATAACTACTCCTTCCCACTTCCCCCAGACTACAAATTTAATCGAGAAGAAATTTATGACAGATAATATCATAAATAATATCTTTCTTGATAGTAATCTCTGGATTTATCTCTATGCTAAAAATCCGCCAGAAAAATCTCAGCAAGTTGCAGAAATAATTAAAAATAATTATTCATCTCTGCTAGTTAGCACTCAGGTTTTAGGAGAATTATTTCATGTTTTAACTAGAAAAAAATTCACATCAAAAACAGATGCAATTACAATCATATCAGATATAGTGAATACTTTTCCAGTTCAGGCAATCAACACAACAGAAGTTATACAAGCATTAGAAATCAATGCAAAATATAACTACTCTTATTGGGATAGTTTGATTATAGCTACAGCTTTATTAAGTGAATGTTCCATCATTTACTCAGAAGATATGCAACATAATCAGCTAATAGAAAATAAAGTGACAATTATCAATCCATTTGTTTGATTTTAACGAATAGTCCGTAGGTTGGGTTAACCCAAGAAAATCACTATCAAAAGTTAACAAAAAACTATCATTATAAAGTTCAGACATCCGCACCAGACAAGCATCTGCAAAAGACATCGGAACAGATTGATAAATCTTGAGAAATTCACCAATAATTACAGCTTCATCATCCAAATTAAAAGGTACTTTAATAACTCCATTCTTCACCAAATTTATCACAGCATCTTGACCACCATAAACATTTCGTAACAAAAAACAAGCCTCAGAAATTACAGCTTCACAAGTTAATAAAGGAGGCTCAATATTATCCCATTGTGATGTTACCCAACCATGAAACTGATCACGACGATTAATGATAGCTACCAATGGACCCGTATCTAATAAAACACATCCTCTCATCATGCACCGTAACCATTGATATAATCTTTATTAGTAGATAAATCATCTGCTGCTTCCACACAACCAACATATTCTTGAGCCATAGCTAAAGCTGAAATACCTGATTTTTTCGGTTGATTAGATAATCCTTGTTTTTGCATTTTAGCTAATAAAAACTCTACAAAATCTAAGGCTTCTTGTTGTTTGTCAGGAGGTAATATTTTTACCTTATCTATAATTATTTCTTCAACAGTCATTTGATTTGTCCTTGGGGATAAATTAATCTTTAAAATTATTATACATCAGTAGGTTAGCTGGAAGCAAGAAAACCCAACATTACCAAATATCACGAATAGTTTTTTCTACCAATGGCAGAAAATGAGAAAAACTGCCATGATATAAAAAAGTATATTCAAGAAGTCACATTATGAAAGTTATACATTTAGATAATAGTGCTGTCAAAAAGTTTGGAGAATTAAAAGCAGAACTTAGAAAAATAGGACAACCAGTAGCGGATTTTGATTTATTAATTACTAGTGTTGCCATAACTAGAAACCATATTTTGGTAACTAACAACACTCGTCATTATAGCCGAATTTCCCAGCTAAAATTAGAAAACTGGATTGCACCTTAAAAAAGTTCTTGAAGGTGGGTAAACAAAAGCATAACCCACCATGAACAACTAGCCAAGAAAATGGGTACTACTTTTTATAAACATCACGACGATGTTTGCATTGAAGAAGTAAAACAATTAATTTCTCATCTTGAATTTCATAAACTAGACGATAATCTCCTATTCTCACCCGATATTCATTATCATATCCTTTCAATTTGACAACCCCATCAGGACGAGGTTCTTCCGCAAGTTGGGAAATCTTATCATATACACGCTCTTGTATATTATTAGGAAGATTATCTAATTGTTTTTGAATAGATTTAGTGATAATAATTTCGTAAGTCATAGTATCTATTTTCTCTGATTTAGATACTGTTGAAAAGTCATATATTCCCCATTCGCATATTCATCACGGACTAATTGAATTTCTCTTTTAGTCTCTTCATCTTCTCGCCAACTTTCCTCTTCAGCATCAGCAATAGCTTCATCAAGAATCTGCCAAAGTTGCTGTTTTTCTGATAAACTTAGCGATTTTAAAGAGTTAATCAGTAACTCCATCGGAATAAATAGATTTAATCCAGTTTGTGACATGGTTTTTATCATGATTTGATGATTATTCTAATTATATCAAATGATGGTGGATTAGTCTATAAAAATCCTAATATCTGTTCACATCATCTCACCCAACTCTTTGGTGCATAGTTTATAATAGAATTATACCGAAAAAATTTACTCAATTGAGGAGTTAATCATGGTAATCAAAATTCCAGAAATATCTAAAGATATTGACACCTTACCAGAAGAAGCCCAAATCTTACTCCTGGATTTTATTCAATTACTAAAAAAACGTTATCCACAACCAGAAAATCATCATCAAGAAAAAACTATCTATGAAAAATTTGATGAAATTGGCTTAATTGGTTGTTGCGCTGTGGAAGAAAATTTATCAACCACATATAAAGAAGTTTTATCTAATACATTACCCAATAAATATGATCATATTTGATACAGGATTTTGGTTAGCTCTTATTGATCAAAAAGACACCTACCACCAAAGAGCAAAACAGGCTTTAAAACAATACAATAAACCTTTAATTACAACATGGTGTGTTGTCACAGAAACCTGTTATCTTTTGCTAACTCGCAAAGGAGTTCAAACTCAAGTTACTTTTTTAAATAGTCTGGAAAAAGAATTATTTACAGTTTTTAATTTAGAATCTCACCATACTCCGCGCATTATTCAATTAATGGAAAAATATGCTAATCTGCCAATGGATTTAGCTGATGCTTCCTTAGTAATTTTAGCAGAATATTTAGAACACGGACGCATTTTTTCAGTAGTTCAGCGAGACTTTAATACCTATCGCTGGAAACAAACTTATCCTTTTGAAAATTTGCTATTTTGAGTTAATTAAAAACTGATACATAAGGAAACATTCACCTCACCTGAGAATTATCACCCGAACCATTTTAACTAATTTTAATAGGTGAGATATTTTTCCATTCTTCAGACTCATTTTTTGCACACCAAAGGTCAAACTTCTGTTGAAGATTTAACCAAAGTTCCGGCGTAGTTTGAAAAGCACTTGCTAACCGCAAAGCAATATTAGGGGTGACACTTGCACGTTCATTGACAATTTCTGAAACCGTTTTGCGAGACACACCTAAAATATTAGCCAGTTCTGTCACCGTCATATTTAAAGGTTCTAAATATTGGCGTTTAATCAAAGCACCAGGATGTCTTGGTTTTCTGTTAGTATTCATGTTAATAATCCTAATGATAATCCTCGTAATTTACGTCGTAAGCATCCCCATCTTCAAAAACAAAAGTTAAACGCCAATTACCAGAAACCGTAACTGAATATTCACCTTTTCTATTTCCTATTAATTGATGAAACTTAGAACCAGGAAAATTCATATCCTCAGCTACAGATGCAGCATCTAGTCTATCTAATAAATCTAACAGTCTTTCAGCATGATTTGGATTAACTCCACTTCTATTATCATCTTCAAACAGCTTTCTTGACCCCTTATGTTTGAAATTTTTAATCATAAGTAAAATAACAATATTTACTGTAACCCATAAGGTTACACTTGTCAATCCACAATATACGCTAAATTTGGTGATTTTGAAAACTCATTGATTAATATTTACAATACTTTACAAATAATCATTACTGTTATCATGGCACAAAGTGACAAAAAACGCTATAATATAAACAAGTATATTTAATAAGTCCATGAAAAGCATGAATATTTCCTTATAGAATGTTAACACTGAATACAGGACAATCTCCCATGTCTGTCAGGCATCAAATAGAGATACTTTATTCCAATTATCTTGATGAAACTGTTATTGAAGGAATAAAACTACTAAAAGAAGTTGATGAGGCAACTCCTCATCAAATTGGTGAATATAGATTTAATGATGTAATAGATAGCTTTACTTCCTATATTGTTAGAGATGAGTCTAGTTTAGATAGAAGAGATATACTTGAAATTATTAAAAGTTTAGAAAAACTTGCTCTTGAAAATCAAGATAAAGATATATTTAAAAACTATATAATAACATATAATCATTTTGTTCAAAAAACACAACACTTAGCTGATAATTGGAGTTTTAACGAAGAACTGCTTCAACCAGTGCGGGTGAGTTGATGGCTTTTAATGGGTTGACTGCGGAAGTGTTGACTAAGCGGGCTATTGAGTTGGTGCATTAATATCATATTCTGTAGGGTGTGTTAGCGATCGCTAATTCACCTTACAACAGGTTGAAAGCATATTCATAACAGATGTATCTACCAGTTTATCAGATATCTGTTTATTCACATATTTCATAATAGAATCCATAATTTCTTGTTGCAAAATTTCACATAATGCTTTTTGATTACCTTCCTTTATTTCTAATACTAATTCTTGAGTTTTGAAAGAGATATCTTTCATAGTATCTTCATCAGGTAAAATTACAGGAGTTTTTAAAATATATTTAGCAGAATTATTAGCAGATGGATTAATAGATTTTAAACATGACCAAAAAACCGGAGAATTACAATAAGCTAATAGAAAATATAAATCAACAGAAGATTTAGGAAAAATTCCTACTATAGATTGATCAAAAAGACTTTCCTCAATTAATGCAGATGTAGGACGTTTAGATGTCACCATAGGAAACCCAATTCCTGTTTTAAAGTAGTAGGAAGAATTTTGAAATCTTGATTTTTTATTATTTTTATAATATTCAACAGTTTCCAAACTCCAATCTACATACCATTGAGTAGGTTTAATAAAATTAAAACCACCACCTTTAAGAATAGGAAGAAAATGTTTTGTTCCTGCTATTCCCTGTAAAGGATTTTGTAATGTGGAAGGTGTAGATTCAATAGCATTAGGATCAACCAATAAATAATCGTTAGAACCTTTAACAGAACTTGATGCTTTACGCAAGAATATTTTATCATTTCCAGAATAAAACCCTGTTACACAGTCAGCAATATCAGCCATTTTAGTTACATAAGTTGAGATTTGTGTAACAACTGAATCATGACGTGATATAGGAATAGATAAAGATTCACTCTTGATAATATCTTTTTGCAGAATAGACTTATAATTGCCTTGATTTAACGATAAATGTAAATCTGCAATTTTATCAATAAATCTGATAGCAAAAGAGTGATTAGATTGTGGTTTTTGAGAATATATAGAAATAATACAAAGACCAGCATAACCAAAGGAAATACCAGGAAATAAAGATGAACGAAAAACATCTATACTTTCAATAGTAAATTCTTCTAAAAGATAACGCCTAATATTAATATGACTGTGAAGATATAAAAAAGTGTCAGGAATAATAAATACAAGTTGTCCTTTTTCTGCAAGCAATTTGAGACAACGTAGTAAAAAAATAGTATAAGTTTCTCGAATATAAAATCCTGGATATTTTCTTTTTAATTTTGTACGACGCTCATATTCTTGCCAACCTCCATAGGGAGGATTACCTAAAATTTTGGTAAATTTATGACCAAAAGATTCACATAGGTCTAAATCTGGGCAAAAAATTGTGTCACGCTCTCTTATCTCTACATTTTTAAATTGGCTAAACTTTAATCTGAGTTTTTTTGCGTATTCAGGGTGTAATTCATAAGCAACAGATGATATATTTTTATTAGTTTGAAGTGCTGCTTCTAAAAGATGTCCTTCTCCAGCAGATGGTTCAAGTAGTTTATCATGATTCTCTAGTTTCAAAAGTGAAACCATATAAGAAGATAAAGATTGATCTGATGTCAAATAAATTTGGTATTGATCTCTATATTTTGTTTCCATTACCATTGTAAATATCCCATTAAATTAGATTTCTGAAGATCACTTACTGTTGTAGTTAATAAATCATTTTGCCAATCAATATTTGAATTTATCCAGTTTTGGATGTCGAAATGTGTAAAATCACCGATTTTTTCATAATCTTCATCACCACAATACGCATTCCAAACATGAGAATTTTTTAAAGTTCTAAAGTAATTGTTATTCAAATCTTCTTTAGCACGAACAAGCAGAATATTATTATATTCATCTTCTAAGTTACAATAAATAGTTGCTACCATAAGGAGTCGGTTAGTATTTCCTTTCTCATTTGATCTAAATCCACTTTTAAAATCTATATTGAATCTTTTACCTCTAATAATAGCAAGGGATTACTAGAGCGATAGGGAAGCGTTGCTGCAAGCAGTTCGCGCCTGAAAACCCTACCCTGTATCTGTTTACGTTATCTCACTCAACCATTACTAGGGATTAGTAGAGCGATCCGCAGTTGAAAAACTCTGTATCTGTTCACATTATCTCACCCAACATCCCCAAAACAGAGAACTGCTTGCAGCAGCGGTTACGCTATAGAAAATTGCTGATCTATACTTAAAAAAGTGATAATTGTTCAGCTATCTCTTTACCTTTCGATCTGTTTCCTTGAATTAAGTTAAAGAGATAACTACCAAGTTCTTTCGCAAGTAACACGGGAACTGCATTACCAATTTGTTTATATTTAGAACTTACAGAACCATAAAAAATCCAATCATCAGGAAATGTTTGAATTTTTGCAGACTCCCGCACAGTTAAACAACGTAATTCTACAGGATGACACATATCTGTAGCTTTTTGGTGGGGACTTGTGGTTATTGTTGGTGAAGGTTTATCCCAGGATAATCTTCTATAAAAACCAACTTTTCCACCTCCAGAATTGTAAGCACCTCCCATCGCTTCTTTCTTTAATTCTTCTGGTAAATGTTGCCAATTTTGTCCAGCTTTTAATAATTTTAAATACTTTAAACGATTTTCTGAATAAGACATATATTCTGGTTCTGGATCAACTAAACCATTGAGAGCATCTTTTAATGTTCTCCATTTAGGTAAAGTCTGACCATTTTTACAATATTTGGGAATAGGAAATGTTGCAATTTCTCCATCTCTTGAACCAATGAATATTACACGCTCTCTATTTTGAGGAACTCCATAATCTGCTGCTTCTAAAAGGTTGTAAACTACGTTATATCCTATTGCTTGCATTTCTGATAATACCACTTTCAAAGCAGCACCAGGCATTTCATCAGGTTCTAAAGGTGGGTAATTTTTTCCTCTGTGATTAATTGGTCTGTGACGCAGGGGAGCAGACAGTAAACCTTTCACATTTTCCATTAAGAAAAAACGGGGTTGCACTTCTTTAACAATGCGAATAAAGTCCATAAATAAACTACCGCGAGGATCCATCACCGAACCCCTTTTTCCTGCGGTACTAAATGGTTGACATGGTGGACCACCTGTGACTAAATCAACTTCTTGTGGTTTTAAAGCACGTCCTAAATTTAAAACTCTTCCTCCTTCTTCTAGTAATTGTTGAGAAGTAACATTTTGTATTTCTCTAGCAATTGCACTTTCTTGGAGAAATGGACGATTTAGATCTATGGTTTTAACAGCATCACGGTCTTTTTCTACTACGGTTACAGTGTGAAAATCTGCTTGTTCTAATCCTAAATCTAAACCATAAGCACCTGTAAATAATGATATAGAAATAGCTTTACCATCTATCACGGTTGTTGCCCCCAAGGAATTGCTAAGATAAGTAATTAGATAATGAGCAATATAAAACACCTGCTCGTATATGATTAACTAGATCAAGTGTATCACTATATTTAATTTATGTCTAACTATAGGAATTTTCCTGTATTTTTTTATAACTATTTATTAATATGTATTAAAAATTAATTATTTCCTAACGTTTAAAGTTTTGAATAGATATTGATTCAATTTTCATAAGTTTTTTGAGTATGTATAATCTACTATTATATCAAAAATATGTTGGTATATCAAAAAGCGATCGCATATCCTCCACATCCCCCAACAGCGATCCCACTTCCCACACCTCCCCAAACGGCGATACCTACGGTAAGCTAACCCTAACGCACCTCTTCCACATCACCACAACAGCGAACTGGTTGCAGCAGAGCTTCGCTATCGCACTCCACACATCCCCAAGAAGCGATCAGTAAACTACCAATAACGCTGGTGAAGTGGAAAATTATGGTATAATTATGATGTCAACTTATTTAATCTCTTGTAATTTATAAATTTGCGTTATAGTTTTGAGTGGAATCCAGACAGAGAAAAACAAAATATTCGTAAACATCAAATCAATTTTCGTTTAGCATCAACTGTTTTTCGTGATCAATATCAATTAAGTTTATATGATGAAGAAAATAATGACTATGAAGACAGATGGATTACTATAGGTTTAGATGAAATGGGTATTTTAAGGGTTGTGATTCATACTTTTGAACAAACAGATGAAGGTTCATGTTTGATTCGGATTATTTCAGCACGGAAAGCAACTTTTAATGAACAGCAATATTATCAAGGAAGAAAACTATGAAAGCAGAATATGATTTTTCACAAGCTGAACAAGGTAAGTTTTATCATCCTAATGCAACGTTTAATTATCCGATTTATCTTGAACCAGATGTTGATAATTTTTTCAAAAAAATCGCTCAAGAGAAAAATATTGATGTACAAATTTTAGTCAATGAATGGTTGAGAAATAATATTAAATTAATTGAAAGTATTCAATAATAGTAATCGCACTCCCGCCACATCCCGGAAGAGCGATACTTACGGTAAGCTAACGCTAATGCACCTCTTCCACATCACCACAACATCGATCACCTGTTGTTATCCCACATTCCGCACCCTGGGGTGTCACATGGTATTATCACTTAATTTTATCTTGATTTTTGGATATAAATTATGCCTTGCTGGCATCCTACATCCGTTAATTTTCTGAGAATTAGTATACAATACAACTTCATGTTATCATAAAAAACGGTAAAAACCGATTGTGACAGTTGAGGGTGCGGAAGATAGGTTACTATGTCTATAATTTGGTTTTTTACTTTAATTGATTAGGCTCTAAGGCGATCGCGCTCCCAATACCCTCATCGCACTTTCCAAACCTGCAAACAGCGAAACCCCAATAGCGATCGCACCTTCACAAACCCCTAAACGCGATCGCACCCTCCACAACCCCAACAGCGATCGCACTTCCAAATCTCCAAAAGCGATTGCTCTCCCAAATTATACCTAAACGGCGATCGCGCTTTGATATTTGTGGTGAATTTGGTTTTGTAAAATAAGTTAAAAATACTTCAAATCCTCTCGATGATTACTCTTGCAACAGATGATGCTTGTTCAGGATATAGTTGCGCTAGGTATTCACACATATTATAGGCAGCATCCATGTAGTAGGCACAGGGAATTAATATTTTTTTGAAATTAGAGCGATCACCTGTATAAACAAAATGTGAAGCAATTTGTGGAATTTGTCTGTTACGCTCTGTAAGAATAGCCTTTGTTGTACTCACAGCCTGTTCACCCAATCCTGCTAATATTTGTACATAGGCAACGATATTGTGAGATTCCATTCGCTGTTTTTCATTGTCTATTTTTTCTTTACATTTCAGAATAGCATTGAGGGTAGTAACTTGTTCTTGTTTTTGGTATTGCTCGCAAGTGATTACCCACAATGCTCTAACTTGTTCCCAGGCATCATCCATTTCATCTATAATCTTGAATGCCGTTGGAATACTACCTATTTCTACGAATGCGGTTACTATTGTTAATAGATTAACATCTCGTTGTTTTCCACTTTCTCTGGCAAATTTCAGAAGATTATTCAATTTTTCTTGTGAAGCTTCATAGTTAATAACAGATTCTAATACAGCTTCTGTGCATATAATATTTATCCGTCTACCTTCTATAAAACGGTTTCCTTCAGACATAGATAGCGGCATTTGTGAATCATTAAAAAGAGTTTTTTGGGCTTCTTCTCTCTGTCCAGATTCTGCCTGTAACTTGGCTATTTTTTCTATAACTTCAGATTTAGTCCAAGGAAATTCAATTTTATCAGCAGTTTGACATGCAGAGGAAAAATATTTTATCCTGGCTTGTGCTAGAGCTATAAATTTAAAGCTGTATACACGTTCTTTTTGCCTTTCAATCTTTTGTGCAATTTGAATAGCGTGATCAAAAATTTCTCTTGCATCCTCATCTTTTTCCACCTTAGCCAAAACTTCTGCCACTCTTGCCAAAATATTTACTTGTTGCCATAGTATATTAATACTTTTGGCAAGATTATGAGCTATCATAACTATATTTGAGTCTATCTGATCCAATCGTTTATTGATTTGTAATTCTGCTATATTTACTAATTCAGATGCTTGTAGAAATGCTAGTTCATATTGTTGATATCCCTGTGCCAGATGAATAGCAGTAGCAAAGGTTGTCCGTGCTGTTGTTTGGCTTGATTTTGCTTGTCCCTTTGCTATTAAACCCTGAATTGTTGCTAGTCTATCTGGATTATTAATCCTAGCTGCATACTCCAGAGCTTTATCATATTGTTCTTTATCTGAGTACAACCCTGCAATTTCAAATAAAATCTCATTTTTATCTGAATTTGAAACTTGAGAAGTATTTAATCTATCTTTGAGTTGATTTAATCTTTCCTCTTGATTAGCTTCACTATGAATTTCTGTATCAACGCCCCTGAAGGGAATTTCTCCTCCTGCTTTAATAATCGCTATCTTCCTCTCTAAATCTTCTAGTTCAGGATTTAGTTGTGATGAATTAGTTATTGTTTTTGCTGAATCATACACTTCAGTAAAAATTGCTAACATTGCCTCTTTATTTCCAAGTTCCCCTTGTTTTTCTCCTATCATAATCATTACATAAAACCAATTATGACTGGGAAAATGCTTTCGTATCATTTCCAGTGCTTTATCAAAAGTTGCAAATGCTGTTATATCTCTTTTTTCCGCCTGTGGCGATCATTTAGTTTCTGTCCTAAAACTTCACAGACACTATCACTTATTTCAAAATCATGAGCGAGAAAGTATGCTGTAAAATCACATTGCCAATCAGCATCACCCTGTATTTCAAGAGATGGTAACTCTTTTTGCTGCAATCGATCTAATGTCGCTCGTGCGTCTGCCAGTTTACCTGTATCTTTCAATTCCCAGACTAGCAATAGATACCACAACACACATCGCTCAATTTCATACAAATCTGCTATTTCTAAGGCACGTTTTAAGCTACCTTTCCGCATGGCATCCAAAGGTGAATCTTCCGAAATTGTCTCTATCAACTGCTGTGCATGAATTAAAAGAAACTCTGCCATTTCACCTGCTTTATCTTCTTCAGCAGCACCTAGCAAAGCAATCTGAATTGTTTTTAAAGGTAAATCAGGTTGATCGGGTAAATTTTTCTGTTGGCAAGATGCAAAAGTTTTATTTCTGGCGATTGCATACAAATCTTCCCACAGTTTCTGATCTCGCAAGTGTTCCGCATAATGTCGCAAAACATAACGACTCTGGTTTTCCTGCCAGCGTCCACAATATTGAATTAAATTGGCTTTAACTAAGGATATCTGATGCCTCAGCACACCTTGAAATTCCTGTGCTAACAATGGATGAGAGAAGCTGTAGACACCGATTTGAATACTAAACCAGCGTGTTACCTGCCAAGGTAAAGCAACCAAATCCCATTCATTTAGATTGGTTAATGCTAGAATATCATCTTGGGAAAACGCCCCCAGCCCCACGGACAGCAAAGCAAATAATTCCTGTACTTCCTTATGTCCGCCAATCTCTTCTACCTGTGCTAACTGCTTAAATTGTTTCTGCACATAATCTTTAAATCCTTTTGGACTATGTTGTAGAATTGTTTGCACATCCTGACCTAGCTGCTCTGCTTGAATAAGTTCTTGGAAGAGAAAATGCAAATAAAGTGGAAAGCCTTGGGTAATCTCATCAAGTTTATTAACAAATTGAATATCATCAGCAAATATTTTTAACTCACCGTCACCAGATTTTTTTAACCAATCTGCGATCGCTTCTTTAGGCAATCGGTTAATAGGAATAACTTCTCCATTATCTATCCAACCACGTAGATATTCAGGCTCTTCTCCCTCTTCTGCTCTTGCTGAGACAATCACAAATACATTTTCAGGTAGAGGAGTTGGAAACGGTGGTTCAAAGGGATTTGCAGCTTCATCTAAACTATCTAGAACAATAACTAATGGTTTATCTTTTCGTGCGCCATGTTCTCGTAAGAGATAATAAAGCGTTTCTCTTAATTGTTGTTCATCATTGGGTAGTTGTTGATAGATAAGTTCATCATAGTAAGTATAAAGTTGTTGCAACAAATGACGATAAGCGTTTTTTACAGATCGAGTAATATCATATCGTTGACTGAAAAAATGGTAAGCAATAAATTTATTTCCCTGTGATTGAATCCAATTTGCTAATAGTGATGTTTTACCAAAACCTGCACCACCTATGACCAGTCTTATCCCATTGGAATTTTTACTTAAAAAGTTGTCAAGTACGTTAATTTCTTCAGAACGTCCGACGAATAATTTAATATGATCATTGATAATTTGTTGAACTTTATCAGCCACTTCTCTTTCAGGGGTTGTTCTAGTTTCACCAAAATTTGCTTCTAAAATACTTTCAATTTTACGTACTTTATCAATTTGCAAATTAGAAATTTCTTGGAGAAGATTCCGATAATCTATAATATCTTGATTTTTATCGAAGTTAAACTTACCTTGAATAATTTTTTCATGTCCACTACCTGTATAACTTCCTTGTTTTTCTCTTAAAATGTAGATAATTAACCTATCATACTTTTTATACAATAGGACTTACGCAACTGGCACAAGCGATGGTGCGGCGTAGCCGCACCGAGCGCCTAAAGACTAAACCATTGACATAGCAATATCTGGACGTTTTAGTTGTCCTATTAAATAATTAGAAAGCAAATTATGCTTAATTTGATAAATAGTTTGACCTGTGTTGTAAGCTAAGTTTTTTAGTC
>NZ_JACJPV010000053.1 GCF_014696225.1 Anabaena sp. FACHB-1237 | reverse complement strand
CTATATATTCTGGTTTAGGATACACCAGATCCCGGACTTCTTTGAGAAGGATCTATTCTATTGATCTATATATTCTGGTTTAGGATACACCAGATCCCGGACTTCTTTGAGAAGGATCTATTCTATTGATCTATATATTCTGGTTTTTGATACACCAGATCCCGGACTTCTTTGAGAAGTCCGGGATCTATTCTATTGATCTATATATTCTGGTTTAGGATACACCAGATCCCGGACTTCTTTGAGAAGGATCTATTCTATTGATCTATATATTCGATACACCAGATCCCGGACTTCTTTGAGAAGTCCGGGATCTATTCTATTGATCTATATATTCTGGTTTTTGATAGGCTAAATAAATTGCTTCTAAAAACACATCTGCTGAAACATCTGCGGGTAATTGTTCTAAATTAATAATGGACATTACTTGTTTTCCTAATTTTACAGAAAGCATAGCTTTAGCTTTTTTGGACATTCCATTACGCCTGAGTAAATATTCTCTAATAATCCCAAAATCATCGGGTAATAATGGGGATAAATCTGCTACTTCTTGTAATTTTTGATAGTGTAATTTTGCCTCTTGAGAAATGTTGACAACTGCTGATTTTTCTACTGTTTCTGCTTGAATAACTATTGTACCTGCTACTAAATCACCTAATCTTTTTTCTTGATTATTAAACATAATCAAAAAAGCACCAATAAATAATAATTCGTCCACTGGACGCAGTAAAGCCCTTAAAGCTGATTGTTGTAAACCTACAGGCCGTCCATCATCACGAATTACACAAATTTTAGCAAATTTTTTACCGGGTGTTTGTCCTTGCCAAATAGTTTCTAAAAATACGAAATATCCTGCATACATGGTAAATGAAGTTAACATAAATATGGCTAATAACCATAACCAAATATCAGAACCAAAAATCCCTAATAGAGTATCTATTAACTGACTGGAAATCAATAACCAAACAAAGGTATATATTCCTAAAGTCAAAAACAAAATGGTATAGTCAATACTTAATGCCCAAGCACGGCTGCCAATACCGGCTAAGGTAAATTCTAATTCTACACTTTCTGGTGTACTGAATTTAATCCGATTGAATAAGTCCATAGTTTACCACCAAATTTATAGGAGTAATTCATACAGAACAATAGATATCTTGTGAAAATGATGGTAGGTACAATTCATGAATTGTACCTATAAGGGTTTACTAGTTATGCAGATTTAATTACCACAAGATGTCTAATTTACAAATCATAATTTCTTAATTGTAATCCTAAACCTTCCCTGCGACTGCGTAAATCATAATAAACAACGGCTTTGATGCTTTGCCAAAAAGGAATTATTAAAGCACCAGTAGAAAAACTTAAACCTACCACAATGAGCCAATATAAAAGATTGAAAAGAGGATTATTTTCTATTAGGATTGCAGCCAGTAAAGCTTGGATAATTGTGATAACTATTTGTACAATAATTTGGACAGGAAGGACAATTAAAAAAGAGACAAATGAGATTAACATAATTCTGCCTACATAACCTTTTGTTAATTCCCAACTTCTGCCAATTGTAGAACTACTATCAATATTTTCTTCCACAGCTAAGGGTATATCTACTAAATAAAACCGCGCAAAGAACCAAAGAGCACCTATTAAACCCGCCAGACAAGCAACAATACTTATTAATATAAGTATGATTATATTTGTGGTGTTGCCACTATCAAAACCTCCTAATAATGTTGTAGTAATAGTTGAAACTATAACAATGGTTATGCCAAAACCAATACCCGCACCAAAGTTAATAAAAAAGATTAAGATCATGGTAAGTAAATATTCCCCTAGTCGGGAATTGACAAAACGCTCACCAGATGCTACGCTTTCCGGTTGATTGACTAATTCACCAAAAGCTAACCGAGAAATTAGGGATGAGAGGGCGTAAAATTTTGCCCAACCATAAATAGGTATAAGTAACCAAAAGTAGGCTTTTAGGGCAATTAAGAAGTACTCTTGAAGATGAGAACGATATAGTCTAACTCCGGCTGTGACGACACTACCAACACTTAAAGGTTCTGTGGGGGTAGAAGGGGTAACATTTCCAGACATGGTAGATATTCCTAGTTTGTGAAAAGTTAATTTGAGGCTATCTTAAGCTATTTTGGATAAAATATGGGGAAACTTTATGAATATTCAACGTTGGATAGGAAGAAGAGAAGAAAATTGGCAACGTTTAAACCTATTGTTAAAAAAAGTGGAAGAAAAAGGGTTAAAATCTTTGCGATCGCGCGAAATTAGGGAATTAGCCAGTCTATATCGTTCTGTGGCTGCCGACTTAGCTCGTGCTCGCAGTCAACAAGTAGGTAAAACTATCATTCAAAGTTTACAATCTTTAACTACTCGTGGCTATAGTCAAATTTACCAGGGTTCACGTCGTCAGGAATGGCAAGCAGCAATAAAATTTTATCTTTGGGGTTTTCCATCGGTAGTGCAGCAAACTTTACCCTATATTGTTTTAGCAACGGCTTTATTTGTGTTGGCTGGCCTAGTAGCTTGGTGGTATAGTTGGCAAGATCCCAGTTTTATGTCTTTAATAGTACCAGAAAGATTAATTTCTCAAGTCAGAGATGACCATAAGTTGTGGATGGGTTCAATAGTGGGAATTGAACCTTTAGCATCTACAGATATTATGATTAATAATATTTCAGTTTCTTTTGGTGCAGTAGCTGGAGGAATTACTGGTGGTTTGTACACAATTTATTTAATGTTATTTAATGGTTTATTAATTGGTGCTGTGGGAACTTTAGTAGGACAAAATAATTTAGCTTATCCTTTTTGGGCGTTTGTCTTTCCTCATGGTTCTTTAGAATTACCGGCGATCTTTTTTGCTGGTGGTGCAGGACTATTATTAGGTAAGGCCATATTATTCCCTGGTAAATATCGTCGTGGAGATGCACTGAAATATTATGGTTCTTTGGCTGCACAATTGGTTTATGGCATTGTACCGATGTTAATTATTGCAGGCATTATTGAAGGGTTTTTTTCTCCTAACCCTGCAATTCCTGATCCTGTTAAATATTTAGCGGGAATGGGTTTATTTATCTTGTTATTTAAGTATTGTAGTAGAGGAAATTGACAATTGGTAATTAGTAGTTGATGGAGGTACGCTAGGAACACGGCAAGATGCCTACTAGGAACACAGCAAGATGCCTGTGTTACAAGTAATTGAATGTACGCTAAGAACACAGCAAGATGCCTGTGTTACGTACCTGTATTTGTAAAATGTGAGATTAAACTTCGTAAAAATAACGATTAAATAAAGATTGTACAGTTTGACGATGTTCTTCTCTTAATTCAGGTGGAGATAATATTTCTGCTTTATCCATATAGCGATACACCCAACGAATAAACTCACTTAAAGAACGAGGTGGTAATTTGATATGGTACTCTATAAATTTATATTCTCCAGTATTCCTATCAAGTTCTCCTAATATAATTTCTTGGTGAAGGTGACGACGCTCTCCTTCTAAAATAAAATTAGAAACAGGATAATAAAAACGAACTTTAGTTTCAACAAATTCCAGACTTCCTGCTAATTCTAATAGTTGTGACTCTGGTTCACCTAAATTTAAACCCCAACCATTTTCAAATAACTGATAGGCTTTGGCTAAACTTTCTCTTTGTTTTTCTAATCTCCGTGCTGGTATTTTTAGAAGATAACAATGACTATTAAAGCGATTAATACGCCCTATTACTAAATGTCCATTTTCACAAAGTTCATACAATAAATACCAAGCAATATCATGATAAATTAATTGTAAAGGAAAGACTTGAAAACGTCCAGTATGATCAGGACCATACAAATTTTTAGTACGGGAAATTTCAACGGCTTGTCCTTGACTTATGGCTTGTTCTAATAATGGTAATTGATGAAATAATGTATCTCTATTTTCTCCTTTTGCGGCCATTTCTTCCGGGTCTGTGTGAATGATAGCACGATTGAGATGTTGACGGGTAGGATAAAAAAATTCTCCGTTGAGTTCCATATCCAAACCCCGCAGTCTTTTACTCAGAGTTTCATAAATACGTCTTGTTTGGGCATCACCTTGATATTCTGCCTGCGATGCTAAGGCGTTAAATGCTACTTTTAATTCAGCAGTAGATAGGGCACCAGTGCCTAAATAGTAGCCCCAACGATACATTCGTTGATCAAGAATACCGTAGCGTCTGAGTATTTCTAAGTCTTTCCGTAATGTGGCCACTGCTGGGTAGTTGTCAGGTAATTCTATATTTAACTGCTGGGCTAATTGCTGTAAATGTATTTTGACTATACTAATTGCGTCATGATTCTTATTGTCACTACACTTTACACTTTCTGGACTGCCCACACCTGGATATTTTAATAATGTAGCAATTAATAGTAACAAACGTTCAAAGGCTAAACGTTCTGTGTAAGGATGTGTCAGTTTTTTTGGCATTGTTAAAATAATCACTGTGTTAGTAATTTATGACAAATAATCTACGTACAAAAAGAAAATATTTGGACAGTTTTTAGGCATTAGTCGTAAGTCCTGAAAATACTCATTTATAGCAGATGATTCTAATATTTTAGTTTATCTTCTTTTTCTGGTTTTTGGGTAATTCTCAAGTTATGGTAGTCAATATCATCACTCTTATGTGAGGTTATAATATGTATATTCCCCGACGTTCTACTACCATCAAAAATATTTCTGTATCTGCTATTAATGGCAGTATTACTTTAATCATTTTGCTTATTGCTCCTTTAGGTTTAGCAGCAGTAATCATTAATACTATATTAGTCACTATATCCACTTATTTGGTATGCAGTGGAGCAGATAGGGTGATGATATGGTTACAACCAGAACAAAATGCAGAGTTATCTGGTTCTGATGCCCCTCAAAGAAAATCTAATTTACAGCGTTGGTGGCGTTAATGCAGACTCTTTATATTTCTGAGCAGAATTGTTATCTTTGCTTACAAAAAGAAACTTTGTTAGTTAAACAGGGTGACACTGTATATACTGAAGTACAGTTACCTTTGTTGGAACAGATTTTAATTTTTGGGCGATCGCAGATAACCACTCAAGTAATTCGTGAATGTTTATGGCGTGATATTCCCATTGCCTATTTATCCCGTATGGGTTACTGCTATGGTAGAATTTTACCTATTTCCAGGGGATACCGACAATTATCGCGTTATCAACAGCAGTTGTCTCCTATAGACAGATTAATTACAGCTAGAGCTATTGTCAAAGGTAAATTAAAAAACAGTAGAGTTTTGTTAAGGAGACAAAAGAAAAAAAAAGAATCTGATATTTTGGAAAAGGCACTACAAAGTTTAGATTATTTAGCAGAACAAGCAGCACAAGCTGATAATTTAGAAAGATTAATGGGTTTTGAAGGTGCAGGTGCTGCTCAATATTTTTCTGCTTTTAGTGAATGTTTAACTAACCCTGATTTTGTGTTTTCTGGTCGTAGTCGTCGTCCTCCTGGAAACCCAGTGAATGCTATGTTAAGTTTTGGGTATCAGGTACTTTGGAATCATTTATTGGCATTGATTGAAATTCAGGGATTAGACCCTTATTATGCTTGTTTACATCAGGCAAATGATGGTCATGCAGCTTTGGCTTCTGATTTAATTGAGGAGTTCCGTGCACCTTTGGTGGACTCTTTAGTAATGTGGTTAATTAATCGGAAAATTATGGATGCTGAAGCAGATTTTGAGTTTAAAAATGGCGGTTGTTATTTGAATGATTCCGGTCGCAAAAAGTATTTACGGGGGTTTTTACAAAGGATGACTGAAGAAATACAAACTAATGATGGAAAACAGCCCAAGTGGGATATATTAACTCAGCAGGTTAGGACTTTCAAACAGTTTGTTTATAATCCTAGTCATCATTATCAAACATACCGAATTGATTGATTATTTTCCATATTTGTGTTATGTTTTTGTATGTAGTTTCCTATGATATTCCTGATGATAAACGCCGCAAAAAAATAGCTGATTTATTGGAAGGTTATGGTCAGCGTGTACAATATTCTGTGTTTGAATGTCAGTTAAGCACAGAAAAATACAATGATTTACGTAGGAGGTTAAGGAAACTTTTGAAGTTGGAGGAAGACAATATCAGATTTTATCCTTTGTCTAAACATACTCTTTCTCAAGTTGAAACCTGGGGTGTGGGAATACCTGTAATTCAACCACCGACTTCAATTATTGTTTAGCAGAAGTTCAATGAAAAAATACTCATAGGCTGATTTTATGGTTTTAAGGCTCGGTTGCTTGCAAAATAAGGATTACAGGGTTTTTCAAAAAAACTTCTCTGGACTTTTAGCCATGTATTTTTGTGACCTTCGGAAACTGTCTCTGGACTTCTTGCTCTATATGGGTTATAATTTGGGGGATTCCTAATTCGTAGGGATATTATTTGATTGGAAACTTCTTTTTAGTTAAAGATATACATAAGATTTGATTTATTCCTAATTCGTAGGGATATTATTTGATTGGAAACATCGCGGATAGCCCTAATTCACCTGCCAGACTTAATACTATAATTCCTAATTCGTAGGGATATTATTTGATTGGAAACTAAGTTTGATGGTAAGTGCCGCGTTATACGTCTTGAATTCCTAATTCGTAGGGATATTATTTGATTGGAAACGTTTTTACGTGAGATTCTTTCAATCATGGTAAAACTTTTTAATATTCCTAATTCGTAGGGATATTATTTGATTGGAAACCTTAACGGTAAAAATCCCCTTACCAGATGGAAGGGGAACAAATTCCTAATTCGTAGGGATATTATTTGATTGGAAACTCAACCCAACCTTGAAGGGTGGCATTTCTGCAATCCTATTCCTAATTCGTAGGGATATTATTTGATTGGAAACTGGTCTTGGTATTGGGCAATAGAAGAAGCAATATTTCCAACAATTCCTAATTCGTAGGGATATTATTTGATTGGAAACTAAACATAATCGTCTTCCAAATCTTCGTCTGGCATAAATTCCTAATTCGTAGGGATATTATTTGATTGGAAACATGGCTTTACCTTCCTTGCGAGACCCACTAGCTCCTAATTCCTAATTCGTAGGGATATTATTTGATTGGAAACAGTAAAGGAAAAGAGAATGAAGGAGGGGAAGACCAAATTCCTAATTCGTAGGGATATTATTTGATTGGAAACCAACGTATTGCATGGGCAGGGCTGAATTAACTTGTTATTCCTAATTCGTAGGGATATTATTTGATTGGAAACGAGTAAATGCGGATTCAATTTGCTTTAACGAGAAGTATTCCTAATTCGTAGGGATATTATTTGATTGGAAACAAATTTCCTCCTATGTATTCATCTACCTCAATCCCTAATTCCTAATTCGTAGGGATATTATTTGATTGGAAACTCAGCTTTATCCTTAATAGAGATTTTATCAAGGATATTCCTAATTCGTAGGGATATTATTTGATTGGAAACTGGATTATTTCCTCTTTCAAGGAGAAACAGAGAGAGGGAGACAAATTCCTAATTCGTAGGGATATTATTTGATTGGAAACCTCCCCATCTGGTAGTCCGGGGATGCAAACGTGATATTCCTAATTCGTAGGGATATTATTTGATTGGAAACTCAAAACTTTCATCACAATAAAGTTTGGCAGAGTGTATTCCTAATTCGTAGGGATATTATTTGATTGGAAACTCTGGTCAATAATGATTGCTTTGCATATCTTGTAATAATTCCTAATTCGTAGGGATATTATTTGATTGGAAACATTGTTCTTTACAGTAGGAAGATTAAGACCACAATCAATTCCTAATTCGTAGGGATATTATTTGATTGGAAACTACCTTGACGGCTTCAATCATAGGAATGTTACGTTCAGCCCAAATTCCTAATTCGTAGGGATATTATTTGATTGGAAACGAGAATGTTCCCAAACAATTTCCCCTTGATTGTTTTCAACCCAATTCCTAATTCGTAGGGATATTATTTGATTGGAAACTAGCGACTTCATGATTGCTTAGAAGTCTGAAATCCTTACTCATTCCTAATTCGTAGGGATATTATTTGATTGGAAACTTTTTTCACTCTGGCATCAAACCCGGACTGGGATTGATTCCTAATTCGTAGGGATATTATTTGATTGGAAACACCTCAAAAGACACGCACTCAATAAGTCGGTCTGAGATTCCTAATTCGTAGGGATATTATTTGATTGGAAACTAAGAAGCTTCATGAGTACAAGGAAGTAATTCACAGACAGTATTCCTAATTCGTAGGGATATTATTTGATTGGAAACTGGAGAGAGATGGGGGCTACTGCTACAACGATGCTATTCCTAATTCGTAGGGATATTATTTGATTGGAAACTGCATTTGTCTGAGTGCACTTTTCGTCTGGGAGACGATTCCTAATTCGTAGGGATATTATTTGATTGGAAACTGGTTTACTAAACCCGTAAGGAGTAAAAAAAAAGAGGGGCGATTCCTAATTCGTAGGGATATTATTTGATTGGAAACTTGCTTCATGGCGATTAAGCCAATTGCCACCAAATTTCTCTAATTCCTAATTCGTAGGGATATTATTTGATTGGAAACGCAGGTGTTTGAGGATAATAGATGAAGCTATACAATGCGTACAATTCCTAATTCGTAGGGATATTATTTGATTGGAAACATTTATCAATTTGAACTAGTTCTGCACTAGTTGCACCAATACCAATTCCTAATTCGTAGGGATATTATTTGATTGGAAACTTAATGGCAAGCTAATAGCATTAATACTTGCTTTTAATTCCTAATTCGTAGGGATATTATTTGATTGGAAACATAGTCTGCATCTTCAGGATAAAGAGGTTCATCTAATTATTCCTAATTCGTAGGGATATTATTTGATTGGAAACTGTACTGTTTTGACGGCTCTTTTTATGTTCATAACATTCCTAATTCGTAGGGATATTATTTGATTGGAAACAAAAGGTGCACTATCTGTTTGCCAAGTGCCACGCTCGTTCTGATTCCTAATTCGTAGGGATATTATTTGATTGGAAACCTAGAGCCTGGGAGGCTGCTTGCGTGTTTACTTTGTTTCCAATTCCTAATTCGTAGGGATATTATTTGATTGGAAACTGAGTATCTTGAGACTCTGCCGACTGCCAGATGTTATAATTCCTAATTCGTAGGGATATTATTTGATTGGAAACTTAAACACCACCTCACCTGACTCTGTGGTTTCAATTCCTAATTCGTAGGGATATTATTTGATTGGAAACAGCTTTTCACTCTGGTGTTTTTATCTTTTCTATCATATTTATTTTGTGTAAAGCAAGCACAGCATTAATAAAGGGTTTTGGCTTTCAATGACTACTACGAAAAAAGTTATTTTCTAAATTTTAAATTATTAAAAAATAATCCACAAAACTCTTGCAATTCAACACTTAATAAGCTAAGATGCAAAAAGTGAGAAACAAGAGAAAACAAGAAAATGACAAAACAAGTGATTGACAAGATCAAAGCTATTTCAATCCATGCTCCTCATGCCTATGCTATCTGTATGGGCAAAAAGCCTTATGAGTACAGAAACAGACCAACAAAAAAAAGAAGCTGGGTTTTAATCCATGCCAGTCTATCTAAGGCAAGTGACTTTTGTTTTGAGGAATATAACATTGATCCTAAAATCGCTTGTAGACAGGCTATCATAGGTGCATCATACATAACTGACTGCATAACTGATGAAAATTGATAATTAAACAGCACTGATTAGCTGACAGATTACAGTAAAAGTATTGTAATTATTGATATATGTACTATCAAAGTTTCTGAAGAGACCCCAGGAGTTGGCAAACTGCATAAAAGATAAAAGAAATCAAATATAAGAAAATATTTGTAATAAAATCTCCAAGGAACGGGAAAAGACCACAGAGTAAGAGTTATAGAAAACATTACGAAAATCTTGAGATATTTTTTATTTATAGACAAATACTGAATCGCGCTCTTATAATTTACTTATCAGCCACACAGGGGAGCTACCGATGACAGCAGAATATTGGCGGGCTAAGATTTGGGGTTTACTACATGACCCTATACTAAAAGCATTACATGACAACACAGGACGGGGTAAAAATAGCTTTTATGACCAACTAGAAGTTATGAAACCTTGGGTTGAGATTAAAAAAACCCCCGATAATTCTTATGGTAAAGCATTAGCTAACATACTATTAGCAGACTATGTAGCTTCAGCAAGTGATAGATCCGCTATTGGTGGGACTACAGAATTTATCAACTATGCAGAAGGTAATAATCCTGACAAGGGATTAGAAATTACACATTTGCTATCTGGTGAAAAACAGGATTTTAAAGTTAATTTCCATCAAGAATTAATCACAGGTAACCGGGCATATTTTTTATCTGAAAAAGAGCAAAAATTACTAGAAATACTAAAAACAGCACCACAGAAATTTCAAGAGAATATTGAAAACAACATTCCTAAAATTAAAGAATTATATTGGTGGCTATGGCGTTGTTTACCTAAAGTCACCTGTGATATATTTGAAGATACTTCTTTAATGTTAATGCCAGCCGAAACCCGCATTCCTGATGCTTCTATTTGGAGTCATGTTAGTATGACCGCAGCCTTAGCTGGTGGGTTTGCTGGATATGATTTAACATTAGATGAAATCAAAAATTGGCCAAGAGGTAAAGCAGTTTCTCATCCATATTTAGCAGTATTTAGTTTTAGTCCAGTGCAAGAACTCATTAAATCTAGTCGTAAAATGCGGGATTTTTGGGCGGGTTCTTGGTTATTACATTATTTATCAGCAAAAGTTTGTTGGAAACTGGCAAATCAATATGGACCAGATACATTGCTGTATCCTAGTTTATATGACCAGCCATTAATTGACTATTGGTTAATAGAACAATATCCAGATTTTTTAGCATACATAAACCAACCGTCACCACAATCATTATTAACAGCAGGGTTTCCTAATGTTATAGTTTTAATACTACCAGAGAATAAAGTACAAGCTGCCATACAAACAGCACAACAAACTCTGTTAGAAGCATGGTTAGAAATAGGAAACTTAGTATTAAATGAATTGCAAGATAAACGCTATTGTATGAAAGGCTTAAATGCTAACTCCACAACATGGAAAGGATGGTTAAAATCCCAGTGGCAATTTTACTGGACAGCATTACCAATAGGAAAACCAGAAGCAGAGTTTAAATTTTCTGCTAACAAAAATAAGAATCAAGAATTTGAAAGCTGGTCAACGGCACAAAATGAAACATACAACTTAATCAATAATGAAAATAGGCTATTCAAGGAACAAGAAAAAGATTTGTTACAAGAATCTTATGCAGTTCGTCAACAGAAATATAAAAGAGGATTTAGTGCTAATATTGGTTCATGGTGGGGTTATATTTTTGACGCTACCCGTGGGGCTTTAGCATCAGTTAAAAACGCGAGAAACTGGGAAATTCCCACAGCATTTGGACCACGTTCTACAATTTCTGGTATTGGTCCAGTGGTGAATCCTGGTAATAAAGATAAAGATAAAAAGGACTGGATGACAGAAGGTGACACCCAAGATTTTTGGAAACATCAAGCAGGATTATTTGATGGAACAGAACAACTAAATGCTACGGAAGTATTAAAGCGGGGATTACATAAAGTATTACCAAAATTGCTAGAAATTCCTGATTTAGAAATCTCCTATCCAGACTTAACTTCTGGGGTTGCGGGGTATTTAAAAGTGAATCAAAATAATCCTGATCATAAACGTAAGTTTGATAGTGTGTGCCAGGAAATAGTTGATAAATACCCAAAAATTGAAGATGTACTCATAGAAATGCGCGGTAAATGGGGTATTCCTTGGATAGATAAACAACAGAATCCTAAAAAATACCATCCCCGCTTATTGAATGCTGGTTGGATATTAGAAGATTTACCAAATAGTGATGACTTAAAGGAAGAATATAGAAAAGAAATCAACAAAATAATTAGTGAATATTACCCCAATAATAACCCATCAGATTGGTATGTATTAGCAGCCGGTGATGGTGATAGCATGAGTGAATGGTTAAAGGGAACAAAACTCAAAACCTATGGTGATTATATTCCCGATGGTTTTGCTGAAAAAGTTGCCACAGCTAAAATACCACTCACACAATTCCCAGACTTTTTAAAACTTACTAAAAGAATGGGACCGAGTACCCACAATGCATTAAGTCGGGCATTATTGGACTTCTCTAATCAATTAGTACCTTACCTGACTCAAACCCGTTACGCTGGTAGATTAATTTACGGTGGTGGCGATGATGTTTTAGCCTATACGAACCTGTGGGAATGGGATAAATGGTTATGGGATATCCGCCAATGTTTTAGAGGTGAAAAAGATCCCCATAAAGAATTTTGTAATAAGGGCCATTATTGGAAATATTTAAAAGATAACTTTCAAGAAGTTGGTTTAGTTAATCGTCCATTATTTACAATGGGAAGTGAGGCCACCATCAGCTTTGGTATCGTAATTGCCCATCACTCAGTACCATTGGCGATCGCCCTGGAAAGTCTCTGGAAAGCGGAAGAAAAAGCCAAAGACCATGTTTATATTGATGAAAACGATAACAAAAAAGCAAAGGACGCTGTACAAGTGCGGGTAATATACGGAAACGGCAATACCCTGAAATCCACTGCTAAATTTGATGTTTTTGATCAGTGGCAACAATTAATTGAAGTTGACTTAAAAAGCTCCATCTTTGAACAAGCAGCGAGTCTGTGGAGTCAGCATCCAGCACCAAGCCAAGAAGCCATAGAGCCTTGGACAAAACTGTTTTGCGATCGCCGTGAGCAATTCCAAAGTGAGGATAAAAAAGAGGCGAAAAAAGGCTTCCAAAAAGCCCTTGCAGACTTTCTCAAAGCCTTGTTTATGACCACCTCAACCAAAGACCTGGACAACGAAATTCAAAACTGGTTGAAACTTGCAGCTTTCGTTAAACGCAACCGTTACATCGAACTAGGAGGTTAATAATGTACTGGTACAAATTAACACCATTGGATATTTTAATGTTAAGGGATGCCAAACCATTTTCACCACAGGAAAGGGCGTGGGCGGGTAGTGTGTTTCCTCCCAATGGTCATACTATAGCTGGGGCATTGCGCGGGTTATTAGGAGATGGTGAATTTGATATTACAGGTCCATTTTTGAGCCATAAAAACACCCTATATTTACCTCGACCATTGGGGTTTGTGGGTTCTATAGCCCTTGTACCTTTAGCGTGGGAAAAACAATCTCATCTCAATAATGCCTTATGGGATAAAACACAACCTTGTCCATTAGTGAAACCCTATAATAAAGAGGAGGAAAAAAACTATAATTCTGGTAAAGAACAAAGCCCTGAATTTAGACAATATTTACCTTATGATGTTGTTAAGAAATACTTAAAAAAAGGACAAATTGACAAAGAAGATTGGAAAGTAATTGAAGATAGCCACGAAGATAAACCATATACCATAGAAACCCGTTCCCATAATAGTATTAAACCGGGAACAAAACAAGTCCAAGATGCGGATGGTTACTTTGTGGAAAATGCTATTAGACTATATCAAAATTGGAGTTTTGCCATAGGAATTAAAACACAAATTACAACACCTGCTACAATTAGATTAGGAGGAGAAGGACATAGAGTAATAGTAGAATCTTGTCCAGCACTGGGGGAGCAATGGCAAGAACTACAACAAATATCTGATAGTAATTTTAATCATGATGATAGAGCGATAGCCTATTTAGTTACCCCTGGAGTATTTGAAAGACCCCACAAAGATAAATATGAAAATAGAATCAACTTATGTCGTCCTTATCCCTGGGAATGGAAAATAAAAGATGGTAATTTCATTAGTATTTCTACAGATAAACCAGTACCAATAAGTTGTAGAATTAGAGATGAAAAAGACAATAGAAAAAGTATTCCTGCACCTCAAGTATTTGCAGCACCACCGGGGAGTTTGTACTATTTGAATAAACCTCAAAAATTGTTTCAAGATACAGATTCTCGTATAGGTAAATGGCGACAACTGGGGTATTCAGAAATGTTGTGGATTAAATATTAAGAAATAGGAGAGAAAAAAAATGGCTGATTTTAGAGTTGGTTATATGTACAGTCTTGCACCTATTCATTGTGGAGGTGAAGGAGATTTAGGTAACATTTTAGAAATAGCCCGTGAAGTACATACGAATTTTCCTTATGTCCCCGGATCTTCTTTACGTGGGACTCTTAGAGATGCAGTTGAAATCATAGATAAAATAGCAGCAACCGCTCTATTTGGTAAAGAATTAGACCAACAAGGTCAAATGGGAGTCCATCAAGTGTGGTTTGGAGATGCGAGACTACTATGGATTCCTATGAGAACCATGTCATCCAATAATAGAGATGTATTCACTTGGGTAAGTTGTCATTCGTTAATTCGTGATCATGCTCTAGTTTCACGTCAAAAAACAGTAATATTTCCTAATCATGCTGTAGGTAATCGTAGGGGAGTTTATTCTGTTGCTGATGCTCAACTTCAAGTTGAACTATTATCAGATGAACAAAAACAAGCAATATCTTTAACAGGGTGGCCAGATTCCTTAAAAGATGCTGTTAAACCTACTTGGGAAAGCAATTTAATTGTTTTACCTGATGCTGATTTTCAAATATTAATGGAACATTCACTTTGGACACAAGTTCGTAACAAAATTCAGGATAAAGAAGGAGTAAATCCAGAAGGTTCTGCTGAGATTTTTTGGACAGATATTTGTATTCCCAGAGACACTATTTTTTATTATCCTTGGGGTTATAGTTTACTTAAAGATAATCCCATAACAGAAAAAGAACACAACCTATTAATTAGTGTTTTACAAGACTTGTTTCAAGTAGGTGGACAAGCTAATGTAGGACGGGGTTGGGTTCAAGGTTGGACAAATCATGCTACATTACTGGTTAAAGACAAAGTTACAGTCTAAAGGAAGATACAATTATGCCTAAATCTAAACATTCAAATAAACCTCATCATCAATCTAATCCTCCTAATCCTCAAAAACCAGTGTCCAGTATTACGGCAAAACCTCCAACTTCTTGTGAAACTGTGAAGGTTGCAACTGTTAAGAGTGATAATAACTCTTCTCTAGTTTTACCAGAACAAATGAGTTTAAATGCTCATGAACATATTCAAATGTATTTGCAAAAATACAGCAAAAGGAAGTTAGATAAAAATGACTTGACGGCCGTTTTAAGGTTATCTCAACATTTAAGAGTATTTGGTTTATTATCTGCGGTTGGATATCTAAATCAAGCAAATGCTCAGGAGAATAATGAAGTCAGAAAACGTACTGTACCAGTGTGGGAATTATTACTAGGTCAGATGGTAGATAAAGATAAACTACCTAGCAAAGAAGAAATGATGACTCAAATAGTAGATATTACAAGAAATAAACCACAAGAATATATGTTCATGTGGCGTAAATCTTTGTTATTAGCTAACCATTGGAATTTTTGGGCAAGAGCCTATCAGGAGGATTAATGTATACTGGTATTAAATTAATTAATTTACTAGAAAAGCAGCATCAAAAGCGATCGCAATCTGGCTTATTTAAAAAAGACACTTTCATTATCCAATGGCGTGCTAAAGTTGGTTCATTTCCCCATCCTGATGTAGAAACGATAGTTTCTGCTGGTGAACCCTGTGGTAGATGGTGGCCAGGTGAAGGACGGCGGCCAGAAGATAAACGCAATGTTGGTGAAAATTGGGAAAGATTAAGAAATTTACCTTTAAATGGTTATATTCCCGGTTCTTGTATTCGTGGTTTAGTCAGAGCATGGGCAAAACAAAGACCAGAAATTAAACTAAGAATGTATCAGCTTTTAGGGCATCAAGACAATGATAAAATTACTCCTGGTAAAATAGAATTTCTTGATGCTTGGCCAGAAACAGCGACTAAATTAAGTTTAGATATTGTTAATCCTCAACAAGAATTTCAAGTATATCATCAGGGACAATGTACACCATTATCTCTTTATACTTTAGGTAATGGTACTAGTAAAATTCCTGTCATAGTTGCAATCAGAGGAATACCCGGAAAAGCTACAAATGAAGAAGTAAGCGAAGTTTGGGAATGGGTGCAACAAGCATTAAGTTTATATGGTGTTGGTAGTCGTACTGCTTCTGGATATGGTGCTTTAAAAACTTCCAGTTCTTCACAAAATCCTGCGACTGATCCTCGCTATGCTGTCAAACAATTTGAATTTAGTCTTTACAGTCAAGGTAATGCAGGTCCACATATTCAAACAATGGAATTAAGACCTTCCCACTGGCGCGGTTGGTTGCGTTCTTGGTTAATGCGTTTTTTTTTGGGAGTAATGCCCGAAAATCTTGCTAAATTGACTGTGGCTGAACTCATGGGAGATATAGATGCTGGTGATGGCAAAAGTCGCAAAGGTTGTGTACGTTTGCAAATGATTCAAGGTAAAACATGGGGTGATCGCTCTGAGAATCAGCCATCTTTTTATCTATGGAAAGGTAAGCTACAAATTAGCGCACCAAAAGATATTCTCAATAAAATGATTTTACCTATCATTCGCTTTGCAGTCATGGTTGGCGGTGTTGGTCGTGGTTGGCGTAGACCATTACATATATTTTGTATGAATACTGGCCATCAAGCAGCAAGAGGTACAAATTTAATATTGAGTCACAAATTAAAAGATAAAAATACTGGTGAATTAAAACCCAAAAACTTTGGTTTACCACTAAAACCAGAAGTTTGGCATCAAGAGTATGAAACTTGGTTAGCAGCAGTGAGAAATCATTGGCAGGATAGAGTATCAACAAATAACCATAATATCAAAGCAGAAATTTTTTCACCTAGTACTTGTGCAATTTATGCAGTTCCTGGACCTGATATAAACCCCATAAATATTAAATCGTTGAAATGGGAAGACATAGTTCCTGTTGAGACTCGTGGTAATGGAATGGATTTAATTTATAATAGAAATCACCCACAAAATTATAAACGTAATCCAGATTTAGGGGGTAATGCTGGTGGTGGTACTGCTTACTGTTCTTGGGCAAGTATTAAACGGGTAAATATTGCTAATCAGGAGGAAAAAACCGACTGTCAAGAAATTGTTTGTTTATTTATGGGTGGACAAACACCAAATGCTGATCATGTGCGATCGCGCTTTCTCCGTGATTTAGGAAATATGAATAATAATGTTCATTTATTTGGTGTACAATCTCCACAATAAGTTTAATTTTTTCAAAAAAATTCCAGGTATAAATAACCATGAAATCAGTTTTAATAGCTACTATCGGCACTAGAGATTTAATGTTCCAAATTGCCTCTGGTGAATGTTTTAATATTGGTAATGATAGAGTTCAAGACGGAGAGGTTATTACTGAACAATTAGAAGTAATTTCTGATTTAGGCTTAAAGGATAATACAACTTTCCGTGATTTAACTAAATACCTATTAGATCACACTGAAAAATATATAGATCGCATCCAACCGCCAATTATTGGTAAGATATTTATTGAGCAAGCATCAAACATTGAAAAAGTTTATTTGATAGCTACTGATCAAGAAAGAAACGTCAAACAAAGAGAAAAAGATACATTGTATTCAGCCGAACTAATTAAACAATGGCTGATACACAAATTCAGTCATCTTCATAGTGAGAACGTTCAGATCATTTTACTAGGTCTAGATGGTACTAATCCCTCAATTTTTGAAGATATGTTTAATTGGTGGCGAAAAATTTGGAAAAATACAATTACTGTTAATAAAAATCAGTCTATTTGGGTATGTTTGAAAGGAGGGGTGGGTCAAACTTCTGAAGCTGCAAGGATTTCAGGACTGAGTTTTTTTGGCGATCGCATTCAATTCTTTGAATTTAGAGAAAATCAAACTGCTAATCGTAATGGTATTCCCTCAGATTATAACGGTCCATTTCTAGGTACTAACTATCTTTGGGATAGAACCCAACAACAAGCTTTAAAATTATTGGCAAGTTACGACTACGCTGAAACCTACTATTTACTAGAACCATATTTTCAACAGTTTACTCGTCAATTTGGAGCAATACCTAATTTATTAAAAGCTGGAATAGTTTGGAATCAAGGAGAATTTGAACAGTTTTTATCAATAGCTAAAAGTTCTACAACAATCCCCAAAGTAGAGGGCAAATTATGGATGGCTTATGAACAAGCATATTTAGGAGTAGTTCGTCTTTACCAACAAAATACCACAGAAGCAATGTTACATAGTTATCGGGCTATTGAGGGACTATTATATTTATGGGCTATTGAATCTTTTCCTAATGATGTTATACAAAGAAAAAATGGATACCCATTAATTAAAAATTCAATACTAGCAAAATATCCATCTTTGAAAAGTTATTTTATCGGACAAGAACGAAAAACAGAAGTAAATTTACAGGGAAGGTTATTAAAAGACATATTAAATCTCGCTATTTCTGAAACTGCAAATAGTATTGATTTTCAAAAATTTTGGAGATCAGCTAAAGATGCGAGAAATAATTTTTCTCATCGTTTAGGTGGTTTAGCAGAACAAGAAATTTTTGAGGCTTGGGGCGAGGATATAAGTAACTCACAACAATGGCAAAAAAGAATTGTGAACTGTATTAACTTAATAACCGGGAAATCCTTTAATACATTATCTAAAGCCAGTTTATTTGCCCAGGTACATACTGAAGTTATAGAAGCCCTAAAAAACCAAGAAATTAAAATTAATTAATAATAAACATTTAGTTTATGAAAACAACAAATAACACAAATAAAACAAATAAAGTTAGCACCCTCATCATCACTGTAGGAACAAGACAAATAGGCTGGCGTTGTCAAGATGGTATCATTCGTTCCTTTGGCGCAGATGGTAACATTAGTTATCCTCCACATATCAACGAACTCTATCAAGAACTAGGAATAGAACGCGGTAAATATCAAGATGAAGATGGTAAAACCTATCTTTGGAGTGGTCGAGATTTAGGTAAAAGATATTATGATTATTGTCAAGAATGGTTAGGTGGTGATTTTAGTAATGTGGAATTATTACTAGATAAAATTATCATTGAAACCGCAGTTATCCAGGGTTTAAAACATATTATACTATGGGCAACTGACCAACCAGACAATGTATCTTGGTTTTATCGTCGCCTGGATACATTATACTTAGCAGAATTAATGAAAGCGAAGATTAAAAGTTTATTTCCTGATATTAGAGTAGATGTTCATGCACCAAAAATCAACGCTAATGATACTTTAGCAATCCGTGAAGAATTAGAACAGTTAGTATTAAAAGAAGCCCTAGATGCGTTTTCTCCTCAGAAGAACGAAGAGTTTATACTATGGATACAAAATAAAGGTTGTGCGCCAGCAGTAGCATCCTGTGTAGAAATTTGTGCGGCTGCTTTAGTGCGTCAATGTAAAGTATATAATGCCAGTCCCGATGAACCAAAAGAGTTTTTTAGTCAGTTAGATAGTGGTTTAACCACTGCTAATCACGCCCAAAGTTTTCAACTCATTACTATGGGAGAATATTTCTGGGCATTAGAAAAAGTAAAAATTAAATCTGCTTGGGAACGAGGGGACTTTTCAGAAGCCCAAATTTGGCTTAAAGTGCATGAAAACCACCATTTAGTTTTATCTAAATTAGCAGGATTTTTAGCAAAATATAGTAATGGGGAATCCAGTAACCAATTTTATCAAAACCTCAAAGATTGGATAGGTTCTAATGATGTGAATAAATTGGTTATTCCCGAACAAATTATAACCTGGAAAACCCAACTTCAAAAGCTACAAAATGACAAAATTACCAATTTGTGGGAGTCCACTTTAACATTAGAACTAACATTAACCAGGGAAAATTACACCACAGCATTTATTCAGTTTGTGCAGATTTTGGAACAATTATTATATCTACAATCTATTAATCAAACATGGTATACCAAAGGTTGGACAGTCAAAGATAAAAATGAACCAACATTAGCAGAATTAATGCAGGGTTGGTGTTTATACAATAAATTTAAGGAAGATAATAAATGGTCAAAATTAATGAGCGATATCAGAAAAAAGCGCAATAAAATTATTCATGAAGGTGAGTCAGTAAACGCTAACCAGGTTGGTAATATTTGGGCTAATAATAGATTTGATGGAGTTAAAATTCCCACTACACCAGAAGTCCTTAAAAAGCTGATGATGGAACTACTCAAAGAAATTAGTTTTCCTCCTAATTTTAATAATTTATTAATGCGTTCTTTATATCAATGGGGAATAGAATATCTGGAAAATACAACTTAAATCTTTATCAGTTGCTTATTAGTTGCTTATTAGTTGTTTATCAGTGTTGAATTAGTGGTTAAATGAGCGATCGCCCTAAACTTACCGTAACGCAAGCATCTTGCTTGGATTTAAACTTACCGTAACGCAAGCATCTTGCTTGCATTTAAACTTACTGTAGCGCAAGCATCTTGCATTTAAACTTACCGTAACGCAAGCATCTTGCTTGCATTTAAACTTACCATAGCGCAACCATCTTGCTTGCATTTAAACCTACCGTAACGCAAGCATCTTGCTTGCATTTAACCCACATTCCGCACCCCCCAGTGTCACAATCGGTAATTTCGGATTTTTGAAGACCTTTGAGGATAATTTTAATACAAAATGGTCTAAAATTTAGGTAGCGATCGCCAATCTCAAATCCCTAAATGACCATTTTTCGTTGTGTGACAGTTTAGGGTGCGGAAGGTGGGTTGAATAATTAATACAAGCAAGATGCTTGTGCTACTGTAACTTCAGGTTTTTTAATTATACAGTGAGTGCTACACATTAGCTTAGGGTGCGTCAGACTCCATAAATTACAGCACATTCCATCTACATGACGTACACTAGGAACAGGCAAGATGCCTGTGTTACAAGGTTCATTAACATCTGTACCTCATAATAACCGAAACTGCTGTATATCAATCAACAGATTTATAATATCCGACGCGCCCTACTTGAGAGGAGTTTGATTTTACAAACGTTCTAAAATTAAATGATTACGTTCAGTTAATATTGCTTTCCAATTAACTTCAATAACTATTGTACTAATTTTCTCCACAATAATAGCAGTACCATTAATTTGATCTCCTGGTTGTAAATCTTCTCGATAATAAACTGGTGTATCATACCATTGATTATTACTAAACATTTTGACTGTTTCTCTTGATGTCGGTTCTACATTTTGCAGACGAGTACGAGTTATTAATGGTTCTTCTGGAGTCTCCATCTTTTGAATTAATTCCACAGAAATAGATTCCACAATTAAGGTTTTTTCCGCTTGAATAAAACCATATCTTGTTTGATGTTCTTTTTCAAATTGTTGTCTCATTTCTAATACATCTAATGTAAAATCAACAGTTAAAATGGAATTAGTTCCTTCATATTTCAAATTTACTTTTTTCACCACTTCTAAAATTGATGTTTTTTCTATCTCTAATTCCTGATAACATTCACTTTCTAAAGATATCATTATTTGCTGTAGTTGAGGAATTAATTGTTGCTGTAAAGGTTGTTCTATTCCTGTAATTTTAGTTGTTCTCACATCTGCTAAACCCATTCCATAAGCTGAAAGCACTCCCGCAAATGGATGTAAAAATATCTTTTTCATTCCTAATGTGTCAGCTATTAAACAAGCAACTTGTCCTCCCGCACCTCCAAAACAACAAAGTACATATTTGCTAACATCATAACCTCTTTGGAGACTAATCTTTTTAATTGCATTGGCCATATTTTCCACAGCAATAGTTATAAAACCTGATGCTACTTGTTCGGGAGTGCGATAATTTTTTGTGACAGTTGCAATATCTGTTGCTAATTCTGTAAATTTCTCTATTGCTATTTCTTTATCTAGTGGTAAATTACCCTCATTTCCAAAAACTGCGGGAAAATATTGGGGTTGAATTTTTCCTAACATGATGTTAGCATCTGTAACTGTTAATGGTCCTCCACGACGATAGGAAATAGGTCCAGGATTCGATCCCGCAGACTCAGGACCTACTCGATATCTCGCACCATCAAAATATAAAATTGAACCCCCTCCCGCAGCAATTGTGTTAATTGCTAATACGGGTACTCTCATTCTTGTCCCAGCAATTTCTGACTCTAATTCTCTTTCATATTCTCCTTTAAAATGGGCAACATCTGTACTTGTTCCTCCCATATCAAAGGTAATAATTAATGCAAAACCTGCTCTTTTACTAGTTTGAATTGCTCCCACTATTCCCCCAGCAGGTCCACTTAAAATACTATCCTTTCCCTGAAATTGTTCTGCGTCAGTTAACCCTCCATCTGATTTCATAAACATTAATTTGACCTTGGGTAAATGACTCGCAACTTCATTAACATAACGCCGTAATATGGGAGTTAAATAAGCATCTACAACGGTGGTATCTCCTCTACTCACAAGTTTCATTAAAGGACTGACTTGATGGGATATGGAAATTTGTGTAAATCCTATTTCTCGCGCTATTTGCCCTATTTGTTCTTCATGTTGGGGATAGCGATCGCTGTGCATCAAAACAATAGCACAACTTCTAATTCCTGTGTGATAAACTCTTTGTAATTCTTGTCTTGTTTGGTCAATATTCACAGGAGTTAATTCATTACCATTTGCATCATATCTTTCATTTATTTCTATCACTTGTTCATATAACATAGTTGGCAAAATTATCTCCCGTGCGAAGATATTTGGCCGATTTTGATAACCAATTCTTAACGCATCTTTGAATCCTTTGGTAATAACTAAAACTACGCGATCGCCATGTCTTTCTAACAGTGCATTTGTGGCTACTGTTGTTCCCATTTTCACAACTTCTATATTTTCATTAGGGATATTTTCATTAATATCAATTCCCAGAATATCCCGAATACCTTGAATAACTGCATCTTGATATTTTTCAGGATTTTCTGATAGTAATTTATAGACAATTATCCATTGTTGATTACTCAAAGGTACAATTAAAAAACGTTCTGTAAATTTTGCTAGTCTATCTATAATTATCTGATTATTAGTGACAGCAACTATATCTGTAAATGTGCCACCTCTATCTGCAAAGATTTTTAACATATTGTTGAATTTCCTTTAATTTCCTTTATTTACGATATTCGATATTGTATATTTAGGGTATAATATAATCAAATATAGAGTGAACAAATAATGATATCATGTCCATTTGAACACTTATCATATCTGTTAAGGCTGGTAATTGGTAATTGGTAATTAATGATGAACTATATCGTAAGTGATTGGGCGGACATGATAAGCTGTTGTGCTTTTAACTTGAATAATTAATACAAGCAAGATGCTTGTGCTACTGTAACTTCAGGTTTTTTAATTATACAGTGCTGCACATTAGCTTATGATTGCTCAATTAATGGTTAAACCATCATTTTTCATATCTTCTGGTATCAGAATGGGTGAATTTGGCAACATTTATCTATTTAAGTTTACGGAGAAACTACAATTACGTTTTTAATCCCACATTCCGCACCCCAAACTGTCACAGAGGGAAATTACGTAGAGAAAAAATTAAAGGGAGCATCAAAACAAACATATAAAGTGAAAAAAGGCATTTGAGAAACAGTAAATCACCAAAAACGTCATCAAAACCTATTCTCAATAAGAACCAATAAGAATGCACACCACCTGG
>NZ_JACJPV010000052.1 GCF_014696225.1 Anabaena sp. FACHB-1237 | reverse complement strand
GCAGGACTTACGCAACTGGCACATTAGTAAGGTGCGTCAGATATCAAGAACCTGTTTATTTACATGATTTATGCTATCTGACGCACCCTACATCAGATTTTTGGTGTGACACCTGCGTAAGTCCTATACCCAAAGGAAGAGATTTAACTGATACTCAATGGATAGAAACTCTTATTACTGCTACTCAAACTATTCCAGAAAATGAAACAGAACCCTGGAATATTCACCATTTAACGCTTTATTGTTGTGTAGATACTCGTTTATGGACAGAAGAAGGAACAAATTTAGTCAAAGAAGAAAAAGCTGAAGAAATTGCTAAAATTATCACCCAAACAAAAGCCAAAGGATATCTTAATGATAAACAACAGGCACATCTCAAACGTAAAAATTCCTCTTTAGCCAGAATTAATAATCCTTTTCCTCGTCCAAGCCAACCTTTATATAAAGGACAATCTCATATTTTAGTTGGTGTCAGCTTGGGTTTAGAAAACCCTGTGACAGTTGCCATTTTAGACGGAACAACGGGCAAGGTTTTGACATATCGTAATGTCAATAATTTGGCAAGTGACATGTGCGAATGTACAAAAAACAAAAGCCAGCAATCAGATTTGAACTGACGACCTTCCGATTACAAGTCGGATGCACTACCACTGTGCTATGCTGGCGATTTATAACTTTTTGATTATAGCATAACTAACTTATTTGTCTACTACTTTGGCAAAAAAATTTTCCCGTCCTCAAAACCCATTAATTTCTTGCCTAATTTCTTGCCTCATACTACCTACTCTACCTACTAACTGCTATACAATAAACTTCGTCTAGGGAAATTATACTATTGATAAAAACATGGCATCACTAATTGGCAGAGATTTACTCAGTTTAGCAGATTTGAGTGCTTCAGAACTCCAACAACTTCTGGAATTAGCTAGTCAACTCAAGTCAAAACAGTTACAAGTACAATGTAACAAAGTTTTAGGTTTATTATTTTCTAAGGCTTCAACACGCACCAGGGTAAGTTTTACTGTAGCTATGTACCAATTAGGAGGACAAGTAATAGACTTACATCCTAATGTAACTCAAGTTAGTCGAGGCGAACCTATTGAAGATACAGCTAGAGTATTAGATCGTTATTTAGATGTATTAGCAATTCGCACCTTTGCCCAACAAGAGTTAGAAACCTTTGCTAAATATGCCAAAATACCTGTAATTAATGCTCTAACAGACTTAGAACATCCTTGTCAAATATTGGCTGATTTATTGACTATTCAAGAGAAATTTGGCAGTTTATCAGGTTTAACTTTAACCTATGTTGGTGATGGTAATAATGTGGCTAATTCATTGATGTTAGGTTGTGCATTAGTGGGAATGAATGTGAGAGTGGCTTTTCCTTCAGGATACGCCCCAGATGCGGAAATTGTCGAGAAAGCAAGAGCGATCGCTAATATACATCAAACACAAGTTTTATTGACTCACGACCCAGAAATTGCTGCTAAAGATGCCAATGTACTGTATACTGATGTGTGGGCAAGTATGGGACAAGAAACGGAAGCTAATAACCGTTTTCCAGTATTCCAACCCTATCAAATTTCCGCACAATTATTAAGTTTTGCTGATCCTGAAGCAATTGTTTTACACTGCTTACCAGCCCATCGTGGGGAAGAAATTACTCATGAAGTTATAGAAGGTTCACAGTCACGAGTGTGGGATCAAGCAGAAAATAGGTTACACGCTCAAAAGGCTTTATTGGTAAGTATTTTAGGAGGAGAATAGGAGATCGAGGAGTCAGGAGTTCTAGGAGTCAGGACAAAGAATTGATACAGCACATTCCATCTACATGAGGTACACTATGAACACAGCAAGATGCCTGTGTTACAAGGGTTTTATCATTAACATCTGTACCTCATAATAACGGAAACTGCTGTAATTGATAATTCACAATTAACAATTAACAATTAATATTTATGTTACCAATTACCAATTACCAATTACCAATTACCAATTACCAATCACCAATTATTTTTCATTTTCATCTTGTAATCTACAGATTTTTATAGTACCAATGTTCTAGGGGCATTTATTATTTACATCCCCATAAGAAAATAATATGATGGAACGTCTCACAGAACCACAAAAAGAACTGTATGACTGGTTAGTTGAATATATCCGAGTTAATCAGTATTCTCCTTCCATTCGCCAAATGATGCAAGCTATGAAACTGAAATCTCCAGCGCCAGTACAAAGCCGATTGGAGCATTTACGCAAAAAAGGTTATATTGGTTGGAATGAAGGTAAAGCCAGAACTATTCGCATTTTATATCCTAGCAAACAAGGTGTACCCATTTTAGGCGCGATCGCTGCGGGTGGTTTAATTGAACCTTTTACCGATGCTGTGGAACATTTGGACTTGGCTAATTTATCTCTCCCCCCTCAAACTTACGCCTTGCGCGTCAATGGTGATAGTATGATTGAGGATCTCATTGCTGATGGTGATGTGGTATTTTTACGTCCTGTATCTCAACCAAATCAATTAAAAAATGGCACAATTGTGGCAGCTATGGTTGAGGGCTACGGTACAACGCTAAAGCGCTTCTATCGTACAGATGATTTTGTCACTCTCAATCCTGCTAATTCTAAGTATAAACCTATTAAAGTCCCCGCTATGCAAGTAGAGATACAAGGATCTTTAGTCGGTATTTGGCGAAATTACAATTAATTACATTAGAAAATACCAATCTATGTATATCACGCGAAAACCATTGCCGCAAGATCCCGTTTTTTCCCTAAAATTGCCTTTTGTGGGCGAAAATAAGGGTCATTATCATGTGAATAGGCCTGGATATCCGCAAATGCCTGTATCTCTGCAACTGCGTGAATATCAACGTCAAGCGGTTACTAGCTGGTTTGCTAATAATGGTCGAGGAACGTTAAAAATGGCTACAGGTAGTGGGAAAACAATTACTGCATTGGCGATCGCTTGTGAATTGTATAAACAGATTGGACTACAAGTCCTGTTAGTGGTTTGTCCCTATCGTCATCTTGTCAATCAATGGGCTAGGGAATGTGATAAATTTAACTTAAAACCTGTTTTAGCCTTCGAGAATTTACAGAGTTGGCACAGTCAATTGTCAGCGCAAATTTATCATATTCATTCTGGTTGTCAAGGTTTCGTGACAATAATTACCACTAACTCGACTTTAATTAGTGATGGTTTTCAATCACAATTCAAATATTTTCCAGCAAAAACATTAATAATTGGAGATGAAGCGCATAATTTAGGATCACCAAAATTAGAGGAAAGTTTACCGCGAAAAATTGGGTTAAGATTAGCCTTATCTGCTACTCCAGAAAGATATTTTGATGAAGGAGGAACGGAATCTTTATTTGATTATTTTGGACCTATTTTACAGCCAGAATTTAATTTAGCAGATGCCATTAACCAAGGGGCATTAGTACATTATTTATATTATCCGGTTTTGGTAGAGTTGACAGAAACAGAGAGTTTAGAATATTTAAGAATAACTAGGAAAATTGGGCGATCGCTATTATATAAAGAAAAGGAAGATGGCGATATTTTACATTTAGAAGAACAGGAAGATATCAAACAGTTATTAATCCAAAGATCGCGGTTAGTTGGCACAGCAGAGAATAAATTAACTGCCTTAAAAGAATTGATGTTAAATCGCAAAGATACCAGTCACACATTATTTTACTGTAGTGATGGTTCACAGGAAATGGGATATTCTTCCCTACGACAATTAAAAGCAGTAGCGCGAATTTTAGGAACAGAAATAGGTTATAAAGTGAGTACATATACAGCATACACACCATTAGAAGAAAGGGAAAAACTGCGCCATCAGTTTGCTAGTGGAGAATTACAGGGTTTAGTAGCTATTCGTTGTTTAGATGAAGGTTTAGATATTCCCGCTATTCAAACGGCCATTATCTTATCAAGTTCTACCAACCCTCGGCAATTTATTCAACGTCGTGGCCGAGTTTTAAGACCCCATCCAGGAAAAGAAAGAGCGACAATTTTTGATATGATTGTGTTACCGCCAAAATTAGATCGAGAAACCATAGAAGTAGAAAGAAACCTCTTAAAAAAAGAATTAAGAAGATTTGTAGAATTTGCAGATTTGGCGGATAATGCAGGAGAAGCAAGAATAAAATTATTAGACTTACAAAAAAGATATGGACTATTGGATATTTAATGGTAATTGGTAATTGGTAATTGGTAATTGTTGAATCGTAAATCCTGAAAAACTATGAATAATATCCCCATACAAAACCCATCTGGAAAACAAATGTATGAACGAATTTCCCAGAACATTCAAAAAGTAATCAAAGGGCAATCTTCAGCGATTAGAAAATTATTAGCTGCTTTTATAAGTGGTGGTCATGTATTATTAGAAGACTGTCCAGGAACGGGTAAAACCACGTTAGCAAAAGCCCTAGCATTTTCTATTGATATTTCTTTCAAACGGATTCAATTTACTCCTGATTTATTACCATCAGATATTTTAGGAGTTTCCATATTAGATACTAATGAAAGAACATTTCATTTTCACGAAGGTCCAATTTTTGCCCATATAGTATTAGCAGATGAAATTAACCGCGCTTCCCCTAGAACCCAGTCCGCATTATTAGAAGCAATGGCAGAATTTCAAGTTAGTATTGATGGTAATTTGCGAAAATTAGCAGATCCATTTTTTGTCATTGCTACCCAAAATCCTGTAGAATCTCGTGGTACATATCCCCTACCAGAAGCGCAAATGGATAGGTTTGCTTTACAATTTAGTTTAGGTTATATTTCTCCCGAAGAAGAGGTAAAATTATTATCTGATCAAATTGAAAAACATCCTATTGATAATCTGCAATCTTGCGCTAGTTTACAAGATATAATTAATTTTAAAAAACAGGTGAAACAAGTAAGAATCAGTGAGGAATTAAAACGTTATATTGTAGATATTATTAATCGTACTCGTACAGCCCCAGGAGTGCAATTAGGAGCGAGTCCCAGGGCATCTTTAGCATTAATGAAAATAGCCCAAGCATTGGCTTTATTTGATGGTTTTGAATATGTAACACCAGATCATATTCAAGAATTAGCAGTATCAGTGATTGCCCATCGTTTAGTGATGGAATCTCAAGCGCGATTTTCTGGTACAACTGCTGAAAGTGTGGTGATAGATATTATTAAATCTCTTCCTGTTCCTAAATAATTTGTTTTGATTTGGGGACAATGATATTCTGTACTCATTGTGATGATCCCTGTTTATATTTTGATGGAGTTAGAAAATAGCAACTTAACATTTTTGAGTGCAGCAATTAGTAGAGATTTACCAACATTAATCAACATTTATAAATTACAATGACACCTTTCATTTATCGGTTATACCATTTCAGTTCTTCTATTCAATATAAACTCAAAAAACGAATCAATCTCAATGGGTTTATTATTCTCACATTTTTACTATTTTCCTCCGCTTTAGGGTTAGATAGTAACCAAAGTATGACTTATCAAATATTTTCCTTTCTGTTAGCTATTGTGATTGTTTCCATGGTTGCTAGTTTATTATTTGGTTATCAATTTAATGCCACTAGAAAGTTACCCAAATTTGGTACGGTAGGAGTAAAATTAAAATACAGAATTACCATAGATAATAAGTCTGATCAAACTCAAAAAGGTTTGAAAATCTTTGAAAATTTTGCCGATCCTCGTCCCACTTTAAAAGAGTTTTTAGAAACTCCTGAACCGCAAGAAAAACAACGTGGTTCTATAGATCAAAAATTAGGATCTTATCGGTGGTTATGGTTGAGCGATCGCCAACAATGTGGCAAAATTAAACCTATAGATTTACCCTCTCTTTTACCTCATAGTAAAACCGAAATCATCGGCGAAATTATGCCTACTCATCGGGGTATAATTCGCTTAGTTAGTATGACCATAGCTAGACCAGATCCTTTAGGTATTTTTAATGCTTGTAAAACTATTAATTTACCCCAATCTTTATTAATATTACCCAAATTATATCCTGTTCCTCCTATTCAAATTCCTGGTTTAACAAAATATCAAAGTGGAGGAGTTACTTTAGCATCTTCTGTGGGAGATTCAGAAGAATTTCGCTCTTTAAGAGAATATCGTCCCGGAGATTCTTTGAGAAAAATTCACTGGAAAAGTTGGGCAAAAATTGGCAAACCTATAGTTAAAGAAGAACAGGATGAATTTTTTGTCAGACAGGCTTTAATTTTAGATACTTTTCAAGATTTTAAATATAGTCAACTCTTAGAAGAAGCTATCTCAACTGCCGCTTCTTTAGCTTGTGAAGTACAAACTCAAGATTCTTTATTAGATTTAATGTTTGTGGGCAATAAAGCCTATTGTTTTACATTTGGTAGGGGAATTAGTCACACTGATAAAATGTTAGAAATTCTCGCTTCTGTGGGAGCTTGTCGAGATAAAGAGTTTGCTTCTTTAATTCCTACTGTGATGGAAAGAATATCTTTATTAAGTGGTTGTATTTGTATTTTTATCGCTTGGGATGAACAGAGAAAAAAATTAGTTAATTATCTCCGAGAGATGAATATTGGTATTTTAGTTTTATTAATTACCGATCAACCAGACAATTTTGATCAATTAGATGTACAATCTATCCAAGATGAATTAGTAACTTTACATATTTTAAAATTAGGACAAATTGCCCAAGGGTTAATGATGATATGAAAACTCCACCATTTTTATTAGGTATCGCTGTATTATTTTGGGGTTGGCAAACGGGATTATGGATTTTAGCTATTCCTATGGCTATAATTTTGGTAGCGTCACGTTGGGTAAATTATCGCTGGGATTTTTCTGAAACAGATTTTTTGAAAGTTGCTAATTTGTCCTTTGTCATTTTATTATGTCTGTTTATTTATTTGTACAATAGTAATCGTTCATTTTATTTAATTTACACTTTATTACAATGGTTGCCCATAGCAGTATTTCCATTGATAACTGTTCAAGTATATTCTGTGAATGGTGGTATTAATGTGAAAACCATGTTTTTATTATTTGATGACGCTAAAACTGGGGAAACAACTAATCGTTATCATATCAATGTAACCTATCCTTATATATTTGTTTGTATTATCGGTGCGAGTAATGCTAATACTGAAGATATTGGGTTTTATTTGGGGATGTTTATTATTACAGCGATCGCTCTTTCTTCGGTAAGATCAAAAAGATATTCTCTAATTATTTGGTTATGTTTTATGTTAACTGCTGGAGGTGTGGGATTTTTAGGACAAATGGCATTAAACCAACTCCATCAACAATTAGAAGATCAAGTTGTATCTTGGTTAAGTAATAATTTAGGACAAGGTATAGATGTATCCACAAAACAAACAAGTATTGGAGAACTTGGTAAATTAAAATTATCTAACGAGATCATTTTTCGTGTTGACTATCCACAAGGAAAATATCCTAATTTATTATTAAAAGAAGCTGCTTATAATAAATATCAATCTTCTATATGGGTAGCAACTAAAGCAAATTTTACACCATTAAAACCAGAAATTAATAAAAGTAGTTGGTTATTAGAAAATCAACAATTATCTTCATTATCTAATAACTCATTAATGACAATTTATAGTAATTTACAACAGGGAAAAGGTGTATTAAGATTACCCACAGGATCCTATGCTATTGATAATTTACCTGTAACTAAATTAGAAAAAAGTCAATATGGTACATTCAAAGTAGAAGCTAAACTTAATGATATTGCCTATCAAGTCAAGTTTAATAATAATTTATCCTTAGAAAGTCCACCCACAAAAGAAGATTTAGAAATATCAAAAAAAGAATTACCAGCAATTGAGAAAATTGTCAGTGAATTAGATATTAAAGGTAAATCATCACAGGAAATATTAAAAACTACTAAACAGTTTTTTGCCACTAAATTTAATTATTCTTTAAAACTAACTGGTAAACAGCAAGAGTTAACACCTTTAGCCACATTTTTATTAGAAACTCGTGCAGGACATTGTGAATATTTTGCCAGTGCAACTACCTTAATTTTGCGAAAATTAGGCATACCAGCGCGTTATGCTGTGGGTTATTCTGTTCATGAATTTAGCAATTTAGAAAAAAAATATATCGTCAGAAGTCGTAATGCTCACGCTTGGACTTTAGTATATATAGATAATAAATGGCAAGCATTAGATACCACTCCTCCTAGTTGGATAACCATAGAAAATAGTAATTTTTCCCCATTATCATTTATTGGAGATTATTGGTCATTTATTACATTTACTATCTCAGAATGGCTGAAAATATTAGTTAATAGTCAGGCTTTTAAATATGGTTGGTGGTTAATTTTTCCCCTGTTATTTTTACGGGTTTGGTTATCTGGAAATAAAAGCAATGTAAAAAGATTAAAAATACAGCAAGCAGGGAAAAACCTGATTATAGATAATATAAAAATTGAAAATCATTATTTTGAATTAATCGAAAAAGCCTTGAATGATTTAGGGTTTGTGCGTTATCCTTATGAATCTTGTAAACAATGGATGTTAAGATTAAAACAAGAAATGCCAGTATGTGATTTAATTGATGATTTAGAAACATTTATAGAATTATATTACCGCGATCGCTTTGATCCTCAAGGTATTAACGATGATGAAAGAGATCAACTCCAATCATCCTTAGAATTATGGTTAAAAACCTATAGTAGAGTAAAATAATGATGGTAGGGACAATTCATGAATTGTCCCTAAAAGGGTTTACTGGTTATGTAAATTTAATTACTACTAACCCAACTTGCTAGTTATTAATTTGCGGATATTTTGTAGTCTGTAGGGTGTGTCATACAGAATAATTTAGGTTAAAATTACCAATTTTAAGATTCTGACGCACCCTACTTGATCTAACTGGCAACTACTGGCAACTTACGTTACTAGATGTCCAATAATAAGAATCAAATCCACAACTTCTATATTTTATAAAAGAATTTGCGGATCTCAAGACAATTACAGTAAATAAGGTTACAATAAAAAAGATTATTTACAGGATAATTGTAGGTTGGTTTGGTGCCAGTCAACCTAGCATTAACAAACCTTAATAAATTCCTTTCTTTAACAATTTAACCTGAAAATTCAACCTAAAGATTAAAAATTCATGAGGTTTAACTATATGAAAACAGTTGAAAAATTAGCTGCTGGTTGGTTAGTTACCCTGGGGTTTATGTTCTTAGCAATATCAGCATCAGAAATTATTGATCGTCATGAAAAATCAGTTAAAATATATCCGGTAGAAGATGAAGTAGTTTTCACTGCTCCTAATGCTGAAAAAGACAGTAATGATGCTATTACAGGAGGAATTATTTTCGGACTACCTACCATGATCTTAGGAACTTGGTTAAGTTTAGAATTATATCAACAAAATCGCAAAGATAAAAAAAATCTAGCACAGCAAAAAAATGACTATTTGCAATCACAGTTTTATCAAGTATTACAACAAAATCATGGTAAAGTAACATTATTAAGTTTTGCCATGCAATCTCAATTATCACCAGCAGAAGCTAAACAATATTTAGATCAAAAAGCTAAAGAATTTAATGCTAATTTTCACGTTAATGAAGAAGGAGGAGTATCATATCATTTTGATGTTTAATTCCAAGAGCTACCAGCAGGTAGCTTCCGGACTTATTGAAGAAGTCCGGGATCTGATATACCTTAATAGGAATATATTATGACACAGATTTTCTTAACTATCGGTGCTATTTTCGCAGGTTTATCCGTTGCTGCTGGTGCTTTTGGTGCTCATGCTTTGCGGGAAAAAATCAGTGAAAGAATGTTAGAAATCTTTGATACTGGCGCACGTTATCAAATGTATCATGCTCTCGCACTTTTATTAATAGCTATCCTGATGATTATTCTGAAAAATTCATCTAATACCCTAGTAATTAGTGGCTGGTTATTTATTATTGGTATAGTGATTTTTTCCGGTAGTCTCTATGCTCTTAGTTTAACAAATATCAAAATTTTAGGAGCAATTACACCCATTGGTGGAGTAGCATTAATAGCAGGTTGGATATTTTTAGCTATTAGTGCTTTAACTAATAAATAAACTAGATCCCCGACTTTAGATCCCCGACTTTTTAAAAAAGTCGGGGATCTGAAAAATAATAAACATTATTCTCATAAAAAACTATGTTATCAACATCAACAATTGCAGTTCAATTTCTTAATGTCAGTTTTGAAATTAACCATCGTCTGCTATTATCTAACTTAAATCTGAACATTTATCAAGGAGAAGCATTAATTTTATTAGGGCGTAGTGGTAGCGGTAAAACTACTACTTTAAAACTCATTAATCATTTATTATTACCCACATCAGGAGAAGTTTTAGTTAATGATAAAAGTACCAGTAATTGGGATGCGATTAAACTCAGAAGACGCATAGGTTATGTAATTCAAGAAACAGGTTTATTTCCCCATTTTACCATCGCTGAAAATGTGGGACTTGTACCATCATTAGAAAAATGGCCAGCCCAAAAAATTCACAATAGAGTCTATGAAATGTTAAACTTAGTAGGTTTAGAACCAGAAAAATTTGCCCAACGTTATCCTCATCAATTATCAGGAGGTCAACGTCAGCGTGTGGGAGTTGCTAGAGCTTTGGCCGCAGATCCACCTATACTATTAATGGATGAACCTTTTGGCGCTCTTGATCCTATCACTCGCTTAGAATTACAACAACAATTTCAGTATTTACAACAACAATTAGGAAAAACCGTGATCTTTGTTACCCATGATATTCAAGAAGCCTTCTTTTTAGCTTCCAGAATAGGTTTAATGTGTGAAGGAAATTTAGTAGAATTAGGGACGAGAACCGAATTTTTACGCTCTCAACATCCAGAAGCACTGGCTTTTTTAGCTTGTTTAAATACTCACAATAATTGGGAACAACTTAATTAAAAGTAGTGAGAAAATATGTTTGTATTACAATATAGTTCAGAGATTTTACTCCACAGCGTAGAACATTTAATATTAGTAGCGATCGCCCTCCTAATAGCCATTTCTATTGGGCTTCCTGTGGGTATTTTCATCACTCGTCAGCCTAAATTTGCTCCTCCCATTTTAGGTTTAGCCAATGCTATTCAAACCATCCCCAGTTTAGCAATCTTTGGCTTTTTAATTTCCGTACCATTTTTAGGAGGAATAGGGAAAAATCCTGCCATAGTTGCTTTAACTCTTTATGCTTTATTACCCATAATTCGTAATACCTATATTGGTATTAATAGCATCAATCCCGCCATTAAAGAAGCAGGAATAGGGATGGGAATGACAGATCAAGAATTATTATTAAAAGTAGAAATTCCTCTGGCTTTACCAGTTATTTTAGCAGGGGTAAGAGTAGCCACCGTCATATCAGTAGGAATTGCCACAATTGCGGCTGCTATTGGAGGAGGAGGTTTAGGAGTATTTATTTTCCGAGGTATTTCTACAGTGAATAATGAACTAATTTTAGCTGGAGCAATACCATCAGCTTTAATAGCTTTAAGTGCAGATTTCGGTTTAGGATTATTAGAAAAAAACCTCACTAACCAAACAGGACATAAAGGTAAATTTAATCGTCAAATTGCTATTTTTTCAGGAATAATCACTTTAATAATAGTGGGATTAATAGCAGTTAATTATCAACAAAAACCAGCAACAATTATTATCGGTTCAAAAAATTTTACAGAACAAGTAATTTTAGGAGAAATATTGGCACAACACATAGAAAATCATACCAAATTAAAAGTAGATCGTAAATTTAACTTAGGAGGAACATTTATTGCCCATGAAGCTGTAAAAGCTGGTAAAATTGCCGGTTATGTAGAATATACGGGAACTTCATTTACTAGTATTTTAAAGGAAAAACCTATTAATAATTCTGAAATTGTTTATCAAAAAACCAAAGAATACTATGATAAAAAACTGAAATTAGCAGTTATGAAACCTTTAGGATTTGAAAATACCTTTGCCATGATTATACGTGGAGAAGATGCCAAAAAAATGCAAATTAAAACACTTTCAGAAGTTGGTAAATATAGTCAACAGATGAAAGCAGGTTTTGGTTATGAGTTTTTAGAAAGAGCAGATGGTTATCCAGGTTTATCCAAAACTTATGGCTTAAAATTTGCTAATATTAAACAAATGGAATTAGGATTAATGTATCAAGCATTAAAGGAAAAAAAAGTAGATTTTATCGCTGCAAATTCTACAGATGGTTTAATTCCAGTGTTAAATTTAGTCATTTTAGAAGATGATAAAAAATATTTTCCTCCTTATGAAGCTGTACCTATTTTCAATCAAGAAATATTACAAAAATATCCTGAATTAACAGCAACTATTAATCAATTAGGAGGTAAAATTTCTACAACAGATATCCAAAAGATGAATTATCAAGTAGATAATCAATCTCAACCAGTGGAAAAAGTTGTCAGTGAGTGGTTAAAATCTAAAAAAATATGATTGTTATATAAAAACAAGGAAATGGGTGTTTTAAAACCTCTCCCCTTGCAGGTACGAGGTTTACCTTCAGGGGTTCATTGATACATTAAAAACTTTTCAAACATCCTCTGAACCTACCAAACCTATTTAACGATTGATAATTCTCAACAAGTCTAATTGAGACTAAAATTATTTCAGTTTCTCAGTTTAAGGAAACATATTTATCTTGATAGGAATTTATTTTCAATTACAACTGTTCCTTGACGGTAAAAAATTTACTCAATGCTTATTTACCATCCCCAAGTACCTGGATCACCTTTAAATGGACCAACAACATCACTAGTTATCCATCCTCCATAAAAACTACCAGCTTGAGGTATAACTAACTCATCATTAACATAACAAGCATCCATTAAACCAGGGTAAAAACTATAATATTCCCGAATTGATTGAAAATTAGGACTGGGTTGAATATATTTCCAAGCAGCATTATGAATATATTTATCTCCCACAGAAATATCATAATATTCACAAATACCTTTCCATTCGCAATAACTTTTTTTAGCTGTGGCTATTAAATATTCTGTTTTAACATCTGATGCAGGAATATAATAACCTGGAGGATGACTAGTTTCTAAAACTCTTTTTCCCTTGGTTGTTTCTGCTAAAACAATGCCATTAAAAATGATTTTTAGATGTTTATTGGTATCTTGTAAAATAGCAGGACGAGGATAGTCCCAAACAGATTCTTGGCCAGGTTGTGGAGTAATAGGATTTGGTTTCATGATTGATTAACGGATGATTTTGATTATTATTAGGTCATTATATCACTTATTTACCAACTCTCTAGTATTTAATTCACCAAAAATACTATTCATTTTATGATTTTAGATTCAATCGAACTCACAGGAAACATAATTCCCGGTTTTTTATGGCTAGGATTAAATGTATTAAATACTCTGTCCCAAAAACTATGAATACCATAATTACCATTAAAATCAGTATGATGCAAATCGTGAAAATCTGAACCAATAAAAAATATTGATAAAGAACTATGACCCTCTAAATTATAAATATTGCCTATTAAAGCCCATGCACAAAGCTGAGTAATATCATATCCAAAGATAAAGATAGGTAAAACATCTGTAATAGTAACAATAATATATTCTATAAGGCTTTTATGTCCAGCCACAAAACTTGATGTATCTTGAAAGTCATGATGTTTAAGATGAATTTTAAGAAATGGTTTTGTATGAAATAATCTATGGGCTATATAAAAACAGAAATCAGCAGCAACTATTCTCATAAAAAACCAGCCCATATTTACAATTAAACCATTACCTCTATGCACTTCAGGAGCTAAATATATAATAATTAATGCGCTAATTATAGCTTTTATTTCTCCTGTAATGATACCTGGTAAAGTGAAATTGGGAAATGATTGTTTTCTAACTTTCTTTACCCTTGCGGTTAGTTGCTTAGTTAAATTATCATCCCTTTTGATTACTTTTTCAATGAAAATACCAATAGCATAAAATGAAATAGTTCCCACCAGCCAGTATAATAATACTTGGCTAATAAAATTTAGTTCCAGCTTATTTAACAGCAGATAAAATAACTGTTGAGCAATTGTACAACTAATGGCAATTTTGAAATAAAATTCCATTTCAAAACAGAAATTCAATAATTTTTGCATTTTCATAACCTCTAAGTTAGTTAGATCAATATTTAAGTAATTTTATCTGATTATCTTTCTCTAAATTCCTAAATAAATTTATAAATTGATACTCTATTAAACTCACAATAAATATATTTTACAGCCATAATTTACCGAAATCAATAAACATTTATAAACATTTAATTAGTAGGTTGTCAGTGTTAAGATGACAATGATAGCACCAATTTTTATGGGAATATTATAGTAGTCAATACCCTGAAATGTTTTTAATACAGTTTCCATCTCTACCTCTGGTGATTAAGTTCAATAGTTGAGTTAATCAAGTAAAAGTATATATCATAGGTAAATTGTCAGCACTCAAAACTTTATAAAAATTACAGACATCTCTGATATATATTTGTAATCTCTTATAATCTAAATTTTTGAGTGCTGATATTAGTCTTCCCTTATCCAACCTGACACAAAATCAATCCAAACCATCCTTTTTCATCAGTCCAAGTTTTGATGGTTTTTAATCCCTTACTGTCTAGTTGTTGTGACATCTTGGTTAAATCAAACTTGCGAGAAATTTCTGTTAAAATACTTTCTCCTTCTGCAAAATGCACCTTTAAATCTAAAACTTCCAAATTAACCCAATGGCTTTTTTGACAATGTAAATGCATCTCAATTTGATGATCAACCTGATTATAAATTGCTTGATGTTTAAACAAATTGATATCAAAATTACCTTGAAAACGCCAATTCAAATGGGAAAGCATATTTAAATTAAAAGCAGCAGTGACATTTTGACTATCATTATAAGCTGGTTCTAAAATCTCCTTGGGTTTTTGTAAATCAATACCCAATAAAAAGAAATCTCCAAGTTGTAAAGTGCGAGAAACTTGAGTTAAGAAAATATCACATTCTTCATGGTTAAAATTCCCTAAAGAACTTCCCAAAAAGAACAACATTCGGGACTGCAAATAATTAGTTTGTAAATGTGCTAACGCTTGTTCATAAGTGCCCAATAAACCATGAACTGTAATATCAGGATATTTTTCTTGTAACTGTAAAACACTAGTTTTGAGAATACCTCCACTCACATCAATAGGAAGATATCTACAACTACCAGCAATTTTTTGATAAGCGGTTAATAAAGATTGAGTTTTAGTAGAACTTCCACTTCCTAACTCTATCAACTCACAACAATTAGTAATTTCTGCAATTTCATCAGCATATTGATTTAAAATCCATGCTTCTGTGCGAGTAGGATAATATTCTGGTAACTCACAAATTTTTTCAAACAACAAAGAACCAGGATCATCATAAAAGTATTTTGCTGGTAAAGTTTTGGGTTTTTGAGTTAATCCATTAATCACATCTTGCCCATCATCCTTCAATTGTTGATAATGATGATCTAAAATTGTTAAAGGTTGTGCTAAAAATTCTACAATCATTTTCTAAATCCTCTCTGTGACTCTGCGTGAAAAAAAAGACATTTACTATAAACTTTCAGCAATTCTAAAACCGACGTGCTGATAGAAAAACGGACGAAACCAATTACGATAACAAGACAAAGCCATAGTACCATTTGTTGCCCAAGAACCTCCTAACATCATCTGATGGTTATGATCAAAAAATGGTTGAGATTGATCTTGATAAAGATGATGGGCTTTAAATCCTGGTAAGGGGTAAAATGTACTAGATAACCATTCCCAAAGATTACCTCGTAAGTCAGCCAGTCCAGATTTTCTATGATCTGAAAACATTCCTACAGGAGAAGGTGAAATAAATTGTAAGTTGAGATTATAGTTATTTTGTAAACTATTGCTTTGAGAAAATTGTAAGGCTTGATTCCATTCTGCTTCTGTCATTAAACGAGTATTACCACCCTTCCAGCGACAGTAAGCCATTGCTTCATAATAATTTACCTCCACTGGCCAATCTACAGGTAAATCCATTTCATCAAATACTGCACGATAACGGTATTTACCATTATTTGCTAATATCCAAAATTTAGGATGTTGCACATTGTATAATTCTTTCCATTGCCAAGATTGTACATTCCAATAATCTGGATTTGCATAACCTCCAGCTTGAACAAATTGTAAAAATTCGCCATTGGTAATTAAATTTTCACTGGCTAAAAACGGTTTAACTTCTACTTTTAAACTTCCATATTCGCTATCCCAACCGAAAGTTAAATCATCATCTTTTTTGCCTAATTGTACTATACCACCAGGAATTTTCCGCATTTTATTATCAGTAACTTTACCATTTGTAGGTGCATAATGCCAATTTTTAGGACGTTGTAATTTATCCACAGGCAATTGACGCAGTAGCATAGATGAAGTTTCAAAATGGATGCGACTGTGTTCTATTCCCATTAATAAAGCCCAAAGGGGATGATTTTGATTAATAGGTGGATTTAAAGGGGTATTTTTGATGATTTCAGTAATTGCGAATTTGGCTTTTCTTCTATATTCCCAAACTTGCGAAATATCCGGCCAAATTATATCTTTTGTAGCATTTTCTAACTCTGCCGGTGTTTCTGGATCAACTCCTACTTCAAATAATATTTCAAATTGGGAATTGATGGGATTTTTTAATAAATCAACAGCAACTAATTTGTTGATATAAAAAACTGCGGAATGTCCCAGATAGAAAATTAATTTGTTTCTTAAAGGATCAGGATTGAGATAAAATGCATCTGATGAAATTAAACTTTGAAAAAGTGTTTCTTCTAAATTCCAGGAATTTTCAAAATAGTTCAGTAGAGTTTCAGAACTACAATGATTAATTTGGGGAATCTCAGTAGATGCAATTGGATGGAGTTTGGGGATTGTTAGCATGGGATGATATAGGTTTTACCAAAAAAGTGATCAATAGCGATCGCTTAACTTTGCTATTTTTCTTAATACCCTAGATTGGTACCGGTTTTTTATTGTTAACTAAAATTTAACCATTTCGACCATTTTCGTAAATAAATGTTAAGGTGGGTTGATTTTTCCTAAGAAAATCCCCGACTTCTTCGAGAATGCGGGGATTTTGTTTAAACATTTTCAATAGTATTACAACCATCTTGTTTGTAATAATTTTAGTCTATTCTTTTCTGCGTCTATTTTCTAATCTATTAGTTCGTAAAGGTAAAACTTCTGCTTCGCTACTTTCTCTTGCTACCCTAACTAATAAAGCTGAAGCTACTAAACTAGCAATCATAGAATTACCACCATAGCTAAACATAGGTAAAGGTAAACCTGTAGTGGGTAATGCTCCCGTAGCAACACCAATATGTAGTAATGACTGTCCAATCATCACAGTAGTTACACCGATAGCTACTAACTGAGAAGTAGTATTTTTAGCCTTGAGAGCAATCATTAAACCTAAAGTAGCGAAACTGGCCAAAATCAATAAAAGTACCATACTACCTACAAAACCAAATTCTTCGGCAAAGATAGCAAAGATAAAATCTGTGTCTTGAATAGGTAAATAAAATAACTTTTGTTGAGAAAGTCCAAACCCTGAACCCCAAGTTTGTCCTGAACCTACCGCTAATAAGCTTTGAACTAATTGATAACCGTCTCCTGATGCGTCCCCCCAAGGATTCAAAAAGGACATAATTCGACGACGTTGATATTCCTTAATACTAACACTGATTAATGCTAATAAAACACCACCTGCTGCTGTTCCACCTAAATATTTATAAGGAATTCCTGATGCTAAAGCAATTAACCACATAGTCATACCACAAAGAGCAGTTGTACTAAGATTAGGTTGTGCTAAAATTCCTAATAACACTAAACAAAAAACCCCTAACCAAGAAAGACGCACTTCCCAAGAAAGTTTATGCCATTTACCAAATAATCGCGCACTTTGCAGCACTAAAAAAGGTTTAATTAACTCCGATGGTTGTATGGGAATAGGTCCAATAGCTATCCATCTAGCAGCGTCAAAAGCTTTTCTTCCTAAACCTGGTACTAGAGTCAGGAAAATTAACATTAGGAAAAAGATTAAAAACCAATGGGAGACATTTAAAATTTTCCGCAAAGGTAGATTAACAATAACATTAAAGAGGATTAAAGATACCAAAACCCAAACTATTTGCCGTTTAAAATAGTATAAGCCATCTCCTTGACGATCCTCCGCTACGGGATAAGATGCTGAAAAGAGGATAATTAAACCGATAAATAACCACACATAAGTTAACCAACGGACTAATCGAGCTTCTAAAGCCCAACTGGATACGGTATTATCAAAAATGGGGATTAACTGGCGTAGATTCACGATATATTTGTTACTTAGGAACGTTGATTATTATTTTAGTTGATAAGCTACCCAGTGGTAGTAGTTATTTTCGGCGTTGGTGATTAAGGTATGATTAACTGTCACACTAAAAAATCTGTTGAGTGGGTGCGTCAGATATCAACAATTTGGTTATTTACATGATTTATACTGTCTGACGTGGTTTGTGAGCTTGTCGAACCACATCCTACCAATGTGCTTGATCTTCTTAGGCTCAACGAAAGGACTTTTTGGTGTAAACCCTAATTATTTAATTGTTGGGTTTCCCTGAAAAAATCCCCTGGGAAATAGTTTAAAACTCAATTGATGTCGTGGCATTACAGGCCAATCTTCTGGACGAGGAACATGAGTTATTCCCATAGTGTACCAAATCACCACATCTTCATTTTCTAAAGATTCATTATCGCTAATATATTGCGGTAAACCTTGTCCTTTTTTTCCTTGGTTGGGATAATTTCCTGCTGCATACATTTCACCATTTTTATATTTTGTTGCCCAAAAATGATGGGTAGCGAATTGGGCTTTCTCTCTGATTTTTGCCCCTGGTACTGCATACATTATTGTATTACCTCCTGGCATTAACATATAAGCAGGAGAAACTCCTAAATAGTTCTTTTTATCTGCACTTGCTATCATCCATTCTCGACTATGTTTAATATCTACATCTCGCACTGCGATTTTTTCTGTAGTTAATAGTGTATCTGCCACTGTAATCGCATTTCCCAAGGGATTTTTTTCACTAATTGGTAATGAATTAACGTTCATTTCCATAATCTTATTATTTTGTCCATCAATATCTAAATCTAAACGATAATTAAAGAAATGCTGATGATTAACTCCAAAGATATTTTTGGCTATTAAACGTCCATAACTGTTATTTTCTGTCTGCATTTCCAAATTTGTACCTTGAGGTAAATCTATTCCTGTTAATTGATTTTCTATCTCTATTGTACCATCTTCATGAAAGATCCAATTTAAGGCATAATCATAATTATCCACTGTGGTAATCATGGATATTACTAATTCTCGATTAGGGTATACACTATTTTTTTGACGCTGATCACTAAAATGTTTCCACAATATGCCATTATCTCTTTCATAAACTCCAATAACTTGAGATTTTGTATAAGTTTCTCCTTCCCCATTGGCAAATATGGCATCTAATAAAACTCCATTTTCAGGAATTTCTCCACCTAATTCTAATTTATTTGCTAATAAACCAATATTATATTCTCCCACATCCAAAGCGTTACGAAATGACCAATTTGGATCAGGATCTCCATAGGGAACTACAATTTCTGATAGACTACCACGATATAATATAGGTCTATATTTTTGACCATCTTGATATTTTACAAGATATAATACTAAACCTTCTCGTGGGTGCATTAAATATCTAAATTGCCAATTTTTCCAGGTAATTTCATTACCTCTTATAGTGAATGTTTTTTTTAATTTAGGTTTTTTTAATGTGGTAATTTTCTGGAAAGATGACTGTTCATAATCCCAATTTTCTGAAGCAACAGTGATAATTTCATTATCTATTACATTATCTACAAAATTCTCAACTTTATTATTATTTAAGTCAACTGTAAGTACAACTCCTTCAACGGGATGGGCAAAATAATTACTGAATTGATGACTATATTCACCTTGATAATAGGATAATGCCCTACAAATTCTTTTACCGTTATTTTCTTCTTCTAAAGTTAGTATTCCTGCTGCCCAACAACTAATTTTTACTTGATGAAAGTCCCTTATTCCTCTTTTTTTCATGGCATTTTGCCAGCGATGATCTGATTTAACTATTTGTTGGACTATTTGATAATCTGGAGGTAATATTGCTGGTTGAATATCTGTTTTTTCTTCCCAAAAAATCACAGCTTTTTTGTTAATATCAACTATGGCTGTACTAGTTTTATTCAGTTCACTTTGATAGGTTTCTAAAAAAACTTGTCTGGTAAATGGTTTACCTGATATGAAATTCACAACTTCATCTTTATCAGGTTCTTGTAATGCTATCATGGAAAAAAAAGCATTTTTACTAATGTTTTTTTGCTGTTTTAATATTGCCACTGCGGTGTTAATTTCTGTCTCTGTTAAGGAGTCTAAAGGATGCTGTATAATGATTTTTTGGTTTTTTTGGGTTTCTTGGGCTAGGGTAATTTCAGGAAATACTAAACAAATATTGAGAAATATTACAAGAGGAATTAAGATGAAATTTCGCCATTTTGATAATATGTTAAAAGGATTAAATAAACTATGAAATAAACTCAATAAACTATGTAAATTGTCATTCATACTTTTGCAAAGAAGATGAGGAGAAAAATATATTATACATTCATTAATTCCTATATTTTTTTCCAAGAACAGTATAGAAAAGCAAGATCCCCGACTTCTTTAAGAAGTCGGGGATCTATCCCTTTTTTATGCGGAAACTAAACGCCGTAAAGATTCAGCGCGACGCTTGGCTGTAGCATTATTTGGCGCATATTTTAACACTTGTTCATACATTTCTAATGCTTGGGCGGTTAATTTTTTCTTTTCATAAGCATGGGCGAGATTATTTAAAGCAACTACATAATCATTTTGAAGTTTAATTGCTTCCTTGTATTGCCTAATAGCTAAGTCATATTGTTCTTGGGCAAAGTACGCATAACCCAAAGCGTTATAAATTGGCGCAATACTCTCTTCTCCTTCTTCTTCTGCTGCTTTAAGTGCTTTTTGAAAAAGTGGGATAGCTTGGCTAAAAACTTTTTTTTCGGAAAAAATACTTCCTAGCTCATAATATTCTTGAGCAGTACCTTTTTCTTTTGTCAGTTTATTCCGCAACCGGGACATGGTACTTTCTAGTTTGCGGGTTTTGAAAACTTGACGAAACACACTCACACCGGCAAAGGCCAGTAAACTAACAAAGACTGAGAGATAAATAATTGGTAAGTTATCCATTGCCAGAAATACAAATAATCAAGTTTTCTATATCCTATTTTGTCAGTTATTGGTGATCAAGTTATGATCTATCAATGATTGTTTACAGGAAGTTGTCAGTTATTTAGTTTTGAAGGTTTACGGAAAAAACTGAATTATGTCAAAAAATTGTGGAAAATTCCCCATAAAACCACTTATTACAATGAAAATACGAAAAATTGGCCATGAGTGATAAACAAAGCGAAGGTTATAAGGTTATTAGCGATAATCGTCAAGCCAGATTTTTGTATGAAATCATAGAAACTTATGAAGTTGGTATACAATTAACTGGTACAGAAGTCAAGTCAATTCGTGCGGGTAGGGTTAACCTCCAAGATGGTTATGCTTTGCTGCGTAACGGTGAAGCATGGTTAATCAATGTTCATATTTCGCCTTATAATGCCAGTGGTTCTTATTTTAATCATGAACCACGCCGTACTAGAAAGTTGTTGTTACATCGTCAAGAATTACGGAAACTTATTGGTAAGGTTGAACAGGAGGGTTTAACGCTAGTACCTTTAAAGATGTACTTTAAACGCGGTTGGGTAAAGTTAGTGATAGCTTTAGGTAGAGGTAAGAAGTTACATGATAAACGCGAGAGTCTCAAACGTCGTCAAGATCAAAGAGATATGCAACGCGCTATGAAACGATATTAAGTTTACTTAGATCCTCCACTTCTTCAAGAAGTCGGGGATCTGTTTTGCTATATTCTTTTAACTGGTAATTTGTTCTTTTCTTAAGGGTTGCCAATAACTAGCTACTAAAGCTACTAATAGCCACCATACAGTATTGACTTCAGGACGATACCACACAGTATCTACCATACCATGACCAAGCATACCTATGATAGCAGCGATCGCTCCTATTAACCAAAATCCCTCAGCATTTCTACTTTCACGCAACGGACGAATTTCCATTAACCCGGTATTAACTGTGACAATAATTAACCACAGAAAACAGAGAAAACCCACAAACCCCATTTCCACAATTACTTCTAAAAATACTGAATAAGCACTTAAAGCGGTAAACCGAGGATGTTGATAGAGAGGATAGACTTTATTAAAGGTGTTGTGACCAGGACCAATACCTATAATGGGGCGATCGCGGATCATCTCAAATACAGCATCCCACACATTGCGACGAAAGTTATTACTACTGTCTTGCCGATCTGCAAAAATACTTACAACTCGTACTTGCACAGGTTCAATAAATAATACAGCTAATACTAATATAGCCACTACACCACCCAATAATATTGGTAAAGACCACACACGCCAAAAAGTTGGCATTTGTACACCCCACCAATAAACTAACAATACCAACACAGCAAATACAGACAATAGTAAACCTATCCAACCTCCCCGGCTAAAAGTCAAGATTAAACAAGCCGCATTAACCACAAACATCGTCAATGCTAAACCTTTTTTGATCCAACTTTGCCAAGCAAAAATAGCCACTAAACTCAAAACCACTGCTGGTAATAAATACCCAGCTAACAAATTAGGATTGCCTAAATAGCTATAAACCCGTGTAGTTTTAGATAAAGGAGATTCAGGATCAACCCAAGTAGCTAAAGCCTTTGCACCAAAGAACCATTGTCGCAGACCATACACACTTACAATTAAGGATATATGCAAATACAGAGTTATTAACCAAGAGCGGATCTTTACAGATTTTAAAACCCTAGCACAAAGTGCGAACAATACTAAATATAAAGTAAAAGTTTTTAAATCAGTAAAAGCAGCTTTTTTTACAGGTGATAAAGCTGTAGCAATAACAGCCACAGCCCAATAAAGCAGAACTAATAAATGAATAGGAGTAACTGCAAATTTATTGATCGCCTTAGTTTCATCAGATAAGGTTAGTAATATCCAAAAAGCCGTACAAGCTATTAGCAATAAACCCACCAAAGTAGTAGAAACAAAGGGTGATAAACCATAAATTAAACTTAGCAAAACAACAGCGATCGCATCACCCCACTGCATAAAAATACTAGTTTGTCGCCAACTGGCCAAAACCCCCACCAAATAACGATGTAAATAACTACCACTTAAATATTCTTGTAAAGGTAAAGAATATAAAGTAAATTTTTCCCAAACTGCATTCATAAATTAAACTTGTGAGCATATTGATTTCATTTCACAAATCATATCCTAAACAGGACTTGGGCAACTGGCACATTGGTAGGGTGTGGTTTGACAAGCTCACCAACCACGTTACACAGTATAAATCATGTAAGTAACCAAATTGTTGATATCTGACGCACCCACTCAACAGATTTTTTGGTGTGACAGCTAATACCTAAATTAATAACTCTGAGGTTTATTTACGCCAAGCTGTACTAGCAACTTATGTTATTAAATAATGTAATATTACATAAGATAGGACTTACGCATTGACAAAAAACATTATCTATGTATTCTAGATCATGCGATCGCTATTAAGATTAGCAAAAATATGCTCACGTACAACTAAAGTAAACAGATTCCTCTGTACTTCATACCAGTTG
>NZ_JACJPV010000051.1 GCF_014696225.1 Anabaena sp. FACHB-1237 | reverse complement strand
AAGATTCCATTAATTTTTTCAATGCTGGACGATATGTATGTTCCGTAGCATTTTGTTGTTGATAAATTTGACTAACTTCTTGAATATAAACCTGTAAATAATTCATAATAAAAACTCTTGCTTCTCTAACTCTGCGACTCTGCGGCTCTGCGTGAACCATAAAAATTAATTAGGCTAACCATAAAATAAATATATCGTAAAACCAGCAAAATCACCCAAACCTTAACAAAACTTAGATATAAACAATACTATCGCTGAAAAATTTCCCTCTACTAAAACTCAAAAGAAATGAAAAACGCTAGAGTCGCAATTCCTTATCACTAGATCCCTATAATAATTGAAGAAGCTAGACGAAAATTAGGACTTACCCAGGATGTAACTCAAAACCTTATTCTTGCGTAATTCCTGAAACACATCAAGTACAACTGCAAACCTGCTATCCTCAACCAGTGGAAGTTTAGCAGATGCGGTATATTGTATCTTGTTAGCATCTTTATGGTTCAATTTAAAGACTTAATAACGGGAGAAGACCAAAATAAATGAGTAGAATAGAAACCCGCACTGAACCAATGGTGCTAAATATGGGACCTCATCACCCATCCATGCACGGGGTTTTACGGTTAATTATGACTTTAGATGGGGAGGATGTGGTTGACTGTGAACCAGTTATCGGTTATTTACACCGAGGAATGGAAAAAATCGCCGAAAACCGTTCCACTGTCATGTATGTACCCTACGTTAGCCGTTGGGACTACGCGGCAGGGATGTTTAATGAAGCAGTTACAGTTAACGCACCTGAAAAATTAGCGGGTATCACTGTTCCTAAACGCGCCAGCTACATTCGCGTGATTATGTTGGAACTTAACCGTATTGCTAATCACTTATTATGGTTTGGTCCATTTTTAGCTGACGTAGGCGCACAAACTCCCTTCTTTTATCAATTCCGTGAACGGGAAATGATCTATGATTTATGGGAAGCTGCTACTGGCTACCGCATGGTAAATAATAACTATTTCCGTGTGGGTGGTGTGGCCGCTGACTTACCCTACGGTTGGGTTGATAAATGTTTGGAATTTTGCGATTATTTCATCCCTAAAGTAGATGAATATGAACGCTTAGTAACAAATAACCCCATTTTCCGCCGTCGAATTGAAGGTATTGGTACAATTACTCGTAATGAAGCAATTAACTGGGGTTTATCTGGTCCAATGTTACGCGCTTCTGGTGTGAAATGGGATTTACGAAAAGTTGACCATTACGAATGTTACGATGATTTCGACTGGGATGTACAATGGGAAACGGCAGGCGATTGTCTCGCTCGTTACATGGTACGGATGCGAGAAATGCGGGAATCTGTAAAAATTATTCGTCAAGCGATCGCTGGCCTACCAGGTGGACCCTACGAAAATTTAGAAGCAAAGCGATTAATGGCTGGACCTAAATCAGAATGGGACGCTTTTGATTATCAATTTGTAGCAAAAAAAGTTGCACCTACTTTTAAAATTCCCAAAGGAGAAATATATTCTCGTGTAGAAAGTGGAAAAGGGGAATTAGGTATTTATTTAGTAGGAGATAATAATGTCTTCCCTTGGCGCTGGAAAATTCGTCCTGCTGATTTTAATAACTTACAAATTCTGCCTCATTTATTAAGAGGAATGAAGGTAGCAGATATTGTAGTTATTTTGGGTAGTATTGATGTGATCATGGGTTCTGTAGATAGATAATAACTCAATCAGATCCCGGACTTCTTTAAGAAGTCCGGGATCTAAGAAGTAATTGTTCTCTTGCTGCTGCTAAAATTAACCTTTGTTCCGCACGTGCGATCGCCTGATAAACTCTTTCCACAGCTTCGGGTTCCACAGAAATAGAAGTAATTCCCCATGCTATTAACTTATCAATCATTTCTGGATATAAAACCGGAGCTTGACCACAAATATTACAAGGAATACCACCATCTTGAGACATTGTAATTAATTGAAAAATAGCTTGCATCAAAACATCATAACCCTGATCTAAGATATTATTTAATTTGCCATTTTCCCGATCTACTCCTAACAATAATTGACTTAAATCATTAGTACCAATAGAAATACCTTGAACACCAGCTTTAATATATTCAGGTAAGAGAAATAAAACACTAGGAACTTCCGCCATGATCCATAATTCAAACCCGCGCACTTTTTTTAATCCTGCTGCTATTACCTGATCACGACAAAATATAAACTCTTCCACAGATCGCACAAAAGGTAAAATCAAACGAATATTTTTATAACCAGCATTTTGCACCATTGCTAATGCTTGTAATTCTAACTCAAAAATAGCAGGATTTTGGAAATAATTAAATACACCCCTTTCTCCAAAAATTGCACTGCTTAAATCAGAACTTTGTGCATCTAAAGAACGATAAAAAATAGGTCGAGGTGCAAAACCTCGCGCAAATAATAAGATTTGTTTATACCAAGCATTTAATAATTCGTCTTTTTTACCCTCTAATAAACATTTCTCCAAACTTTTACCTTTTAAATTACCTTGTAAAATATTCAAAATCATCAACTCTGAACGCAATAAACCCACACCGTCAACAGGTAGATTTTGTACTTCTTCTATTAATTTTGATTGACTAAGATTCACTAACAATTTAGTGCCAATACTTGGCAAAATATTCTGCATCTTTACCACGGACACAGGAGATTTTTCTGGGTTTATTTTTGCCTCTAAAACCTGATCAGAAAATTTTTGTTCATCATCATTTAAACGATATACTTCACCGCGATCGCCATCTAAAAACAACTTTTCACCACTTTTAAAAATACTAGTAGCATCACCAGCGCTAACTACTGCGGGAATGCCTAACTCCCGTGCTAAAATTGCTCCATGACTAGTTAAACCACCTTGTTCAGTAATAATTCCCATCGCCCCAGTTAACAAAGAAAACCAGTCAGGAGTAATAATAGAAGCAACAATAATTACACCTGGAGGAATTTTTTCTGGCTTGTCTAAAGAATTAATAATATAAGCATTTGCTGTTATTTTACCCCTTGCTGCTCCCATACCTTGAACACAGTTTAAATTAACTAACGAAGGTTTAGGAAAAATTACATTAGTAATATCAATACCAGCATTTTTATCTTCCTTAATTGTCCAATTAAAACATATATGATCGCCAAATTCATTAACTAACTGTTTACCTAAATTAATTAAATCTTGTAAATATTGTGGAGATAAAGCATATTGTTTTTGCTGACTTTCATCAAGAATATTTAAACGTAAATTATGTTCAACATCTAATAATTTTTTAGGAAACATCTGTTCACTTATATTACTGTAATTATCAAAATCATAAGCCAGCATTTTATTACCTAACTGCTGTTCTATAACAGTAGAATTTTCTGCATCTATGTAATAAATATCTGGTAAAACATCACCATTTTTGATAGCTATTCCTAACCCATGGGTAGCAGTAATTTCCCATTTTAAAGGATAACCATAAAATACACCAGAAGCGATCGCATTATGCACAGGTTGAATCAAAACACCCAAATTTATATTCTGTAAATTAATCCCTTCATTTTGCCAATATAATAAACTTTTAGCCCGAAATAATTGACACCAAATTAATTTTAAACCTTCAACAATTGCATCTTCATTACAAGCACAAAATACTGCATCTAACAAACCAGAAAGATTGTTTACTACCTGGGCAGAATTGGGTAACATCACACTAGGACGTAAGATTAAATTATTCCCTTGCCATTGTCTAGCAGCATCAAAAATGCGACTTATCCACTCAGATGAGAGAGAACCCGCAATAATTTCTGCCCGTAAACATCCAGCCACGGACTGTAATTGTCGCCAATTATCCACATCTAAATGTAATGAGGAATATGGTAAATCAGCAGTTAAAGACTCAGAACTATTCAGAGTTTCTAAGAACTCCCGTAAAACTTCCCCAGATACCACAAACCCAGGTCCAACGGGATAACCACGCTGTTTGATCTTGCTTAAATAAAAAGCCTTATCACCAACAAAAGCGCGATCTTGTAAATTAATTTGATCAAGCCAGTAGAGTTTTTCCACTCAGTTTTTTGGGTATTAGTTAGGTATGAGTTTATGTAAGTATTCAGCTATTAATCAATGCCAAACAGCACGCTACACAAACAGCAGTCAGCTAATATTTTATTTTATCAGCTAATATTTTCAGTACCTGAGCAAAATTAATTGAACATTTGGGAAAATATATACTCTTAGGTTGCGTCAGACTGTATCAGGACTTACGCAACTAGCACATTGGTAGGGTGTGGTTCGACAAGCTCACCAACCACGTCAGACAGTATAAATCATGTAAATAACCAAATTGTTCATATCTGACGCACCCACTCAACAGATTTTTTAGTGTGACACTTGCATAAGTCCTATGTATAAGAAACAATTAGACGTATACTACAGAGTCACTACCATTAGCTTATGACTAAAGGCAGGAAAATTTATATTTAGGTTTGACACTTAAAATGGCTCAGGTCAGATTTGAACTGACGACCCCAGGCTTATGAGTCCCGTACTCTAACCAACTGAGCTACTGAGCCTTGTTTTTGCTTAACTTCCATTAGCATAGCATAGATATTTAATCATGACAACTCCTATTTTCAAAATTTTTTCAGAACTTTTTTCAGAAATTTTTCCCAAAAAAAGAAGGGGGTGAACACCCCCTCCCAGCAGCAAATAATGTTGATAGTTGTTAAATCATTACTTACGGCTTGGTAAAAAAGCAATAGGATTAATTGCGCCCTTACCAGCAGGATGAATTTCAAAATGGCTATGGGGACCTGTACTAAAACCAGTGCTACCCATCGCTGCAATTTGTTGCCCTTGTTCTACTTGTTGACCCACTTGCACTAAAATCCGGCTATTATGGCCATAACGGGTTAAACTACCATCAGCATGGCGAATATCTACCACATTGCCATAACCACCTCTATTCCAACCTGCCTGTACTACCACACCGCTAGATGAAGCATAAATGGGAGTACCAGTAGAGTTAGCAATATCAATACCTCTGTGCATTCTTCCCCAACGCCAGCCATAACCAGATGTTAATACACCCTTAGCTGGCCAAATATAGGATGTGGATGAGCTAGGAACAGGATTAGTATTTTCATCAATGTTCTGAGGCAAATATCTATCCACTGCTGCCAAAGGTGGCATTTGCGGAGATACTGTTGTTCCTCGCAATTTCCCTAGAGATTCGTTAGAATTAAGACGAGCTGGAGGAACTGCTATTTTGATACCACCACCAGGACGATCACTATTTAACCCAGAAGCAGCTTGACTAGGCAAAAACTCTGGGTTAGTTGGTTCATTCACAGGCTTGGGAACACCATTGATATTGATTGGCCTTTGCGTCTCAGAATTGTTATAACTAGGTAATATGGGTTTAGGTACAGGAATCTGTACTGCACCAGTTTGATATCTAGTTAAATCTTGAGGAGATTTAATAGCTACGGGTACATTCCAACCATTTGTGTTACCTGTTTCTTCCTGTAATCCTACATTTTCCTCTACTAGCGCAGGAGGAACAGCAGCTACATTTCCAGACTGTTGTGTGCGGTATTTATCCCGTAGTCTGTCAATTTCAGCCTGTAAACTCCGGAGGCGATCGCTCCCTTCAGGCTTAGACGCTCTTTGCACAGGTTGTGAGTTATTTTCTGGACGTGCAACATTCCTTGGTAATGGTGTATTACCACCTACCCCTTGAGACTCACTAGAAATAGTAGGAATAGTAGGTAATGCTTCTGCCTCTCCAGGAGTAGGTAATGCTTGGGGAATAATAGCAGAAATCTGAGATTGAGGGACCTTTGGACTGACTTGTACCTGATTTTCCTTTATAGGTGCTGGCACATTGAGACTGTTACTACTAATTGCTGGAGTATCAGGGCGTTCCGGCGGCTGTGTTCCTGTGGGAATAGGAATACTAACACTGGCATTACCAGAAACCACTTGTGACTCACTAGGTAAAGCCGGCGGCACTGTCAAACTATTATTAGTATTAGCTATCACAGCATTATTCTTGACAACCCTAGCATTCACAGAAGAGCTAGATCCTTGCCACGAATTTTCCTGGGAATTTACTCCCGGAATAATTAGTTTTTGGTTTATTTGCAATTCATTAGGATCAGTTAGCTTATTAAACCTAACTATTTCTGAAACTGAAGTCCCATAATTATTAGCAATTTCTGCTAATGTATCTCCAGGTTTCACTTCATAAGTAGCAACAGGCACTTGTGCTACCACTTTAGCTGTAGGTGCTACAGTGGATAGATTAGCCTGTTCCTTATTCTGTTTTAACCTATTTATTAATTGTTCTTGACTACTATCAGTTACGTTTTTTGATTCTACAGATGCAGGTTTTACCGATATATTATTGGCTTTAATTTCCTGAATACCAGTTTTTGATGGAGTTAGTGCTAAATTCTCCCTCCCTTGGGACTGCAACTCTGGTAGGCTGTTTTTTAAACGTTGAGATTTCTCTTGCAAGCGATTAATGGCAAATTCTTGTTGCGCTTTCAGGTGAGCATCAACTGTATTACTGGGTATTTCCCCAGATGGTATGGCTTCAGGTGTGCTATTACTACCAGTGACACCTTCAAAAGCAGATACCCGTTGTGCTGTCTGAGGCAATTGGTGATCTGTATGTAATGCAGGTTGAACTGGAAGATTATTTGTTGCGGTTGCTACTGCTGTTCTGGAGTAGTCCGAATTTTCATTTGCTGATGTTGCTGTGGAAGTAGCTTCTACAGCCATACTATTATTTGTCATTTGCCATTTAGCTTCAAGCCCAGGTGTTTGTGAAACTTGGGTTGGTTCCACTATGGTAGGGTTAGCGGCTACGCTTTCTCCTACTACTGTTTGGGACTCCAGCTTGGTGGTGGCAAATTTTGTTTCAGTCTCAGTCATACCAGGAATGCTTGAGGCTGCTTTTTGACTGCCAACAGGAGCCGCTGCTTGGGCTTGATCGCTTTGTCGAGTCACCAAAAGGCTGGTTGCTCCCATGGAAATAGCCAAGCCGATCATAGCTGCTTGATGAGTCCGTGTCCGGCGTGTCACTTTGGCATTCGTATCATTCATTTTCTCTTCTACCGGGGCTTCTTCACTGTTGGGGGTATTATTCAACACAGCCTTCTCTCTTTTTTTTAATGCTCGTTTCAAAGACGACCTCCTATGATCACTAGCGTTTCTTTGATCTTGTTTTTACAGTTGGATATTATTTTTTTGAGATCACATCAAACTATACATCAAGATCACCTGCACCAGAGATACTTAGGCAAGATTAACTTGCTTCTGGTGTTTTAGACAAGTGTGTATATTTTGGTAAATTTTCTAGTTTTTACTAGGTATTACCTTTTACCTGTCTAATTCACTCCTCACAGCCTAAATCTGTTATATAAAACCTAGACAAAGCTAGACTTTACTTTTTACTTCAACACCTAGCATGGGAGCGCTTATCCCAACCTAGACCTACACTATGAGTGCCCAATGCGATTTTTCTTTTATTTGTGATTTTGAAAAAGACTAGCACTGTTATTGCTTGGTTTTTGCGTCAGCAATAGTCTTAATTCAATACTTGATATCGTAGGATTATATATCAAGTGGGCGACTTTCTTAACTAATTCATGTCAATGTTCATCAACATAAGTATAGTTTTGTTAGCTTAGGACTAGCTCAGTTACTCTGGCAATCTCGACTCACCAAGTATGATACTTTGTTTTTGTGTCTTTTGTTGCTAATGAGTTTTGAGCTTTTGTGATTCGTGAATTGAGCGATGAACCTGTTATAGACATTTTCGGGATTTTTTTATCAAATCCGTCTCATCAAAGGGAAAATTTACGTTAATTATTTCCCAAAAAACAACCGTACACCCGATGACCATTTTTGGCATTTTTTTATTGTCTGTTTCAATACGAAATTTTCATAACCCTTGACTGTCAAGACTTTAAGGTGTTTGTTTAGGCTGTTTCTCTACTGTGAATATTCACTAAATTCTATCTTTGATCTTCCTTTTATTTTCTCATGAACTATACAAATTTCTTATATGTAGATGATGAATATCATCCGTATTTACCCTGAATTTTATTTTTCCATGTTCTCTCAGTAGCTCAATTTTTGCGTAATTTTCTGTGGGCAAATCTCTATAAATGCCTGATTTGTGATTTTGCCTCGTGAATGTTAATTATTGTAAATATCACTCTAAATATCCCAGTTGGCGACGACTTTCAAATAAACTGACTGCGACACTCACGGATAGGTTTAAACTTCTGACTCCTGGTTCATACATGGGAATATAAAGGGTCTCATGACAACTGGATAAAACTTCCTGGGGTAGTCCTGCGGTTTCACTCCCAAATAATAACCAGTCATCTGGTGCAAATTGAAACTTGATGTAGTTATTATTACCACGAACCGTAAAACCCAAGAGTCTTCCCTGTCTTTGTTGATATGCTTGAGTAAATACTTCTATGGATTGATGATAATGCAATTTGACATAAGGCCAATAATCTAAACCTGCTCTTTTAAGATAGCGATCGCTAATTTCAAAACCTAAAGGACCAACTAAATGTAATTCTGTCCCTGTGGCTGCACAGGTACGAGCGATATTACCGGTATTTGGGGGAATTTGTGGATGGACTAAGACAACTTGGGGCATGATAATTTCATCTTGTGAAGAGGGAACAAAACAGATTTTTACATCTGTTTGTGGATAGTTTTGATGATCTTTATTGATCAGCTTATATTTTAAACACCTGATTACCTACTGGATTACGGAAATTATTTATGTATTTAAAATTACTAAAATATTAAAATTATCTATAGTTTTTTTTAATATGTCAAAAGTGTTTTCCATTGATTAGTTTTTTTAAACTATTTTGGCAGGAGTCAGGAGTCAGGAGAATAAATACTAGGGGTTTAGCGCTGCTAAACCCTTATAGAGACTTCACGAAGTATGATCTGCACTCCCCAGGTTATACCCTAGAACACAGTTTACTTTCTAACTCGTTTTCTCGCTCTTCTGTAGCCAGAATAGCTTGAGTGATAACACGCTGGGCATCAAATCCGACATTATGTAATTGTAACCATTGTTGAGCTTCATTACCCGTCCGGAGAATTTTTGGTAACGGAGACAGAAAACAACTAAAACCTTGCTGTTTAGTTATACTCCATAGCTGTTGATAAAGTTCCTCAATCCAATCTCTAGCGATAATCCTACTACCATCTTCCCATTTCATGAGATGGGCATCTAAACTATTTTTAGCTACAGCCTTTTCATTATCATCTGTTAGATTGATCAATTCTTCAGGTGAAAATTTGCTGGTTATTAACGGGTCAATCTGAGGATTTTCTAAAATCTGAATTAACCGCGCTTCTAATAAAGCAGTAATGGCTAGTAAAGAGATAGGATCTGTTACTAAATCGCAAATTCTTAATTCTAAACGGTTTAAATCATAAGGACGGCGATCGCCATTAGGGCGAACCGAACTCCATAAATGCCGAACATTTTGCATTGTGCCTTTTTCTAACTGTTCTTCCACCCATTGAATATGATGAACATGACTAGTAAATAAAGGTACATACCCAGGAGTTTGTGGAAATAGCCCCCAGCGAGTAGAGTGATAACCAGTAGCCTGACTATTTAAAAAAGGAGATGATGCACTCAAAGCTAAAAATAAAGGTGCTTCCATTCTAATTACACGACAAGCACGCATTAATAACTCTGGATCACTAATACCTACATTAATGTGTACACTAGCAGTAACTACTTTTGTCCCATAGGTTTGTTCAATGTAATCATGATAAGGGTTGGTAAGATCAGAACGGTAAAAGCGATCGCTTCCCAATAAAGATAAAGTGCTACCAGGGACTAAAGTATAATTTCCCAAACGCTGTAAATAATTGCGTAGCTTACGTCGAGGAGTTAATAAATCACACAATAAACTTTCATAACTAACAGAAGGTGGAGTTATATACTCAACATTACGACTATCTGGCTCACGCATAAAACCATCTAAATCTGCAACTATTCTATCAGATAATCCTAGAATTTCGCCTTGATGTGTACCAGTGTATATCTCAATCTCGAATCCCTTTAATAATACCATCTGATTCTCCTTGACTTTCGTAATGTGAATAAATTGTATCAAATTTAACGGTTTTTTGCATTTATAGCCGGAAATAAGTAAATACTTGAATCTCAAAAAATTATCTAAAACTTGTTTAACAGGAACAAACAGAGATTTTTTAATATTTCCATCTTGCAAAATCAGCAATATTAGCAATAATCAAAAAATCAATAGTTTGAAACTGCTGATCAATAGCTGGTAAACTACAAACCTTAGCGCCAATACTCAAATAAGCCTGAAAAATATTAGGAAGTGATATAGAAAAATCATGAGAATAATTCTTATAAATATCAATTAAATACTGTGTATGAGGACATACTAAAATATGGGGATGAAGTAAATTATGTTCTCGAAAATAATTAAAAGTACAAACAGCTTCTTGATGACATTGAGTCAACAAAGAAGCACAACCGAAAAAATATTGTTTTCTTGTCCACAATAAATAATTAGCTAACCCCTGCCAAAGTAATAACAAAGTATGGCTATTACGATATTTTTTAGCTATACAAGCACGTCCCACTTCCACAGAAGATTGTAAAATAGTATCAGGAATACCATAAAGACTAAAAATATCAGCCGCATCAAAACCTAAAAATTGTGCAGCCCTGGCATAAGTTTGCATTCTATAAGTACCAATAGTTTCCCCTGTTTGTTTACAAATAAGTAATAAATGATCACACACATCATCAAATTTATCCTGATCCATTTGGGAATTATTAGCATCAGATAAACCTAAACCTAATTCCACATTAAAAACCTGAAAACGTAATCGAAAAATAGACTCTAATTCTTGGCTATTTGTAGCTAAACGCAGAATATATTTATCATTTTGCAAAATGGGAAAATCACGAGGATGGAGTTGATAATGATGATAAGCAGAAATTTCCATCTATTTTACTAATATAAATTTATCTAAATTGATCAAATATCAAAAATTATAGATATTTGTAGATAGGGAACAACAAATAGAGAGAAATAGTCAATAACTTTTATATTATCAATAATATTAGTAAAAAAACTGGTAATTAGATACAAATTACAAATAACAAAGTAGTACAGAAAAGCTGTGTATAAGTTAACATTTGTAGGGGTTTAGCAGTGCTAAACCTCCTATAAATCAATTACGATGATTATTGCTGTAATGAACCCTTGTACCTGCCCAAAGTAACTTCTCCCGTAATGTTTGATAATAGGAATTATTTTCGCGCAATATAATAAACTTAGCGCGACAATCAGCCATTCTCACATCTACACGATGTGCTGGCCAGATGGAAGTAGATAAAACTCCATCCATCCATAATTTTGTACTTAAATCATAATCACCTAAAGGCCAGACATTGACTACTGAACCCGGAGGTAACACCAAAGGACGACTAGATAAACTCATGGGACAAATGGGAGTAATGGTAATTGCTTCCATCCCATCGTGCATAATTGGACCATTGGCAGATACAGTATAACCCGTAGAACCGGTAGGAGTAGCGATAATTAAACCATCTCCCACATATTGATCAACTATTTCCCCATCAATTTCCATTTCCAGAATGGAGGTGATCATGCGATCGGCTGAAGCTGGTTTAATGCAAAATTCATTTAAAGCCAGGAAAGTTTCTGTTACAGGTTCCAAGCTTGAACCAACACCTTCATAAATGGCGGCTTGTAACATCATACGCCGTTGAATAGCATAACGATCTTCTAACAACCGATCCCACACTAGTTCAGGATTTTGAAATTCCTCTATGGATTCGGTTAAGAAGCCCAAATGTCCGCCTACATTTACCCCTAATATGGGTATACCAGCCGATGCTAACTGTCTAGCACCAGTTAAAACTGTACCATCACCACCGAGAATTAAAGCTAAGTCAATGGTTTGACTAGCGGAAGCCAAGAATACAGGATAGGGGTTATCCTTGGGACCACTAGGTCCCATTAAAACTTGACAACCGCGACTTTCTAGCTGTTTAGAACAGAGTTCTGCCCATTTTTTACTTTGGGGATCTCTAGCTTTGTAAGCAATAATTACCTGCTTCAGTTGCACATTTTTACCATTTCAAAAGGTTAAACTGCTCCATGTCGACGGTATCACGGTTACGATAAATGGTGAGAACGATCGCTAACCCTACCGCCGCTTCAGCAGCGGCCACTGTGATGACAAAAACTGTAAACACTTGACCCTTAATTAATGTTGAGTCAAGAAAGTTGGAAAATGCCATTAAATTTATATTAACGGCATTTAATAGTAACTCGATGGACATGAGTACACGCACTGCATTACGGCTGGTAATTAAGCCATAGATACCAATACAGAATAAAGCGGCTGCGAGTAACAAGAAATACTGAAGTTGCATGATTGTGTGTTGCGAGAATAACAGAATAAATTGTACTGTGGTGGGTCTGGAGTGCGGAGTAATAATTTTGACTTTTATTTTCTCCTTGATGTACAGGTTTAGCAATGTTTCATGGTGTCAATTTAAGCTATATATGCATTGTTTGTTCATCTTGTCAATCCGCCTGGAAATTAATTTCCAGGCTGGTAGATTGCATTTTACTGAAGTAAACTAATAAACGATTAAAGATGACTTTTGCTATTAGACACAGGAATTAATTCCTAGTCGGGCTTTAAACTGAAACAAATGAAGAATGCTAAACCCCTGCTGACGGATGACAGCTAATAGCTTAGTCTTGACTAGTACCACTGGATACCAGTTCCTTAGGACGTTCTGGTAAAGTGAGGATGGTTTGTGGTAGGTCAGACTTGGGTAATTGGTCGGGAATATACTCACGACGTGCCAAAATAATCGCGCCTACCATAGCGATGAGTAATAAAACCGATGCTAATTCAAAGGGTAGTAAAAAATCGCTGAAGAAGTGTTCACCGATAATCACTATGGAGTTTTGATCAGCCGAGGGAACGGTGGGATTACCCCAAGGTGTAGCTAATACCATTGTGCTTAATAGGGCAAATAGTCCTAAACTAACGATCGCTGTAAAGATTTTTCGCACTCCAGCGCTGGGTAAGGGTGCAAAATCTTGTCTTTTATTTACCAACATGATGGCAAATAGAATTAAGACGTTAATTGCACCAACATAAATCAGGACTTGGGCTGCGGCCACAAAGTCACCATTTAGCAGTAAGTATAATCCCGCAATGCTAATGAAAACACCGCCTAATAAAAAGGCGGAATAAACGATGCTAGAAGATAATACTACCCCTAATGCGGCCACAATCATCATGATGCTGAGAATGCCAAATGATACTGATTGTACTCCTGCTGCTAGATTCACTGTTTTCGATCCTTTTGATGTTTTGTAAATTCGATAATTGTCAATTATCAATTGTCAATTTTGACACTAGGCTTTTTCTACTAAGTCTTCGGGACGAGAACCAGCGCGGGGAGCATCAGCAGGTACTCCATGAGGTTCCAGGACTCCGGGTGGTAGATATACTAATTCTCTCAATGGTGTCACCATGGGATCGTTTGTGACTTTGTAGGGTAAACGTCCTAATGCTACGTTATCGTAGTTTAGTTCATGGCGATCGTAGGTAGCCAGTTCATACTCCTCTGTCATGGATAAACAGTTTGTGGGGCAATATTCCACACAGTTACCACAGAAAATACAAACTCCGAAGTCTATACTGTAATGTTTGAGTTTTTTCTTTTTAGTACCTTTGTCCATTTCCCAGTCAACTACGGGGAGGTTAATGGGACAAACACGCACGCACACTTCACAGGCGATACATTTATCAAATTCGTAGTGAATGCGTCCCCGAAATCTTTCACCGGGTATAAGTTTTTCGTAGGGATATTGAACGGTAACAGGCCGTCTTTTCATGTGATCAAAGGTTACTGATAGTCCTTGACCTATATAACGTCCTGCTTGTACTGCTTCTTTGGCGTAATCACCAACTTGTTTGAGAAATTTAAGCATTTTCTGTTTTCCAGTTGCTTTCCAAGATTGACAATTTTAGATGTGTGATGTTGTACTGAGTGTGGAGTGCGGAGTGGAAATTGTTTTTCCCGACTCCCAACTCCCGACTTCTACCCACCAAATACAGAGGGAAAAGCTAGTTTGAATGCTGCTGTTAACAACAAGTTGACTAAACCTACGGGTAGTAAGAATTTCCAACCTAAATCTAATAGTTGGTCAATTCTGACTCTAGGTACTGTCCAACGAATTAAAATCGCTAAAAATACCAGAATGTAGGCTTTAAGTACGGTCATTGTAATGCCGATACCGGCAGTAATTACTTGTAATATGGGATCTGTAGCACTTAATCCTAATTTATCGGTAATTAGGTTAATTGGTATGGGACAATGCCAACCACCAAGATAAAGTATGGCTACTAATAAGGCAGAAAGTACCAGGTTCACGTAGGAACTTAGATAGAAGAGGGCAAATTTCATGCCGGAGTATTCGGTTTGGTATCCTGCTACTAGTTCTTCTTCTGCTTCTGGTAAGTCGAAGGGGAGACGTTCGCATTCTGCTAATGCTGCAATCCAGAAAATTAGGAAGCCTAATGGTTGTCTCCAAACGTTCCAGCCTAAAATGCCAAAGTTGGATTGTTGATTTACTATGTCTATGGTGCTAAGACTATTAGACATCATAGCGATCGCTAATACACTCAATGCTAGGGGTATTTCATAGCTGATGGACTGTGCTGCTGCCCTTAAACCCCCTAATAATGAATATTTATTATTAGAAGCGTAACCTGCCATTAATAATCCAATAGGCTGAATACTGGATAGGGAAATCCATAAAAATACGCCCATACCTATATTGGTAATGACAATATTTTGTCCAAATGGCACTATCAAATATGACAGAAATACTGGTAATACTACAAGAATTGGACCGAGGGTAAATAACCAGCGATCGGCTTTTGCTGGTACTATATCTTCTTTAAATACCAATTTTAAACCGTCTGCCACTGGCACTAATAAACCAAAAGGTCCTTGAAATTCTGGACCTATACGCTGCTGTACGGCCGCGGAAATTTTCCTTTCTAGCCATGTAGCGACTAATACCCCTACCGTTGCCCCAATTAACATTAAGACCATTGGTAATGGCATCCATAGGGCTTTGGCTGTACCTGGGGGTATGCCTAAATCCGTTAAGGTTTGAATAAAAGTTCCTTGAAGGTCAATTCCTGCATTCATGTTTGCTGCTCTTAGTTGTCAAGATGATGTGTCAATTCTCGTCTCAATTATGGTCAATTCCTGAATTTAGTATATCGTTGGATGGTTTACGCCTTATCATCTTCACTCACAATTCTGCTTATAGTTGAGATTGACAAATTAGGGGAAGTGCGGAGTGCGAGGTGCAGGGGGCAGGGGAGAAAATTCTTTATTCTAACTCCTGACTCCTAACTCCTGACTCCTGACTCCTTATTGTGATTTGTGACAGTTGTGAATCTGTCTATTGGCTTGGATCGTTTCCCTTTGTCTAATCTACAATTGTTGACCTATCCTTTAACGCTGATTGATAGGAGTGTAGGCTACTCCATGCTCACCGTTATATACTTGGGTAGGTCTAAATATCCGGTTTTCTGCTAGTTGTTCTTTCCAGTGTGCTAACCAACCAGCTACACGAGCGATCGCAAATATTGGTGTAAATAAATCTGTGGGTATGCCCATTTTTCTGTACACCAAACCGGAATAAAAGTCAACATTAGGATAAATTCCTTTATTACCAACTTTTTCCGCCATTACCCGCTCTAGTTCTACGGCTATTTCATAATACTTGTCATAGCCAAATTTATCAAATAACTGTACTGCTAGGTTTTGTAGAATAGTAGCCCGTGGATCTTTAACTTTGTACACTCGATGGCCAAAACCCATAATCTTCGCTTTGCGGTGTAAAGCATCTTCCACGAAAGGACGTACATTTTCTACAGAACCAATTTTCTCCAGCATTTCGATCACTTCTTCATTTGCACCACCATGTAAAGGACCTGCTAATGTTCCTACCGCACTGGCTACAACTGCATAAGGATCAGTTAATGTGGAAGCTGTGACTCTAGCACTAAAAGTAGATGCGTTCATGCTGTGCTCAACGTGCAAAATCAAGCATACATCAAAAATTCTGGCTGCTAAAGGATCGGGTTCTTTTTCATTCAGCATATACAAGAAGTTAGCCGAATAACCTAAATCATCCCTGGGTTTAACTGGATCATCGCCCTTTCTCATTAATTGAAAAGCAGCTACCATTGTGGGTATAGTCGCCATTAACCGCACTACAGAATCCCTAATATATATAGGATTGTGTAGATCACGACGAGAATAAAATAAACCCAAAGCAGCAGCAGAGGCTTGTAACGCATCCATAGGATGACCGCTTTCAGGGAAGCATTTCATCATATCTCTAATGCGATACTTAATCCTTCTACTATTGAGAACTTCACTTTGAAATGCCGCTAACTCATGTCTATTAGGCAAATAACCCCAAATTAACAGAAAAGCAGTTTCCAGAAAGGTACTTTTTTCCGCTAATTCTTCAATTCTAATCCCACGATACTCTAATATTCCCTTTTGCCCATCTACATGACTAATACTCGATTGGGCTGCGGGAATATCTTCTAAACCAGGCCTATATTCGCACACGGTCATGACTACACCATTGCTTAATTACTTGTAGAAATATTTGAACACGCTAACTTACTAGAGATTCCTTTGGCTATGATAGTTGCTAATTTAACAACTATTTTATGCGAAATGTCGAAAAACTGTCATAGTAGGTACTTAGGTGGTGTCAACCAGAACATTTGACTACGACCCACAGGAAACCCATCATCAGGTAGTTTTATTCCGATCATACCTGCTTTTTTAAGGATGAAATGTTCTTTTGCTTCCCCCCAGAGGAGAATTTCTGCCCAATTAGTTAAACAGGGTTCATGGCCGACTAATGCTAATTTAGTTGTTAGGGGGTAATTCCTGGGCAAAAACCAGTCTTGTAACCAGTTATTAATATCTCCTGTAAAGTTGAGATGTTCCGATGTTTCTAGTTGAGAACTTAATCCTGTTTTGATCAGTATTTCGGCAGTTTGTTGAGCGCGGATGAGCGGAGAGGATAGAATTACATCAAAGTGTAAGCCTAGTTTTAGCAGTTTTTGGGCTACTTTTTGCGTTTTTTCCCGTCCTTGTTTAGTGAGATGGCGTTCTTCGTCTTGTAGTTCTGGTTGTGGTTCTTCGGCGATACCATGACGAATTAAATATAGTTCCATAGAGTTGAATATTAATTGAATTGTATCTGGTTATGGTACTTGTAAATTTTAATATTAACTTAATCCATAATTAATCAATTTCATCTGTGGAAATATCTCTTTCCGTTTCTGATTCAGATTCATAAACTAATTGATATATAGTGAAATTCTATCTCTAATATCTCTAGTTAATTGATCAAATGTTATACAAATAATTTTGCGTGAATCTACTAGAACTTTATTTAAACGCCATTTTAATCTAATTTTTTCAATATCAGATAAAAAAGCATCTCTACCTATTATAAGAATGCCATAAAATTCTATATTCTCACTACCAAAAATAGAATGAGATAAAGAGGTATTTTAAAATCATCAATTTTCCAAAACCAATCTATCATTTGAATAACTTTCAAGTTTCTGTATAACCTTTCAAGACGGTCATGATTAACTATATCAAAAATAGTTACTTCCTGATCTTGAAACTGAAAAATAATTCTATATTTTACACCTGCTCTTGCAATAAAATAATTCGGGATAAATTTCAGTTTATGGGTTTCAACTGTGGCACAATTAGGAAATTCTTCCAAGCAATTGATAACATGAGTAGCTTTTTCTTGATCTTTCGTCGGTAAAGCATCAAGAGCTATTTGTGCTTTATTAAGTAAAGTTACTTTGCTTTTCATTAACTGTTGATTATTAGATTCTATATCTACGTTCATAAAATGATAGCGGTTTGATAGAGAATATTTACATTATATACCATGATGGGGATTTTACAACTATGTTGTTAAACATCATGTGATCAAGGGTTACTATTACCTAAATTTTGCGATCGCTGGAATTTCTGTAGGCATCACTTCACATTACTGCACATTCGTGTAATTTTATTATTAACTACTCCATTCTTCCAATAATTCACATACCAAACTTTGAAACTCAATTAAAACTTGCAAATTTGACTGATCAATATATCCATGAGCAATGTGATTTCTTACTTTCATACAACTTTCAATCATATCAAATTGAGAGATTGATATTTCTCCTAAAGAATACATTTGTTTTAATAATGTTATCAATGGTAAACGTTCCACAGGAATTGATACATCAATAGAGCGTTTTCTTAATCCACCTTCAAAAATACTCCAAAGAAATAGAAATGCAGGTTCAACTTCATTATTCTTAATAAGTCTCTCAACTTGACTCAGACGGTTCATTAATTCTTGCCAAGAAGGTAGTTTTTCTGATATTCCTGGTAATGATTCTGTTTCTATATCCTCAAGAGTTACTAATAAAAAACGCCAACCTTCATGTTTCCTAATTTTCTCTGCTATGGTCTGATAACGATCTACTGAAATTGTCTTCAAGTTAGTTTTTACATCAATTACTAAACCTAAGTTATCTTTAGTAGCAATAATATCTGGTTGATAATTACCTAACTCAAAAGGTAATTGATCAATTTCTGGTTCAATTACAACGCGATATCCTTCATTAATATACTTATCTGCTAAAGATTTTACATTATTATCATGTAAAGTTTTGGTATTGTTAATCATAAGTATTTTTACAATGGTTGAGATTCACTTACTTTTACATACACACACTCTTTACCAATGAGAACTGCTTGCTGTAGAAGTCAAGGTAGACTTGTAATATCAATTGGTTCAGACAAAAATCGGCGATGACTAATTTAAAGCACTTTTCACAACTAAGTTATTCTGGTTACAGAAAAACTATCTTCTCATACATAATGCTCTTTAATCAATTTTCCTTACCCATACTCCAATTTAATTACGACTGAATGGGATTATCTTTAGGATTAACTAACTTCAATAATTTCTGTTTAACCTGTGCATCAAATACTTCCCATTTCATTTTCGCATAAGCTGAATTTTCATTACCACCAGATAAGAACCCCATCGGAATTTCAAACCCTCCCGCTCCCGTTCTTCCTCCGCCAAAAAACCGCCCTGCGCTATCTTGTCCAAATGCTTCTTTAATAAATTCATCAGGATCTAATGTTAATTTTGTTGTTCTCAATGAACCTATTACTATCTCTAATTCGTCATCTTCATCATGAACTATACCATAAACCACTGCGGTATGTACATTTTCCTCTGTGACAAGAAAATCTGCGGCCTGTGGTATCGCGTCTCGATCATCATATCTTAAATATCCTACTCCCGCTATGGAAAAGTTATTTTGCACAATACGATTTTTTAGCGATCGCTCAATCACATCCATCACTCTCTTAGAACGATTTGCTTGTAAAATAGCATTTAATAACTGTGCGTCATAAAACTTACTTAAATATGCAGCAGCCATAAAATCTTCTTCCTGTGCTTGCATCAACCTATTCGTGTCTGACCGTAGGCCGTGCATCAAAGCCGTTGCACATTTAATATGTTGATTAATACTACTATCTAATGATAATAATCCCGCCTGTAAATATTGTGTGAAAATTGTCGCTGTAGCCCGTACATGAGGACGAATATCTGTAAACTCAGATTTCATCTCTGTTTGAATACTATGATGATCTACTAGTACAAGTAAAGGAACACCATAACTTTGTACTGCTGATAACAATTGTGACGTTGTTCCTTGATTATCAATCAAAACAAATCCATGATAACATGACAAATCTTTACTTTTTAAAGATTGCATTGTCCAACGTTGGGCAGGTAAATTGGTTAATTTAACTAAAGCTATATTCTCTTGATGACTTAAAGTACCTGCATAAACGATTTCACACTTAATATCATACTGTTGAGAAATTAACTGATAAGCCCAAGCACAAGATAAAGCATCCGGATCAGGAAAATCTTGTAAAATTACTAGATGACGTTCATTACGATGGCCTAGTAAAGTTTTTTGTAGTTCCTCTGACTTTTGCATAGCTAAGGAAGTAGGACGCGGAGATAAATGTATACCATTATCTACCGAAGATGCTGGTAAAGAAGGACGAGTAAGAGCGGGAAGTTCCATTAATTCTTGATCTAGTTGTAAGTCTTCCGAGTTAATATCTTTGTTAAAGGACAAGTTCTCAAATTGAGCGGGAGAAGAATTGACGTACATAAGGTATTTTTTGTAATCTTAGAATTTGCGTAATGCTGTATAACATATTTATAAATTTCCTGATCTCGTTTGACTACATACTATCTTGACAAACATCCATAATCGTGTTATTACCTAATACGGTTTATATTTGCCTTAATATGAGTCAATAGTTTATTGAAAAGGATATAGAAGGCACAGAGAAAATTCTCATCACTGACTGCTGTTGGTGTAGCCTGCCATGATCATTAGCTCACTCCTGCTATATATTAATTTCTGCTGCTAGTTATGTTACCATTATTAACCTGTTCTTAAACTGAATTTTCACGAATTGAATCAGAAAATAGAGTTTTCAGCAGATTGTTTTTGTCACTTGATTGTAGCAAAAATCGGCGCAATATTATTTGTAAATTACTTAAATCACTAAATTTAGCCGAAAATAGCGATGGAAACCATCATAATTTTACGCAGAGTTTACCTCTTCCCAAAAATCTTTGTAGATTACGTTTCCTGCTTTCATAAGCGGTTGTACGCACAACAGCTTAACATTTTGTTGTTTTGGGGTTAATTAACCTTCTTGTCACCTGTTAAGTCAGACTGTTTTATCTTCATAAATAAATCTGTATATTCTTGTTGTGCTTTTGCAGATAAAGGTAATAAAAATTCACTTTTCGCAAAAGTTTCCCTATTAGTTAACAATAAATTGTATAATGTTTGCGGAACTTCCTGCCGTTGAAAATTATTCCCCAGGGGAGAATTACTTTTTGTTAATAAGGCAATTGTTTGAGAATTATTAGGTTGTAAACAAAAATCTAACCATTGATCAACTACGTCATTATTATTAGTACCTGTTGGTTTTACCCATACATCAGCAGAAATTGCCGTTCCCGATTTTGGTATAATTGCCGTAAATCTTGGATAACGATTAAGCACAGGAGTTATATCATCTAACCAACCTACAGCTACCCATGTATCACCCATAATTAATGGTTCTAAGTAAGTGGTGGAATCATAAAATTTTACTTGTTGATTTAATCTGTTTAACTCTGATTCTAAATTAGCAATTTCTGATATATTTTCTGTGTTATAGGATTTACCTAACTTTTTTAAAACTAAACCAATTACTTCTCTAGGATGATCAATTAACGATATCCTTAATTTTAACTCACTTCGCCATAAATCACTCCAATCTCTTATTTCTCCTCCCATCTGTTTTAATTTTTCTCGGTTATAAATAATCACTGTATTGCCCCAACGATAGGGAATACCCCATATTTGATTATCTCTTTTTACTAATTCTTGCCATCTTTGATCTAAATTTCCCCAATTGGGAATTTTTTCCACTGTTAATGGTTGAATTAGTTGCTGACGAATTGCTGCTTGTAACCAATAATCTCCCAAGGTTGCTAATGGGTCTGGAGTCTTTATTTCTTCGTTCTGTAATGGTAAATAACGCTTCCATCCCGTTGGTTTATTAATATTTGGATTTCGCCAAACTTGTAATTTTTTAAATATTTCTTGAATGTTGCTATTAAGAATAAATTTTAGCTTCTCTTGTGACTTTATACTTTTATTAAATTGATTCACTATTTGTCCAGGTATAGAACCTCTTAATAGCTGAATATTTATTTCTCTATTTTTGTTAGCACACGCAATTAGAGATTGCGATATTGCTAATGTACTTATACCCAACAAAAAAGACCTTCGTTTCATTTATTTCCAACTGGTAGGGTTAAAGTTCAATTTAATGTGACAGGAGACAGATGTGAATTTTCATCTTAAATCTGGAAAATTAAGATAATTTTTAGATTTTTTTAACTTTTGCATGTTGTTTTTGCTCTCCTGATACAACAAAAATTAAATAATCTATAAGTATAGCTAAATTTGTTCATAATGTGAATAACATATAGAAAATATTTTTTTATGTAGGTATTAAATGGAAACATTGCAAAAACAAATCCTCACTTTAAGCAATAAGGTTGAAGCCATCTATGCAGTAATTGAACGTCTGGATATGAAACTCAGTCAGGTTTTACCTAATTCCTCTGATCATACAGTCATAGTTCCAGATAGTCTACCAGATATCATAGATGATAACTTACCTAGTCCAGAAATTCCACTCTATGATCTTGATCAGGATGAATTTATTGGTACAAAATGGGAACATAAGGATATACTCAATGATGTGTTGTATTCAGAAATTAATTATCAAATTGGAGATCAACAAATAACTCCAGAAATCCAAATTCAAAGGCTAACAGCACAATTAACTGCGGCTTATCATCGTATTGCAGCTTTAGAAGATCAGTTACTTCAACAAAGAGTGTATTAAATTGCAGCATTTAGCAGTCAGAAAATTGGTAATCACATTTACACTAATAGTTATGTAAGTGATTCTAATTGCAATTCAATGGCAGTTAATAGTTGTTCCTGTGTCCAATTTTGACTGAGAAATGCTGCTATACAGGCCGCTCCTGCTCCTACTCCTTCTTTGACAAAACCCTGTTCATAAGATTGAAGTTGGGGATAACGAGAGTTAGTAAAGTTTAATTGTGTAGCTAAGAGAGGTGGACTATATTTAGCTCCTGTTTTACTTAGTTTACTTAAGTTTAGGGCTAAATCAATGGTAGCACCAGTGGGATCCTCTGCAACCCAACGAGTTGTACCAATAATTACTTGTTCTGGTTCCCAAGATATATCATAAAATTCAGCGATCGCCTGCATTAAAGCATAAACAGCGATCATCTGTGTTCCTCCTGCTAATAATACTCCTGTATTACGACTAGCAGCGATCGCCATTGCTGCTACCACTATTTGCATAGGATCTCCCACTGCGGCTACTAATTCTAAAGGTTCTAAATTAGAATTAGTTTTACTTAGTCCAGCTTGTACTAAATCCCATTTTTGTTGATGATTACATATTGGATGACTACTATTCACCTTACCTACCGCATCAATTCCCAAACCTGTTAAAACAGATAAAGCAGTTGTTGTACCTCCCACCACACACTCACTAAATATTAAATAACTTTTGTTTAAACTTTGATTCACCTCTGCACTTAAACGAGAACCCCAGGATAAACCCTGATCAAATAACAGTTTCACATTACTTAAATTCATTGCAGCACCGGAACTTATACAACGGGCAGGATATCCGCCTAAATCAATACATGGTACAGATGGAATTATGGGTAAACCAGCATTAAAAATATAAAGGGGTAGATGTAAATTAGCCACCACAGCACGAGAAATGACCACAGGAGACGCACCAGCGGTTAGTGGAGGTAGGGGATAACGGGGATGGGTTTGTGCGCCATAATAGAGAAATTCGGCATCAGCGCAAGCGGTATATTGACGATCTGCTGGAGTTAAACCAGCCGCAGAAATACCAGGAATTAAACAAGTTTCTGTAAAACCTAAAACACAAACAAATATAGGTATTTTACCGCGATAACGTTTCAGCCAGGTTTCTGCTTGCTGTTTTTCGGTATAAATGTTAATCATTAGGAGTTGGGAGTCGGGAGTTGGGAGTTGGTAGTTCCAGGAGTCGGGATTAGCCAGAATTATATTGTACCTAATCACCAATCACCTATTAATCATAGTTCATAATCGTTTGTACCCATTGAGGAGGACGAGGAATAGGATTTCCTAGACGATCAAATAATAACCATGCAGCCAAATGAACTACAAACAGATATAATAGATTATTAAAGAAAATTAAAGCGATCGCACCTAAATTAACTATCAAAACATCCGGTACAGCCAAAATTTGTAGCTTCAGAAATACCCATTCAGTAATTTCTGTTACCTGATTAATGAAATAAATCCATAAATCTTCACCGGATAACAAAGACAAAAACCATAATCTAAAAAATACCCCTACCGTTCCCAACAAACTACTTAAAGTAATAGAAACTAACCAAGGCGATCGCCTATACCAAGTTTCTCCCAATAATACACCCATCAAAGCAAAAGGAATCATAAATAATAAACTTCTCACAGGACCCGTTAACACCGATAACAAAAGTCCAGTAGTTAAAGCAGACATTATAGCAGCACGTCTACCCCATCGTAAATACACTAAAGCAATAGGAATAGGGAAAAAAATTCTTAATACTGGACCAAAAGGAAAGTAGAAATTAATAAACCATAACAAACTGGAGGTACTAGCTAAAAAAGCTGTTTCCACCATCCGTAAAGGAGCATCTACGTTAAGTTGAGAACGTCGTAAAGGTTTTTTAATCAAATTAACCTGTGTATTTGTATTATTTTCCTCTGGTAGTTCTGATTGGGAATTAAAAATACTCATAGGTATTAAAGTTAAGATTTTATAGTTTAGATTGTAGATGGAACTTAAGTAAGCATTAACCAGTGTACAAACTAAACGATCATTTTTTCTAAAGCTGACAAATCAGGAATAAAGACTTTATCATGATTTCTCATAATTAAACCTTTATTTTCTAATCTTGTCAGTACCCTAGTAACAGTTTCCCGCGTTAGTCCACTCAAACTGCTTAATTCTCGATGGGGTAAATTGGAAATTTCTGTACCTGATTGTATATGTTTTCCCTGACCTTCAGCTAAAAACAGTAGAGTATCTGCTACCCGTGATTGACTATCGGATTCACGTAATCGCAACCTTCTATTGACTTGTCGTAAACGTTTAGCCATTAATTGTGATAGCCTTAAACCTGCCATTGGTTCTGTGTTTAATAAAGTCAAAAAATCCTGAGATGGCACACTACCAATTACAGTAGGTATAAGTGTAACTACATCCGTAGAACGAGGAACTTGATCTAAAGCAGCCATTTCACCAAATAATTCACCTTTACCAATAATATTCAGTGTTACCTCCTTACCTTCTAAATTATAAGTGCGAATTTTTACCCAACCATCTATGATAAAGTAAACAGAACCGCCCCAATCATTTTCTAGTAAGATTACTTGATTAGCCGGATGAGTCCGGGTTACTAAGTGAGTAAGTGCTTTTTGCACTCCTGATTCTGGTAAACCCTGGAAAAAGGGAGATGAACTGATCCATCTATGATTATTTCTATCTTCCATTTGTACATCTTGATTGTTTAAATCATAACTCACACTGTTTTGCTTTTAATTTAGATAATATGTACAAGCAAGATCCTTACACCACTGTAATTTTAGGTTTTGTAGTTATACAGCGAGTGCTGTGCATCAGCTTATTATCAAATAATTAAGATTTTTATTTTAAACCTAACTGATGAAAATAGAAGGTTTTTCACCAATCTTTTTCAGATTAAAGGAAAAAGACCTAATGGCAATTATTCACTGCTTTTCTTGTCGGTTGTACGGATTGAGAAATTACTCCAAAGAAATCAAAGATCGTCTCAAAAATGCTATTTACAAACCTATACAAAATGTGTCAAGCTTAGACAATAAAGAAATACAGTGTTGAGAGCGTCTAATGCTTTTATCCATTAAAACAAAACTCAAGTTAAATAAAACCCAAGAAATATTAATGGCTAAACACGCGGGTATAGCTAGGTTTACCTAT
>NZ_JACJPV010000050.1 GCF_014696225.1 Anabaena sp. FACHB-1237 | reverse complement strand
TAAATGGTCAAGATACTATTTCTAGTAGTAAAACAGCAAGTTATTTTGAAGTTGACGGAAAATCTTTAGGTGAAAAAAATCCTAAATGGTTAAATGATGATTATGTAAAATTTATCCGTTTTAGTCAATGGAGAATTGAAAAAACAGGTTATGGAATATTAGCTTTTATTACCAATCATGGTTATTTAGATAATCCCACTTTTCGGGGAATGCGTCAAAGTTTGATGAAAACTTTTGATGAGATTTATGTTTTAGATTTACATGGTAATAGTAAGAAAAAAGAAGTTTCTCCTGACGGTTCAACAGATCAAAATGTTTTTGATATTCAGCAAGGGGTAGCAATTGGATTTTTTATTAAATATCAAAGTAGTCCCCAAAACTTAGCAACAGTTTATCATGCTGATTTATGGGGTATGAGAGAGGTTTATGAAAATAAACAGTTAGTTGGTGGTAAATATCATTGGTTAGCTGAAAATGACTTACAATCTACTATTTGGGAAAAGTTAGAACCAAATACACCATTTTATTTATTTAAACCCCAAAATATTGATTTAAGAAGCGAATATCAAAAAATGTGGAAAATTAATGAAGTAATGAAAGTTAATGTTTTAGGTTTTCAAACCCATCGAGATCATTTTGCTATTGATTTTGATGAAGAAAATATTACTAAAAGATTTCAAGAACTAAGAAATAACGAGTTATCTAATCAAGATTATGCTCAGAAGTATAACATTAATGATAATCCAGATTGGCAATTAGATAAGGTTAGTAATATAATTCGTGCAGACAATCAATGGAAAGATAAAATAATCAGTTGTTTATATCGTCCTTTTGATTGGCGTTATTGTTATTATAGTAATGTCATAATGGATAGACCTAGACGAGAATTAGTAAATCATGTTGTGAGGAAAAATAACCTATGTTTGGGTTTAGGCCGTCAAGGAATTGCTGTTAATGATCCTATTTGGTCATTAATATGTATTGCTAATCAACCAATGGATGCTAATCTTTTTAGAAGAGGTGGAATTAATATATTTCCTATCTATCTTTACCCAACAGATAGCCCAACTTTATTTGATTCTACACCAACTGATACACCAGGAGGACGTAAACCAAATTTATCATCAGAATTTATTAAACAACTTTCTAAAAAACTAGATTTAGAATTTGTTGGTGATGGAAAAGGAGATCAAAATACAACTTTTGGACCAGAGGATATTTTCAATTACATTTACGCTGTTTTTCATTCTCCTAACTACCGTCAACGTTACGCTGAATTTTTAAAGATTGATTTTCCTCGTTTTCCTTTAACTTCCAATGCTGTGCTTTTTTGGGAATTAGTAATCAAAGGTGATATATTAGTTAAATATCATCTCATGCAAGAAACAGGAACAGAAATTTCTACCTATCCTATAGCGGGTTCTGATATTGTGGAACAAGTGAAATATCATGAAAATCATCAACAAATATGGATTAATTCTGAACAGTATTTTGATCAAGTTTCTCCGCAAATTTGGAATTTTTATATAGGTGGTTATCAAGTTTGTCAAAAATGGCTAAAAGATAGAAAAGGAAGACAGTTAAATTTTGATGATATTAGTCATTATCAAAATATTATTTCTATCATATCGGAAACGATGAAGATTATGGCAGATATTGATAAGATTATTGATGAATATGGAGGCTTTCCGTTAGAATAATATGGTTTAAAAAGTTTTACCTACAACTAATAAATCACATCCTGTAAATCGTTAAATCCTTGATATCCTGATTTGTGCAATAAAGCTTTGCAATGTTTGGGTTTTGCCTAGGTTCATCTTGGAACTTTTATAGCTAAAGATGGTGCGTTACTGACCTTGATAAATAATTCTTGAGGAGTACAGTTATATTATATAGTTTTGATAACCAAAATAATTATCTTCAACCCTAACCAACATTAACCAAATTATCTACCGTTAACGGTTGATATTCAGAACTAGAAAAGGGCTGAAAATCATTTTTACAGACAGCAGTAATATGACATAATAAACGAAACTGAAGTGGTGTAGGTGATAAGTTGACACGCTCTACTTCTAGAGTAACAGAACTAGGGTTATTCCAAGTCAGATCGAAAATTTCACTGCGTAAGTAACGCGGACAATAACCTACAATATGATGATCTTCCGTGTTTAAAGTTAACGCCTTATTATCATAAGGGTTTTGAAATTCATGAGCTAACCATAATTTTTCATTGGGTACGAAATTATTAATTCTCTCAATTGCACATTTAGGTAAATGTCGCAGTCCATTAGCAAAAAAGTACAATTGATATAGTCCATTCTCATCTGGTTCTGGACATGGGAAAACAGCAAGACTATCTGTTTCTCTCTCTCCGCCACTACGGGCTAAGATTTCCAGAGGATCATCTTCTGTTGGGTTAATATTTAACCACTGAATAAAATTAGTATAATCAGGTCGGGAAGGAGACATTAAACGATTGGCAAAAACTGGAAATAAATGGATTGATGTATATACTTTGTTAAAATCAGGGAATGAATATAAAGGTTGAAATTGGCATTGATTCTCAGCTTCTTTTACTCCTTGGGTATAAACAAATTGATATTGTTTACCATCATAAGTCAATTTACCAATGGTAAACCATGAACGACTATCAATATCTTGCCAAGCTAGGAATAATGTTTGTAGTTTTTTCATGTTAATAACTCCTTTAAATTGATTAATCTATGTTGGTTTAACTCCAGAATTTTTTGCGCAAATTCAATTGTTATGCTTGATATACGATTTTTGGGAATACGGTTAAAAATTAAAAGAGTGTCTGCTAGAGATATACGTTCAAGATGTTCTAACCACATTATAGCTGCTTGGGGATAACGAATTGCAACTTGGTGAAATAAATCAAAAGTTTTCAGAGATTTTTTATCTTCTGAATTAGCATAAAAAGCAGACTTGCATTTTTTGATATATAAATCTACTGATAGTTTTTGTCTTTTTTCATCATATAGTTCCCTTCCTAAAGAAGAAGCATGATCATAGGTTGGTGCTAAGTGTATAGTTTCTCTGGTCTGGGGTGTCAATTGACTTTTGATTAAACCCCAGTTAAGATGATGGCGATCGCCATTACCTATCCAAGCATCTAACATCAGGTAGCCAATAAATACTTCTACAGGTTTTTGAATATTTTTTGGTACATTCCAATCAATCGGAAAATTGATATTTTCTTCTGTTAGTACACTCAATACAATATCTATTGTATGTTGCCACACCCCATACTTTTCAAAAGTGGGATAGTTTGGTAAAATTCTAGTGAGAATTTCATTACCATGAATCAGTGTTGCACCTTTGGGTAAAAATGAAGGTGAAACTATACCACGATTTCCGTCCCAAGTTTCTGCTAGATAATAAATAGCATGGGGTAATGTTAAAAGCTCACACAATTCAGATGCAATTTTTTCAGACCAATCCTGTCCTATGTATTGGGATTTGTTTTGTTTATACAAGCAATAACCAAGCTCTTGATGCTCAAACCAAAACTTCCTATTAGTCCCTATTACTTCGTTATGTGCAAGTTCATAATGATCTTGTGTAACAAGAATAATAGGAAATTCTTCATCTGAATTCATTATATGTTTTATAATCAATATGGTATTGTTTCAGTTAATCTCAATCTACGGCTAAGTAGTCCTGTAATTTAACCTTCATTTTGGCAATCTTGAAACTTTTTCATTATTGCAAATAAAAGTACACTAACTATACCTAGTTGATAATATTCTAGTGTTACAATAATTATATCATGTAATTGTGAAAATTACTATCACAGTCAGAAGTGTTCAATCCTGCAATAAAACTTTGAATGGATTGCACTTTTAAGTAGATGGACGTACCACACGAATTAGTTTTCTTCGCAATGATGCTTCTGCATTTACAGCCTCATTAATTCGTGCTGCAAATTGTTCCCAGTTACGATTGTTACTACAAACGACAATTCCGAAGTGGTCATCATCAGGTATCCGTTGCTCTGCTTTTCCTGCTTCTTGAACCGTCAAAACATCATGTCCCAAACTCCGCAATATTTCCACAACTGGAAAGGGAAATTGTTCATCTGCGTAAAAACGTGCCATTGACTATGCTGCCTCATTACGCTCAATTGCCAATTCAATCTCATCAGCATGAGATTCTGCATATATCCAAGCATTAGCTAAATTTGTAGCTGTAATGGTGGGATAGCTGGTTAAAAGGTCAACATCACTATAACCGAGTCGTCTAGCTTCCACAAGTACCCAGACGGGAATACGAGTGTTAGCAATGCAAGCTTCCCCACCACAGATTTTAGGGGTTTTTTCAATTCCTTGCCAATTACTGCCGAGACTTTGAGCAAGTAACTGTATAGCTTGGACTTTTTCACTAGGTTGGAGAGCAAGAAGTTGTTGTTTTAATTCTTGAAGTGTCATGGATGTAAATTTTTTGATGTTTTTTTAGGTTACATTAACAATTTTAATCTAGACATAATTACCTCTATCATATTTATTTATTTATTTATTTATTAAATTATAACCTATTTTAACAATATAATATCATTCAATCTGCAAATTCCCAAATTTAGGACTCCACCACCCCTTAGCAGTATGAAAATAAGCCGCATCCTTATGTTTTTTATCCTTCCATGAATCTTCACCAGAACAGCGTAACATAGTTTTATTTTGCCCATCTTTAATATAACTATACTCTTCTAAAGGTTTCTTACACACTGGACAGGGATAAGATGTAATTTTCGTTTCCGGTTTAGCAGTCTTTTCACTTTCCAAAGTTTTAGTTTTTGGTGCTTCCCAACGTTTATGAAAGTCACTCCAAAATAAAACAATATTTTCACATCCACTTACGCATTTAAGAAAGTATTTCTTCTTAACTTTACTACTAGGAATTTTCGCTAAAAAGTTGCTACATTCAGGACATTTAGTTTTGGAACTTTCATATTTACGCTCAATTTTACCATGATTATTACCTGTATTTCCTGAATTAATAACTACAGTTTTAGCTTGAGAAAGTGCAGGTACAAAATAACTTTCATTCCAAGTAGTTAAATAATATTCCCAAGAGTTTTTACCTTCAGCAATTTTATCTAGTTCTGCTTCCATATTGGCGGTAAATTCTGCTTCTAATAAATCTGGTAATGCTTTCTGTAAAAACTCATCAACTTCTAACCCTAAAGTTGTAGGATGAAGATGATCTTTTCTCAATTCTATATAATTACGTTTCTTTAAAGTTGCTACTGTAGGGGCGTAGGTACTAGGACGACCAATACCTTTTCTTTCCATTAATTGTACCAGTTTTGGTTCACTATATCTTGGTGGTGGTTGAGTTTGTTTCTGTTCATGTCCCGCATTTTCTAAAGTTAGTATTTGTCCCTGTTGTACAATTGGTAAAACCGCATCTTTACCCAAATTAGGCCAATATTTTGCATAACCATAAAATTCTACAATTTGTCCCCGCGCTTGCCATAAAATATTACTTGAAATATTACCTGATTGGGTAATTATTAGCGTTTTTCTTATTTGTGCAGGACGACATTGAGACGCAACTGCTCTTTTCCAAATCATCACATATAAATTAAACTCATCTTCGGGTAATTCTGCTCGCAATTGTACCGACGGACGAAATATATCTGTAGGTCTAATCGCTTCGTGTGCTTCCTGTGCTGTTTTACTACTACGGTGTTTTGTGGTTTGTTGGGGTACATTTTGCGGATCATGTTCTTCTAACCATTTACGCGCACTCTCACAAAATTCAGGACTTAACATTACTGAATCAGTTCGCATATAGGTAATTAATCCGGATTCATATAGTTTTTGTGCCACCTGCATGGTTTTTTCTGGAGCAAATTTTAGTTTAGATCCGGCTGCTTGTTGTAGTGTAGAAGTGGTAAAGGGTGGAGGAGGTTGACGATAGGTAAGTTTACCTTCAACTTGGATTACTTTATGGGGATGTTGTTTAGCTTCTGCAACTAGTCTATCTGCTTCTGCTTCCGATAAAACTCGCTTAGATTCGGGTTTTTCTGGATTGTTACTAGCTGCATCATCGTGGGTTTCTGTTTCTGTTTCTGCTGTTTCTGTAGGGGTATTATTCATACCTTTATAAAAAGCGCGAAATCCTTCTTTATAGTCTACCCATACACTCCAGTAATCTTGAGGTACAAATACTTGTATTTCTCTTTCTCTCTGACAAATCAGATGTAATGTTGCGCTTTGAACTCTACCGACGCTTTTAGCTCCGTTATTTAATGCCCAAACTAGGGGACTACCTTTATATCCTACCAGCTTATCCAGACAATCTCGACATAATCCTGCACCAATTAAATTAGAGTCAAGTTTTCTCGGATGAGCGATCGCACTTTTGACCGCCGATGGTGTAATCTCAGTATAAACCACTCGTTTAGGTTCTCTCAATCCTAAAGTTTCCTTGAGATGCCAAGCAATAGTTTCTCCTTCTCTATCGGGGTCCGTTGCTAAAACAACTTCATCCACTTTTTTAACAGCAGCTTTGAGTTGTTGGATAGTCTCTTTAGCGCGTTCATCACGAGGTATATAATTACAACGAACGCTATTACCTTCCATTGTAAATCCTAGCGAGTCTTCACCCTCATTACTGAGTTCCCGGATATGTCCACAACTAGCGCGAACTATCCAATCTGTACCGAGAATTTGACTTAGTTTTTTAACTTTACCAGGAGACTCGACTACTAGGAGACGTTTAGGCATAGCACTTGATTTCTGAATGATCTATTTTGGTAATAAATGCTTTTAAAATAACATATTTAGGACTTAACTCAAAAATCTGTTCAGTGGGTGCGTCAGATATCAACAATTTGGTTATTTACATGATTTATACTGTCTGATGTGGTTGGTGAGCTTGTCGAACCACATCCTACCAATGTGCCAGTTGTGTAAGTCCTGATCATAAATAAAGGAGAATAAGTAACAATGATTAAAACATCTGAAGAAAAGTTTTTAGTAGCATTAGATATTTGTGAATCATTAATTGATTTTAAATATCGTCCCACAAATAGATTTAACCTACAGCAGTTTCCGTTATTATGAGGTATAGATGTTAATGATAAAACCCTTGTAACACAAGCATTTTGCTGTGTTCATAGTGTACCTCATGTAGATGGAATGTGCTGTATCAAGCAATAGAGTTATTCTGTGAAATTGGTGAAAATCCTAGAGAGTTATTAGAATTATGTCATAAATATTCTAATAATAGGGTGGATGAAAATGCTAAATTGAGACCTTGCACGATTAGGAGAAATTACAGATACAGATATGGGTATAAAAAATACTTTTATCCCCAGCATTTCACCCACGTAGGCTTAGTTTTTTTAGTAAAGAATTACTTTTACACAAAACTTTGCAAAAATCCTCTAAAATTGATAAAGTTTGTCAAATTATCAAAGAATATGCCACAAGTGTAGATAATTGCCCTGTTGATTGTCCCCTTAGTTTTGGTATAAAAGATCATTGTAGTTTTTTGAACTTTTTCCTTAATCTTGATCGTTGCCAATTTGAATATTTTACAGATAATTTTACAACACCAGAAGAAATTGTTGAATTGTTCCAAGATTGGAAGGGAATTGATTTCAACACTGTAATTAACAAACAAAAAGTGGTTAAACTTTAATAAATTAATCAACTCATAATGCAATCAGATTTACAAACCCCCCTAGATTTAGAAGAAATTACTTTTTCCCACATTCCTGTTTTAAGTCAAGAAGTAATTACAGGTTTAAATATTCAACCAAATGGGCACTATTTAGATTTAACCGTTGGTGGAGGTGGTCACAGTCGCTTAATATTAGAAAATGCTGAAGATGTAAAAATTACGGCCGTTGATCAAGATTTAGATGCTTTAAAAGCAGCTAAAGAAAATTTAGCAGAGTTTGGTAATAGGGTGAATTTTATTCATAGTAATTTCGCTAATTTTCAATTCTCTGAAAATACCTATCATGGGATTTTAGCAGATTTAGGAGTAAGTTCCTATCATTTAGATAACCCAGAACGCGGGTTTAGTTTTAGAAATACCGCCAGTTTAGATATGCGAATGAATCAAACTCAATCTTTAACTGCGACTGATATTATTAATGAATGGGATGAACAGGAATTAGCAAATATATTTTTTAAATATGGGGAGGAAAGGTTATCACGAAAAATAGCTAGACGTATTGTAGAAAAACGTCCATTTGATACTACTACAGAATTAGCAAATGAGATATTTTATTCCGTACCTCCCAAATATCGTCATGGCAGAATACACCCGGCAACTCGCATTTTTCAAGCATTACGCATCGCTGTGAATAACGAATTACAAGTATTAGAAACTCTCATAGAAAAAGCACCTTTATCACTTATTCCTGGTGGGAGAATTGCTATTATTAGTTTTCATAGTTTAGAAGATAGAATAACTAAACATGGATTAAGAAATTCAGAATTATTAACAGTAATTACCAAAAAACCAATTATTGCTAATGAACAGGAAATTTCTGAAAATCCTCGTTCTCGTTCTGCTAAATTAAGAATAGCAGAAAAGAAAATCCTTAATTAAACTGGTAACTGATAATGTTGGAGAATTTAGCTAAATAGAAGGTTTACAATATGAGGATTGGGAGGTATTACTGAACTCAGGTATGAAATTGAGAAATTCAAAATTTGAAACTTTGCATCTAACATACTGAAATTCGCTTCGCTGATGCGCGAAATGAAATTCATACCGCCATTATACAATGCCGATTGGGAAATTATGGTACAATGACATAGGACTCATATTTGAATTTGGAAAAAATTAGTATTTTAGGGTGCGTCAGATATTACAGCATATTCCATCTACATGAGGTACACTATTAGCACAGCAAGATGCGCGCACTACAAGGGTTTTATCATTAACATCTGTACCTCATAATAACCGAAACTGCTGTATAAATCTGTTGATTGATAGTTGATTCATACAATTTATGCATTCTGACGCACCCTAGCTATCTTTTCATAAATCAAATATTATTCCTATATAATATTGTTGTTCAGAAAATAAAATTCAAGTCATAAATATGTCAGATTACACACAATTGCAAAACACACAAGTTGACAGTAATGAAGATCAGTCATTTGCTGCTGAAGAATTTTTTAGCAAGCAATGGCAAATTTATCAAAAAGTATTAAACAATAATTATATGTACCATCAAGAAATTTATCATGTCCTCCAGGAATTATTACAGAATTACTTTGATCAACCTTTTACAATGTTAGAATTAGGATGTGGTGATGCAAGATTTACCACTCAAGCATTATTAAATACTAAAATTGCTCAATACACAGCCATAGATGTATCTATTCCCGCATTGCAAGATGCTGAGAAAAATCTGGCTAAAATTAACTGTCCAGCTAATTTTATCACAGGAGATTGTTGGCAATTAACTGATGAATTAGCTGCAAATCATGATCAGAAATTTGATGTAATTTTGATATCTCTTGCACTTCATCATTTACAACTTGAGGAAAAAGATCATATAATTTATCAGTTAAAAACTATGCTGAACTCTGGAGGAATTTTCATTCTTATTGATGTGACCCGTAAAGAACACGAAGACAGAAATACCTATCTAAAACGTTATATGAGTAACGTAGCAAAATATTGGAATTTATTAACTCCTGAAGAATATACAATGTTTAATAATCATATTTGTAGCAGTGATTTTCCCGAAACTGCAACAACTTTAAAAGCAATTTCTGATAAACATGGTTTTAGTAATTTTTCATCTATTTATTGTGATCCTCTAGAGATTAATCAATTACTATGTTTCTATAAATAGTTGATACAGGTAGTTAATTGGTTATTAGTGTTTAAAAGATTAAATGCTTAAAGTTGTGCGTCTGAGGACATAAATTTTGTACATAGACAGATTTTTGATGTCTGACGCACCCTAGCACCATTTATGTAAGTTCTGTGTTAGATAATAAACAATTGTACAATAAAGCACATTACATCTGCATGAGGTAAACTATTAGCGGAGAAGATGCCTGCACTACAAGAATTTTATGTTGTATATCTATATATCAGAATCTCGGAAACTGCTGTATATAATTAATATTATACATATTGCTTTATAAAATTGATAAGAGAATTGTTGTCTGTCCCCTATTGCTGACTATATCAGGACTTACGCAACTGGCACATTGGTAGGGTGTGGTTCGACAAGCTCACTAACCACGTCAGACAGTATAAATCATGTAAATAACCAAATTGTTGATATCTGACGCACCCACTCAACAGATTTTTTAGTGTGACACTTGCGTAAGTCCTATATATAAAAAATCTATCTCAGGTAATATTTCCAGAATTTGTGGTATACCAGTTAAATGTTTGCACTTATTTAGTATTTAGGGTAATTGCTAGTCAGCAGTCAGCTATCAGCAGTCAGCCCTTCAATTCTACTATCTTTGAGACCTACTACACCCTACAAGCTGCCACAATATTTCCTGAGTAATAATTGACATGAGGAAATCAAAGCAGTATTAACAATATTAGCCCAGTGTATTTTTTACGGTTTTCTACTCTTGCTAAAATTATTAATCTTAATCAAGATAATTGAGCAATATATTAGAAACATTAGCAACTGCATTGATAAAGTGTTCCCCGTATCTTATTCTTAATTGCCATATTAACCAGTGTCCCAATTTCCTTCTTATCAACCTGATAGTCATGCTAATGCTACCACAGATGTCCCTCCTGTAGTAGCATTAAGAGAACTTGTCAATAGACTAAGCCGCGAACAAAATAAAATTCAAGACTTATTGAGTTCTTTAGGTTTTGCTTTGAGAAGTTTTAATAATTTAAACCAATTTTTAGAACTTATCCCTTTAATGGCCAGCAGGGTTACAGATGCCGATGGTAGTGCTTTATTTCTTTATAAACCTAATGGGCAAATTAGGTTAGAACAGTTACACTGGCAAGATAGTCAACAACGAAAACATATTAGAAAAGCCTTAGAAACTGCTACTAGTCAAATTACTCTTTTACCTAATTCCACTTCTGGTAATTCTCCTATTAAATCTCCCAGTATTTTAGATGATCAAATGCACCGTTATTTAGGTCCTGATGTGCAAATATTTGGTACGGCAATTTTAGTTAAATATACAGAACGTGGATGGTTATATGTTCTCAGTCGTGATCCTCAATATACTTGGACTGAAACTAGACAAAAGTTAGTTAGATTAGTGGCAGATCAAACTTCTGTCGCTATTGAAAATGATCAATTAGCAGCAGAATTAAGAAAAAAAGAACGTTTGGATCAAGAATTAGAAATTGGTGCGGAAATTCAACGTCGACTTTTACCCCGTCAATGTCCTAATATCCCTGGTTTATTGTTAGCAGCACGATGTAAACCTGCTAATCGTGTAGGAGGTGATTATTATGATTTTATCCCTACTAATAATAATATTAATCATCAGTTTAATCATCAATTACTATCTGAAAAAGACACTAATTGGGGTTTAGTAATTGGTGATGTGATGGGTAAAGGTGTTCCCGCAGGTTTAATTATGACGATGATGCGAGGAATGTTACGTGGTGAGGTTTTACATGGTAATTCTCCAGCAGGTATTTTACAAAATTTGAATCGTGTTATGTATGCTGATTTGGAAAATTCTCATCGTTTTGTCACTATGTTTTATTCTGAATATCATCCCCAAACGCGCATTTTATGTTATAGTAATGCTGCTCATAATCCCCCTCTATGGTGGCACGCATCTACTAAAACTGTTAGCCGTTTAGATACTTTGGGTATGTTAATTGGCTTAGATGCTAATAGTCAATATGAAGATGGCCAAGCTCAATTAGAAGTTGGTGATACTATTATTTATTATACTGATGGTTTGACTGATGCTGCTGCTGCTGGAGGCGATCGCTTTGAGGAAGATAATTTTATTACCGCTTTCACTACAGCTTGTAAATATTGTCAAAATCCTCAAGAAATTGTAGATTATTTATTTGATAGGGTAGAACAATTTATTGGCAGCGATCGCCAAAATACTGATGATATGACTTTAGTAGTTTTTAAGGTTTCTGATTTATAAGGAGTCAGCAGTCAGCAGTCAACAGTCACCTATTTAGTTTTAGTAAAAAACTTTTCCTTTAAATTCGTAAAAAACCGATAAGTTTTCCTCACAGCATTCAATAAGGACGGTGAGATTTTTAACCCCAACGGCGAAATTATCGGCCGATATATCCAATAATACGCCCTTTTTAAATTCTCCCACTTACCACACTTCTCTTGGTGTAAAAAATCAGAAATATCTACCACTAAACCTCTACCTTCAAACATCATCACATTTTTTCCATGTACGTCATGGGGATATAACCCTCTAGCGATCGCATCCTTTAAAGCCTGATCTATATCTTCTATCACTTGCTTAGGAATCCTTAAACCTCTTTGCATACAATCATATAAAGTCACACCATACAGTCTTTTTAAAACCAATAAACCATTATTAGCATAAAAGCACTCAGAAAATGCTGGATGAGAACCTAAACGATTATATACCTCCACCTCTTCCTCAAAACCAGGTCTACCAGGTGCATAAATTTTGACCACTAAATCCAAATATTGAGGATGATACACTACGGCAGCGTAATTACCCTTACCAACAATTTCCCAAGGTTGAGGAATTTGATGGATTTCTATAGGATCATGAGGATCTACACTTTCTAATATTAAGTTAGGAACTAGGTCTTGTTCAATACTTTCCACTAACTGATTGATCCGTAATTTATCCATACTGGTTTTCATTGATAACTTTACTAATTCATCCTAGTGCTAACATAAAACTATTACAAGTAACTATTACAAGTCAATATTACAAGTATTTTTCAGCTATCAGCTTTCAGCCATCAGCTTTCAGCCATTTACTCATTACTGACTACTGACTACTCAATTATTAATAATTATTAACATTATATTTTATTAATTTTATTAAGGATAATTTAACGATATAATAAATCATAAGTTAATAGATAACTTAGTGATCATTGTCAAAAATGAGTCCTAAAGACACTCAAACATTAGTCCAACATTAGTTAAATATTAGTTAAATATTTGTTACTTTTTTCATCTTTGATATTAGTTTTACTGCTAATAATTTACTTTATGCCTATTCTTAACTAGGTTATCAAATAGTTCAGGAAAACCTTCTGAAGCTCAATATTAGCAGGAAAACCCACAAACCCTCACAACAAAGGCGTAAAAATGATACAAAAGATTTTACTAGCTGTTTCTGGCTTAGGACACGCGGAAGAAATGCTGAAAAACCTCAAAGCATTACCTTCTATCCAAGGTGCAAAAGTGACTATTCTCCACGTTGTTGCTGGACAAAGTACTGCGGCCATGATGACTGATAAATGGGAAGAAGGTGGTAAAATTCTTGCCAATGCAATTCAGCATTTAAACTTAGATCCTAGTCAAGTTTCTTCAATTTTACGTCAAGGTGAACCCAAGGACGTGGTTTGTCAAGTAGCAAATGAAATAGATGCTGATTTGATCATTATGGGTTCTCGTGGTCTAAAAAGACTACAATCTATCTTAAGCAACTCTGTCAGCCAGTACGTATTTCAATTGTCTTCTCGCCCCATGTTATTGGTTAAAGATGACATTTATGTAAAGAGTATTAGACGGGTAATGGTAGCAATGGATGGTTCTGACTCTGCCAAAAAGTGCCTAAACCTAGCACTATTTTTACTACGTGGTGTTAATGGCGGACAACTAGTTTTAGTCAATATTAATACAGATTTAGGCGGTAAAGTATCGGGAGTGACTGATATTAAGCCGGAAAGAGATTCTGTATTAGGAAAAGCCATGATAGAAGCAGAAAAACAAGCTATTGCAGTGCGCTGTGTTACTAGTAGCGGTAAACCTGGGGAAGAAATTTGTCGAGTAGCAGATAAACTGGGCGTTGACTTGTTATTAATTGGTTCTCCAGATCGTCGGCCTTCTATTGCTAAGAGTTTTGTTGATATTGATCGTTTAATTGGTTCATCTTTATCAGACTATGTTCGTGTCAATGCTACTTGTCCAGTATTGTTAGCCAGAACTAATGCTTAATAGTCAGTAGTCAGTAGTCAGTAGTCAGTAGTCAGTAGTCAGTTTTTTATTATAAGCTGATAGCTGACCACTGATAACTGATAGTCAAAGTGTTAACTATTTTTTCCACTTTCGCGGCTAGCAGTTTGAATGTAAAGGATTATTAAAAACACTGCGGGAACTAAAACGAACAAAATGCTCGCTACGAAACCCAGACTGTTAACTTGCATAGCAAGATTGCCTCTCTATAATTTCTGGTTAACAATTTTAGAATAGCATCATAGATAACTTAATTTTAGCAGTTGGATAAAAATTGTTAGGACTTTGACTAATCTAAAGTGTAAAGGTGCGTCAGATACCAAAAATCTATGTACTTACATGATTGATACTGTCTGACGTGGTTGGTGAGCTTGTCGAACCGCACCCTACTAATGTCCCAGTTGCGTAAGTCCTGTCAAGTAAACAACCTAGGGTAGAAAAATATTATGACCAAAAATCTGGGATACAAGCCCCGTCCTTGACGGCTTTTCTTGATTTTTAATATACTCCTTTAATATTTCTCATGGCGCACCACCTACAGAAATGGCAAAATGGCTTGGAGTCCATAATGCTTGTTTATGGGGTTTTTTATAGCCAGCTTGCCCATATTTACGACTAGATACGCGTACAAAATATTCCCACAGGACTAGTACAAACCAGCGCTTTTAATGTGGATGATATCATTTTAACCGATATTCTTTGCAAAACTTTGGGTACAGCCATCCCAGTAATTTTTTTAGATACTCTTTATCAGTTTAAATAAACTTTAGAACTAGTCGGTAAAGTTGTAGAGATATACGGACTTTATTTAAGAAAATATAAAAATATTGATTTAGATACAAGAGAAGCCTTTGCTGCTAAATTTGGTGAAGCACTTTGGGATACTGATATTCCATGAAATCACCAAAATTGAACCTTTACAATGCGGTTTAGATGAACTGAATACCGTACTTTATCTACATTCGTTTGCGTTCATATGCGTTCAATTCTGACAAATGTTACGGGATTTGCTATAATAATATATCTTCCGCACCCTCAACTATCACAATCGGTTTTTACCATTTCTTATGATAACATGAGGTTGTATTGTATACTAATTATCAAAAAATTAACGGAGGTAGGATGCCAGCAAGGCATAATTTATATCCAAAAATCAAGAGAAAATTAAGTTATAATACCATGTGACACCCCAGGGTGCGGAATGTGGGATAATAAGTGTCGTGCTACATCCTGTATAGAATTATTAACTTCTGATATTGCTACTTGAGCTTAACCGGATCAAATGTACATACATCCGAATTAGCAGTAACGGTTACAAGTTCCACTGAGTTAATGCGATCGCCCTGAGGATCAAACTTCACTACTTCTTCGTCACCACTTGAGGCAGAAAAATCTGGATTTGACATGGTTTCTTGAAGGCTTTGACGGGTGGGGTTAGGAGTATTTTTTAATGCTACAATAATTGCTGATAATGCGTCGTAGCTCATTTTACTACGCCAACTAACTTCCGCTTTAAACAAGTTACTTGCAGTTTTTACATAAGGTGAATTGAGATGATTTTTGATATTCCAAGGTACTGCTAAAATTATTCCTTGGGAATCACTACACCCTATACTTAAGATTGGATCGTTAACATACAGTGAATTTCCTCCGATCAAGAGAAGTCTTTTATTATTTGCTTGCATTACTTGTAATGCTTTATCCAACGTAGAAGAATCAGCTGCTAACATTATTACGTCAGATGCAGCAGTTTTTGCTTGTCGAACCATCACTCCGGCTTTAAAATTTGGATCGGAAAAATCAGCTTCATAAGCTATTCTTCCTTTCTCAATCATATATTCATTTATCAATGATTGTCGGAGAGATTTACTATAATCATTTTGGGAATTATAGAAGATAGCTAGGGATTTTTTCTGTAATTTTTGACTAACATACCTAGCGAGTGTACCGCCAGCAATAGCATCATTTAGTACAGTTCTTTTAATATATTCGCCTTTACCTGTAAGGTTAGTAGAAGTCGCAGTGGGAGAAATCATTAAGATTTTTGCTTTTTGGTAGACCTCACTTGCAGCAATAGAATTATCACTACTTAAATGCCCAATAACTCCCAGTATATCTTGATTATTAACAACTGCTTGGGCTATTTTTTTGACTGTATTTTTGTCTTTCGCGTCATCAACAAAAATTACCTTAATAGGAAGCCCATTAATACCACCTTTTGTATTAACTTCCCATTGTGCTTGCGCTAAACCCCTAATCATTTCTTCAGCTTTATCTAAATCATCACTAATTGGGGCAACAACAGCAATTTTAATAGACTTCTTTGAGCCAATTTTAGCATTTTCTAACACAATTAGAGCTTGGCTATTGCGAGGATTTTTTTGACGATATTGTTCTAATTGTGAAATAGCTAAAGAAAATTGCTGAGAGTTGATTAATTCGTTAATTTCTATTTGTTCTCGTGTCATGTTTTTGTATAAAAAGCCAGTTGTCATTTTGGCTGACGGAAATATGAGTGGCATTAATTTAATAACTCCAATCAATAATCCCACTACAAAGCAGAGTGTTAGCCATGAAAAATGGTTTTTCCATCGCTTATTTTTTAGTGAAGAAGATGAAGAAGAGGATCTTATATGAGTAATAGTCTGTTGTGTTGTTATATATGATGAAGATGATAATAATTTTAATGCTGCGAATACTTCTTGAGCCGTTTGATACCGTGCATTTGGTTCAACTTGCAGCATTTTTATTAAAATTGTTTGAAGTTCAGGACTAATTGTTATTTTTGACCACTTCCACTCATTAGTATGAATATCAAATAATTCCTCTGGTGGTTTACCTGTCAATAATACTAAAGCTGTCACAGCTAATGAATACAAATCGCTGCTATATTGAGGATTTCCATTCTCTACTTCAGGAGGTGAGTAGCCAGCTTTCAAAATTCTTGTTGGTACTAAACCTGGGTTTAATTGGTTTACTGGCCATGTACTACATCCAAAGTCAATCAGAACTGGTTTTTTGTGTTGACGATACATCAAATTATCAAGAGAAATGTCTCGATGGATTATTCCTTGGGAGTGAACATATATTAAAATTTTAACAACATCTAATAAAAATTGTATGACTTGTAATTCGGTAAATTTTTCTTTTCTTTCAAAAACACATTCATGATAGGTTTCTCCTTCAATATACTGTTGAACCAACAATAAATTTTGATTATTCAAGTTAAATGTCTCAACTAATTTAGGAATTTGATTGTGATGTAACCGACGAAGGATTTCAACTTCTCTTTGAAACAATTTCTGCGCTTTTTCGACTTTTTGAGTATCTGGATATTGGCAGGAAAATTGTTTAATAATAACAAATTCCTGTGAATTTTTATCTTTGGCTAAGTAGGTATTAGCTATGCTTCCTGTTCTTTTTAGTTCAATGATTTGGTAATTTTCGATAAAACTGCCATCACTAAATCTAGTTATCATTACTTTTCTCCATGTGATTAATAAAAGCATAACGCTTTAATGAATAATTAAAAATCTGGATTTTTAATTACCTGGAATTACAAAACCCAGATTTTTCAACCATTTATGGCCCATAAAAATTGCTACTTTGTGTAGATAGCAATAGATTTACCATCACTTAATGTTCCAATGCATCCAATTCCTTCCGTACTTGCTGCACAGTCGAGATATCCTTCAAACCGATTGACAATTTTATTGTTTCTTTGCCATGCTAAGTCTGTAATAGAAAAAGATTGGTCGTTGACAATTTTCTCAGCTGCATTCACATCCATAATCAAGATGAAGCAATTGCTTCTATAATCGCAAAACTGAATATTGCCATTACCATCGCTAAAGAAACCCATCACTAAATAGTTACAATAGTAAACTTCTCCTTCTAATGCTATTGTGCAAACATCTGGATAGAAAGTTTCCGCTCTCAAAAAAGGTCTTGCCCGTTCTGCTAATGCTATTTGCGGATTGAAGATAGATAGGCTTGTTCCTGCTAAAAGGATGCTTAAAAATTTTTTCAGCATATATACACACCTTGGTAGTAATATTTTGTGGTTTATATAGTTATTGTGTAAACTAGATTTTTTTATGCAATATTCAGGAAAATATTTGAGTAATTTTTTCAAAAAACATCATTTGCATATTTTCAGGCTTCGAGTCTCAATGCTTAATTTAGTAGAGGGGTCTAATTAAATCAGGCAATACTTAAATACTTACTTGACAATTCGTGTATACTGTTTAATTAACTACTTCTACTTAATAAATTACACGGAAGATAGTAATTCAAGAAGTAGTAGGAATGATGTTCAAAAAAATTCGTCTGTTTTTCGCAGCAATGATAATTTTGATCTTGCCAAGTCCTATTTTAGCTCAAGAGACTTTAGGTTTAGATGCTTCTGATTCTCTTGGTCAAATCACCAATGTTAACCAGCTAGAGGACGTGCAGCCAAGTGATTGGGCTTATCAAGCATTGGCGAGTTTGGTGGAACGTTATGGTTGTATTGCTGGATATCCTGATGGGACATTTCGCGGTAATCGAGCTTTAACTCGTTACGAATTTGCAGCAGCTTTGGATACTTGTTTACAGCAAGTACAACAATTGATTGATTCTGGAACAGCTAACCTAGCTACAAAGGAAGACTTAGAAACCTTACGTCGTTTAAATCAAGAATTTCAAGCAGAATTAAAAACCCTTGGCGCAAGAGTTGCCAAATTAGAGGAAAGAACTGATGTTTTAGAAAATAATCAGTTTTCCACCACGACTAAGTTAACAGGAGAAGCCATTTTTGCCCCAATTTTTACTGATAAAGGGGAAGCAACTCTAAGCGATCGCGTCCGACTTAATTTTAAGACCAGCTTTACAGGGAAAGATTTGCTCAAGATTCGTTTCCAAGCCAATAATGTTCCCAATTTATCAGCGGTGACTGGTACTGATATGAGTCGGACATCTTTTGATGCTGGAAACAACAATAATGTTTCACTCAATGAAGTCTACTACAGATGGAGCGATGGCAAAAAAAGTCAATTCTGGATAGGTACAGTAGGTTTAGATATTGATGACATTTTCATCACAGGCAATCCCAATTTAAACTCTAGTGGCCCAGGAACAGTGACGCGATTTAATCGTTATAATCCTTCTACCCATAGAGGACCTGAAGGTGCAGGGGTAGGACTTCAATATAAATTGAGCGATCAAGCTGATTTAATAGCCCTTTACGTCACCGATTCAATTCAGACGAGCAATCCCAATCAAGGCTTTTTTAATAGCAATTTTAGTACAGGTTTACAACTAAATTACAAGCCTACTAAAAATCTAAATTTTGGTGTGGCCTATTTGCACACCTACTATAATCAAGGCTCAGTGAACCTTGTTAGTAGTACCGGAAGTCCTATTGGTAAAGATCCCTTTCAAGGAAAAGCCGCAGCCAGTCAAGACGGCTTTGGTTTAAACGCAGACTTGAAAATTAATGAGAAATTCCAAGCTGGCGGTTGGATAGGTTACTCTCAAGCAAATGCACAGGGAATAGACTCTCAAGCTGAACTATGGAACTGGAATGCTCACTTTTCTGTGCTTGATGTTGGTAAAGAAGGGGCTATTCTGTCATTAGCAGGAGGTCAGCTACCACGTGCTGGCTACGTCAAAGGTTTTCCATCTGATAAGGATACTTCTTATCTGGTGGAATTACAGTACAAATATCCTGTTAACAAAAATATCACTATTACTCCTGCCTTGTATGCCGTTTTCAATCCCAATCATAACAACAGCAACGATCCCGTATATATAGGAATAGTTCGTACCACCTTTAGTTTTTAACTATTTTTAACTGTTTTTAACTAACTTATCCTCAATTAGTCAATGTAGCCTTTGAGCTAATCAATACACATTTAGGAATTACGCAAAATTGGACTCAAAACCTGATTATTCCCTAGGGGTAATTCATGAATTACCCCTACTTTCGTTATGTTTTGGGTAAGTTCTGACATTATAAGAAGAAAAAATAATTAGCTCATGCTGCATATTTTTTGAATCATCAATCAATTATCTAATAGATAACCATTGAGGATAATACCCGTGAGACTGCAAAAAAATCTAGGAAATATTGCTTTATTTATTGCTGCTGGGATATTTACTTTTTCTCCACCAGTTATAGCCAAAACTCCTGAAACTCAACCTCATCAAACTCCCGTCCACCACAGTCTTATTGCTCAATCTGATTTAACCAGACCAAATGAGCCATTTGACTTATCCTGGGTTATACAATGGAGTGTTAGCAGCATCGTCCACCGTAGTATTTTAAAAATAGACGGCTATTCAGGAGTTTCCATGACTACCTATTGGAATCCTGAGACTAAAAAAAACGAATGTGTAACTCAGGATGTTGAACTTTATGATTCTCCAGATGGGCTAATCATTTATAGCTATAATCCTCGCTATTGCTTCACAAACACTGCAAACAACACTTATGCGGCCGATAATTTTATCATTGCCCAAGATGGTAATGATTTACAAGCTTTTGTGGTAGACGATAGAGGTGTAAAAGCTGCGGTAAGAATTGAAACTCTCAAATGAATTAATTATAGGGGGGATAAAACCCCCATAAACTAGCTTGAATTGCAACTAATTAAGGGAAATAATAGTATATAGTATATACTATTACTTGTCTGTGACTTAAGAAAATTTAAAAAAGGGTAATCTAGTTATGGATAATCGTCGTTTAATTTTTCGTTTAATCTTAATTTGTGCTTTTCCGGTCAAGCCATATCTAGTTTTATATTTGAATATTGTTTTTATTTTAATAAAGAACTTTAGAATAGAACTGTATCACTGGTTATGTCAGCGTTGCCAAATAACCGTAAATAAATTTCTTTCAAGAATGCCAGATGATTTTAGAAACCAGCATCAAGATACTTTACTAATATCTGCTCAGAATTTTTTATCTTGTTCCTCAACAGAATTTGCACCAGAACTATTTATTCAAGATTTTGACTTTAGTAGATATACTTTTGATGAAAGTTCTGCTCAGATTCAATTTCGGATTTTTACTGGCTATGTTGACCGTAAAATTAAATACCAGATTTTTGTTATTCTAAGAGAACTTGTAGGAGATACTACCATAGGCCATAGCAATGTAGGACTAGCTGCTAGAACAACAAGTAAAAGAGTACAATCATCCTTAGAAAGAGCAGGATATAATCATGAAAATACAGAACAATATATGTTTTTTTTTAACAGATTTAAAGAAGTAAGAACCAGTGAAATATTACCTTCGCACCTTGCTATCAGTCAATGGAAGGAAGATAATTATCAACTAGTTGCTGATAGATATAATGAAATAAAACCAGAAACTTGGGAATCTATTAATGGCGCAAAATCCAAAATAATGTTAGAAAAAATTGGACAAGCAATAAGAGATTATGAAAGATCACCTATAGCTAGTCATACTGTAAGTATAGATGCTCATGGCGTTGAAAGTACAGTAATTAGTCCAGAATATGATTCTTGTTTATTATTAGATTTATGCGATTTTATTCGTAATTTATTACGTAGACTAGATGGCAGAAGTAACCCAGAAATAAATAGACGAATAATCTTTGCAATCTTAAATCATGGGTTGGACATCAATCAAGTTGAGATTGCTGAACGATACATAACAAGGCAGTATATCGTTTCCCGCCAATTGAATAGATTATATGACAAAATAGCAAAGGGGTATTTTCCATCTTGCGGTACCGAACCATCATCTGAACAATTAAACTTGTTTATACAGCTTTTGAAGAATAGAGCAGTAAATGGTCAACAGTTGAGAATTCCAATTTTAAAGAGAATTTTTGTTGATGAATTTGAGCAGATTTTTAGTGCATATATTGTTACCTCACACACAACAATCAACATGAAGACAGATATTATGATCTCAAAAGTTCAGGATCAATATAACATTAACTTAGATGAGGTTGCTAGAAACTATCTATCCCAGTGGATAAGAACAAAATAGAGATTAATTTGAGTACATCAAAATCACAAAAAGGAGATATAACCATGAATATCAGTTTCAATCAAATCAACAATCAAGAGGAAGTAGTTATGCTGAATATAGAAGAACTAAAAAACTTTTACCTAGAGCATCTGTGGATTAAAATTAGTGAGCAAGATAAAAAAGAAGCCGAAGGTAATACTCGTTATTATGCCAATCCAACAAGGCGTAATTACGCTTATTTTAATTATCTTTGTCACAAATTATTCAGAAAATGGCTTAAAGAATATCAAGAAATAGAATCTAATAATCAACTTTTTCCTAGTGAGAATGACTTGGCAAGAATTTGGCAATTTATTAATGGTTCAGTTGTCAATATTTGTGGCAAACGTTTGATTTTAATACCAAGTGATGCCACAGATTTAGAAGGTTTTGAAGTTCAGAAAGAATGGGTAGATGTTCCTAATTTAGCAGGAGATTATTACTTACCTGTGCGAGTAGATTTAGAAACAAATTATCTACATATTTGGGGTTTTATCTCTCGTAAAAATTTGCAAAGAAGAGCCGATTATGATGAATTTGAAAAGCTCTATATTGTGGATGCCAATGATGTAATTGATGATTTAGAAACTCTCTGGATAGCTTTAGAATTGTCTGAGGAAAAAGGTAGTGTTCAACATTTGTCTAGTTTAAAAGAATCTGAAGCACAAGCATTAATTCAAGAATACAAGAAATACATGAAAACCTCGCCTTATTCTCCTCGTTTGTATTCTCCTGGTTTAAAATGTGGTTTAAAATGGGATTTTGAACAATGGTGTGCCTTGTTAAATAATCAACAATGGTTACAACAATTAACTCAAGAAGATAATATCATGATTGATTTGGGAAAATGGTTAAATTCTCAATTTGATCAAGCTATAGAATTAGGATGGAAGTTAACAAGTGATTTGATCAGAAAACCACCACAATTGGTTACTTTATCTACTAATGTTATCAAGTCGTTTAAACGGGCTAAATTGGTTAATTTCTATATTGGATCACAACAAGAATCTGTTATTCTAGTATTAGAAATTGAAGTCCAGAATAACAATAAATATCAAGTCTTAATCCAGGTTCATCCTAGTAATGGTAATCCCTATTTACCTATTAACCTAAGTCTCACTGCAATAGATTTACAGTCTGGGGAAAGTCTACAGAAAATAACATCAGGGCGAGATAATTTGTTCATTCAACTAAGTCCTTTGTTGTGTGATCGAGGTGACAAATTTAGAGTAGAGCTAAGTTTAGAAGGACAGAGCATGAGTGATAATTTTTGTATCTGAGGATTGTCAATGGTTTCAAAATTGGTTAAAATTGTTTCGCTATTCTCATATAAATAATCAAATAAAACCTGATAAATTATGCCCTCTACCACCCCCTCTGCCACCCTTGGATTTCGAACACATCCTGCGGATAAAGCTACTTACATAGTGTATGGTAAATGGAAAAAAGATCATAAGGAGCCTGGAGAATCTCAGGGAAATTTTTTGCCATCAGCAGATAGCGTATTTACTACTTATAAGGAGTGGAGAAATTATTATAATGACGTGATACTAAATCCTTTGATCAGTGTTGCTCCTACTCCTGTTCGTCACAATATAACGAAACAGGAGTTACAACAGGGGTTAAAATTACGCAATGACTCATTAAAAAAAAGCATTAATAGTTGGTTACAGTCTTCACCTTTATTTATTGATAATATAGAAACAAGAATGCTTGCTTATTTTGAGCAAAACGATTCTATTCTAGTAAGAGTTGAGACAGATGACCCTCGATTAATAAAATATATGCGTTTAGATATGTGGAAATTCTTCGATAAATTTAAAAATGCTGAAATAGTATATAATACCATTTAATAAATCATACATCTCCAAAAAAGATTGTAGAGACGTTCCATGGAACGTCTCTACAATGGTTTTACAGCAGTTTCCGTGATGATGAGGTACAGATGTTAATGATCAAACCCTTGTAACACAGGCATCTTGCTGTGTTGATAGTGTAAGTGTACCTCATGTAGATGGAATGTGCTGTAAATTAACTACATTGACACCAGTTTCTGGTATTATGAGGTATGGATGTTGAGAAGTTGATTTATTTATGAGAATATTAGGTATTTTTGCAGAGACAGACGGTCTCGATTTGAATAGGCATAAACAGGCACTGAGAAAATTAAGCGCTAATGCAACTATTGTATCAAATATATCAAATGAAACATTACTACAGAAAATTAAAAGACTGGTAATTTCAGAAGTATTGAGTTTGGATTATGAACCACCTAAACCAGAACCACTAACAACACAGAAGATTATAGATACATTATCAGATGATAAAGGATGGTCAGCGATATTAGTAGCTGGACATGGTAGAACTATTGAAGCAGATGATTTCACGGGTTTAATAACAATTAGTGAACATGAGGAAATGGATATTGATAAGCTAAAAAATGCGTTAAATATAGCTAGTAATAATGGATTACAATTACTTATTTTTAACTGCTGTGATGGTACTGGTTTAGCAAAAAAAGCCTTGGAATTTGGTGTACCTAGAGTAATTGTATTTAGAGAAATTGTGCCAAATGAAGTTGCAGCAAATTTTCTTGAACGCTTTATTGAACAATTTAAGAAAACAAAAAAATTATCTTCAGCTTTACGAAATGCTAAAAGACAATTAGATCCTTCCTATCCGCCTCCTATATTCTTTCAGAAAGATAAGATTCCTGAACTAACCTGGGAAATGTTGGATAAACCTTCTTTATTCGACAAAATTCGGGAGAAGATCAAAAAATGGGGATTATTTTTCTTAGTCGTGTTTTTCCTTGCGCTTGGCCTTAGATCAATTGTTCCACCTACTATTAAAATACAAACTCCACCTACTATAGATTTAGTAAAAAAATTACCTCAAGCAATACAAACTTTTTGCTACTCAAAAGCTGATAGCATAGTTAATGCTTTTTTGTCTTGTGGGGAAAAATCTATATTCGATAGTCCTGTGTTAAATGGCGATTTTGTGACCAAAAAACGCCAGGGGATGGAAGCTTTTGGTAAAGGAGATTTTGATAATGCAGAAAAGTATTTACAAGAAACATTAACGGCAATAGAAACGACAAAAGAAACGACAAAAGCAAAACTTACCTCATCCTCAACGTTGAAAATGTTGAATGATGTAAGAGTCGAAACATCTATATTTTTAGAGAATGCTAAAATACTTCAAAAAGTTAGCTCCAAACCTGATGAAATCAAAAATATACTTCTTATTGCTGTTGCTCTTCCAGGACTTGATCCAGAAGAAGGATATTATGCAACAAGTAGATACACTATTCAAGCAATAAGTTATCTTCAAAAAACGCATAATGAAACTAATTCCAAAAAAGTCTTAATTTTACTGGCTAATGACACAAATAATGCGGGAGATGGTAACAAGAAAGATAATGATAATATTGTGGATGTTTTTAACGTGGCTGAAGAGATAAAAAACAGAAACCCATACGCTATCATAGGTCACTACGGTTCAAGAATTACATATTATGCAATGCTCCGATATAATGCCAGTAATCCCAAGAATATTCCTGTAATTACTTTTTCATCATCAGCTACAGAAGGTTTTAATGTACGTGAATCATTGAAAATAGATGAATCATTATCATTGAAAAACAAACCAAATCTTTATCAAATTATTTCAACAAATGAGGGAATGGCTAAGAAGCTAAAAAGTTATTTTAAAAACAAAAGCATTGAAACAGAAAAACTATTTGTTTTTTATAGAGATGGAACATTATATTCCACTTCTTTTGTAAAGGAATTAGGATATAATCCATCTAAATTGAATAGATTAGGAAAAAAACTAGAAGAAAAACAAGAAATAGATAAGGATTTGGATAATATTAACAATGATCCAAAAAACAAAGCTATTTTTTTATGCCCTGATGCTTTTACTCAATCTCCAGGAGAAGAAATTGAAATTAACAATACCAAAAGAATACTACAATTACAACAACAACCTAAATATCCAAATCTTTTAGTAGGTGCTTGTAATGTTGTCAATGCTTATGAGGATGCAAGTAAAGCTAAAAATCTTGTGATTGTAGTGCCTTGGTCAAAGGAATCTGATACAAGCAAGCAATACTTTCTTCGTAGGGAGGGAGAAAAAAAGGAAATTATACTTAACGAGATGCTATCCAAAGAATATTCACAAGGTCAGCAACTTGACAAACGTGAGCAACATGAACAGTCTATGCGAATGGCTTTAGCCTATGATTCTTTGTATGTTACGATAGAGGCTTTATCTAAATTGAATAATCTGCCCTTAAAACCTGGTGAATATACTCAAGTTCATAAAGAATTAGTTTCTAACACATTTTACGGAATTACAGGAGAAATAAAATTTCAAGGGAATAACAATGCTAGTAAGCAAAGAGGAGATACTTCTGCCTTGTTAATGCCTTGTTTTGGACCAGAGTGTTCTTTTAAAGTTCTTCCTGATCCTTCCAACAATAGATAACATTTAAGAAAATGAAGAGCGATCGCTTTTCTTTTGTTATGTGGAATGGAAAGCGATCGCCGTCATTATGATTAATAATTGTTAGGTCAGTTTATAATTACAGTAATGAACAGTAGATGTTTCATCATCAAACTCATCAGAGTGTTCTTTTAAAGTTCTTCCTGATCCTTCCAACAATAGATAACATTTAAGAAAATGAAGAGCGATCGCTTTTCTTTTATTATGTGGAATGGAAAGCGATCGCCGTCATTATGATTAATAATTGTTAGGTCAGTTTATAATTACAGTAATGAACAGTAGATGATTAACCAAGATATTAAATTTCACCTAAATCATTGATACAGCAGATTTGAGGTAAATGAGGTACACTATCAACAGGCAAGATGCCTGTGTTACAAGGGTTTTATCATTAACATCTGTACCTCATAATAACGGAAACTGCTGTAAAAGATGCTCTCCAGGAAATGATTATTGCCTATCGTCAACAAAATAAAGAAATTCCCACATAATTTCAGGGTTTAGCACTGCTAAACCCCTACAATACTCCTACAATAAATTAATCTTGCAGTTGATTTAACCAAACCTGTACATCTAGTAAATTAGTAAAATCTAACAACGCTTCAGCAAGATTTTCTAAGTTAGTCAAAGATAACTTAGTAATCTTATTTTTTACTTCCTCTGGTAATTCTCCAAACCGTCTAGTTAACTGTCGCATAACTAAATTTAAAGCACTTTCTTTGATTCCTTCTTGTCTTCCTTCTTGTCTTCCTTCTTGTTTAATTTCTTGATAAGCGCGACTTCTTTCTAATGATATTCCTAGCATAACTTGAACCTCCTGTAAAGTCAGATTTTCAAACTTGTAGATCATTATTGTAGTAATCATTTCTAATATCATCTGCTATATAAAACCTAGACAAAACTAGACTTTACTTTCTACTTCAATGGGAGCATGGGAGCGGTTATCCCTCAGTAGACTTACACGCCTTAGCCAGACGCGATAAATTAATTGCGGCATTTAGATCCCTAT